>DASZFK010000398.1:0-15781 GCA_035939855.1 Candidatus Angelobacter sp.
CGTAGCCCTTAAAGAAGCTCTTAAGAAAACAAACCGTCATCCCGAGTGCCTACTCGCGCGTTAGCGCGGGTAGGCGGGAGGGACCCTGTGGTTACTTCTTAACCAGGATGGTTCTTAAGTGAACAGTATTGGCTTTCGCCCCTGGAGTTTCTACCTTATTTAAGCAGGAGATAAACAACAGGGGCGTAGCAAGTCGTGGGAGCGCCTTCGCGCTAAGCCCGCGTAGCGGGCGATCATACACGTAGCCCACAGCGCAAGCTGTGGGTGCACTGTTTAAGCAAACCCAAAGCCCGCGCAGCGGGCGACATAAAGGTTTTTAATGTTGATTTCATTACTCCAACCATTTATGAACAGGCTCTAGGCGATTTCAAGGCGCTTGAGTTTTAGCTGATCGCGGCGAACCTGCGCGAGATCGTATTGCGCCTGCTGCACAAGCCAGCCTTCATCACTGCCGCCGAAAACCTTGGATAGTCTCACGGCCATTTCGGGAGATATGCCGCGCTTGCCATTTACCAGTTCCGAAAGGGTGTTGCGTGTCACGCCGAGGGCTTCCGCTGCCTGCGTGATGGTCAAGCCTAAAGGCTCAATGCACTCCTGCAACACGACAACGCCTGGATGGGGCGGGTGTTTCATGGACACGGGTTCTCTCCGTCTAGTGGTAATCGACATAATCAACGTCCTCCGCGTCTTGGTCAGTCTAAGTCAATCAGGCAATTCTCTCTCCAAACATTTTTGTGGATTTTTACGCAATATTCATCTCTCTTTAACTTCCGCTGGTGCACTATGCTCAACAGTACACTTAAAAGCCCGGTTCCGCTGCCGGCAAAGGTAATATGAACGCCGCCCTAGGTTCTCTTCTCATGGACCATTCCGAAAGCGCCGACCTGGTTGAACTCACGTTGGAAGCTTGCTCGCAAGCCAAGAAAGCGGCTTCGAACGCCATTGACGGCTTGATCAACGGTTCTCCTGAAGCCCTCAGGATGGTAAGGGCCTGTGAAGAAAAGCTGGACGAACTTGACCGCGAACTTGACCAACGGCTTGCGCCGGTCATCACTCAGGTCACGCCCGACCAGGCGCGCGAACTGCTTGCCTGCATGAAGCTGATGTTTGATCTGGAGCGCATTGGGGACCTGATCGTTAGCTTTGCGGAGCGAGCGGCTATCGTAAGAAACCGCATCGATATGGAGGATGTGAGCCAACTCACCAAGATGGCTTGCTTCCTTGAAAACATGCTGGAACAGGTCTCAAAGGCTTTCACCGATCGCAACGTCGATCAAGCCTTGAATGTGATTCGCACGGATGGCGAGATCGACCGCCTGCGCAACCTCTTGCTGGTACGCCATACCGAAAACTCCGACGGCCTGAAAGGACAAGAGAGTTTGCACGTGCTTTCGATGGCCAATGCCCTGGAGCGCGCCGGAGATCATGCAAAAAACATTGCCGAAGAAACCTGCCATCTGGCCACCGGCCACACTGTCCGCCACCTGCTGCGGGCCAAAGACAAGTCGTTTGAACAATTATTTCTCGATTGGCTTTCAAAGCAAACCGCAGCCAAGGTCTAGAGATTGGGTAATTGGGTAAGTTAGTAATTGAGTAAGTTCGTGTTCATTCGCGTGTGGAGCCTGCACTGAGCGGAGCGAATGTGTGGCTGAATGGGTTTTCAACACTAACCATGCCCACGATGCATTATCTCTTTAGCCCAAGATGTTCGCGGGCTGAATGCTCTCCACTAACTGCAACGATAAGGTGCTTGAAATCAATGACTGTTCCAAAACCGATCACCCGATCTCCCGATCACGCGCAGCCTGCACTGAGGTGAAAGCCGAAGTGATCACCCGATTAAATCTTGACAGTCCTGTCTCTCTCTGTCATATTCATAGCGTGAAGGCAATTCGCCAAACCGGTATGTGTTGTTGTCCGGCCGAGGTATGTCTGGCGAGTTGTTGTCCGGCTGGTTAAGAACGCAATCATTTTCTAATTAAGCCTGAAACCCACTCACCAGATCGTGTGAGTGGGTTTTTTATTTTGCGCATAAGGATTTGAAACGAAAATGCTTGAGACTAAAAATCCGGCCCGGCTGGGACACCTGGAGATGCTTGAGGCGGAGAGCATTGAGATTCTCCGTGAAGCAGTCTCCGAGTTTCAGCACCCGGTAATGCTTTACTCTATCGGCAAAGATTCGTCGGTGATGCTGCGCCTGGCCCAGAAGGCCTTTTACCCCGGGCCAATTCCCTTCCCGCTGCTGCACGTGGATACCGGATACAAGTTCCGCGAGATGATCTCGTTCCGCGATAGCTTTACCAAAGAAATTGGCGCGCGCTTGATCGTTCACAAAAATGAAGAAGCGCTGGCGGATGGGGCCAATCCATTTCGGCTTGGCACTCAACGCTGCTGCCAGCTTCTAAAGACTGAGTCGCTCTTGGCTGCTTTACAGCAGGGCGGGTTCGACGCCGCCTTTGGCGGGGCGCGCCGGGATGAAGAGCGGTCGCGGGCCAAAGAGAGGGTTTATTCCTTCCGTGACGCCAAAGGCCAATGGGATCCCAAAAACCAGCGGCCTGAAATTTGGACTTTGCTCAACGGCAAGCTTGGTCCCGGAGAGAGCGTCCGGGTGTTTCCATTATCGAACTGGACGGAGTTGGACGTCTGGCTTTACATCCACGTCGAGCAGATTCCCATTGTGCCGCTCTATTTTGCAAAAGAGCGCTGGATGGTGGTGCGCGGTGAATCGTTGATTCCTCTGGAGCAGCCGTTCATCCCGCTCGGCCCAAACGAGCAACCGCAACTGGTGCGTTGCCGCATGAGATCGTTGGGATGCAGTCCGTGCACCGGAGCGATTCGCTCCGAGGCCGATACCGTACCGAGAATTATTGAGGAGCTGATTTCCCTGCGCCGTTCGGAACGCGAGAACCGCGTGATCGACCACGATCAGGATGGCTCCATGGAACTCAAGAAAAGGGCAGGTTACTTCTGATGGCTACGCTCGCAATATCCGCAGCATCTTTTGACATCGACAGTTTTATCGAGCAGGAAAACAGCAAAGACCTGTTGCGCTTTACTACCGCCGGCAGCGTTGACGACGGCAAATCGACGCTCATTGGGCGACTGCTGTTCGATTCCCGCAACGTGTACGAAGACCAGATCAAGGCAGTCGCGCGCGCCTCTCTGAACCGGGGGAGCGGTCATCCCGACCTCTCGCTGCTTACCGATGGATTGCGCGCTGAGCGCGAGCAAGGAATCACGATCGACGTCGCCTATCGTTATTTCAGCACGTCCCGCCGTAAGTTCATTCTGGCCGATACACCCGGCCACGAGCAGTACACGCGGAACATGGTTACAGGCGCATCCAGCGCCGACTTGGCCATCATCCTGGTCGATGCGAGAAAGGGCATTCAACCGCAGTCCCGACGCCATGCTTACGTCACGTCGCTGCTGGGAATCCGATACTTTGCTGTGGCCATCAACAAGATGGACCTGGTTGATTATAGCGAGCAGGTTTTCCTGGACATCAAGTCGGAATTCCAGAAAATGCTGGCCGGGCTGAGAGTGCAGAACGTGTACTTTGTGCCCATCAGTGCGCTCGCGGGAGACAATGTGGTTGATCCCAGCGCTAACATGCCCTGGTTTCATGGGCCTTCTCTGCTTGAATACCTGGAAACAGTAGAGACCGCGGACACTCGTTGGGAGCAGCCATTTCGTTTGCCTGTGCAGCGCGTGATCCGCCCCCACCAGGACCATCGTGCTTATGCAGGAAGAATCGCTTCTGGAATTGTGCGCCCCGGCGACGAGGTCCTGGTATTGCCGTCAGGACGACGAACGCGAGTGGCTGAAGTTGTTTCATACAACGGAGACTTGGAGATCGGCTGGCCTTCGATGTCCGTCTCCCTGACCCTCGAAGACGAGGTTGATATCAGCCGGGGCGACTTGATCTGCTCCGCCGAACTCAAGTCTCCGAAAATCAGCAGCCTGTTTGCCGCTACCCTGGTATGGTTCAATGAATTCCCTCTTCGGACTGACAAGAGCTACCTTTTGAAACATGGTTCCCGCACCGTGCGCGCAGAAGTGGCAGGAATTCGAAATCGTTTGAACATCAACACCTTTGAACGCGAGCTGACAACCACGCTGCACCTCAATGAAATTGGCGTCGTGGACATTGAAACCAGCAGTCCGCTTTATTTCGATTCCTACCAGGAAAACCCCATTACCGGAAGTTTGATTCTGATTGATCCCGCCACCAACGAGACCGTCGCCGCAGGGATGATCCTTGGCGAGAAGACTGGTCGCGCACGGCATCAGCAATCTTCTCGAGAAAGTGCAACTGGAAGACATGTAACTTCAGCCGACCGCTTGGCCCGCTATGGGCACATCGGCGCCGCGGTCGATCTTCGTGGACGACTGGAGGTCGCCCATCGTCTGGAAAGCATTTTATTTAACCAGGGAGCCGCGGTTGTCGTATTGAAAGATGCGACCTCCCAGGTAATCTCCACCTTTGCGAACAGCGGATTCATCGCGCTCAACGTGGGGACTGCCGACTTTGAAGGAATGCTGCATCCAGGGCTGCTGCCCGAAGAGGACGACAAAGCTGCCCTGACCGTATATGACCTGCTGCGGCGGACAAAAGTTTTAAGGTCTCGAAATGAAAGCTAACAAGACGAATCGTCATCCTGAGGGTCTATTCGCGCGCCAGCGCAAATAGATCGGAAGGACCTTGTGTTCTGTTGTTGACAGGATCTTCGCGAAGAACGTATGTGCAGGGGCTAAAGCCAATACTGTTCACTTAAGGAGCGAACATGAATGGGATCTTCGACATACCAGCGCCGGAGGCGCGAAAGAAGTTAGCCCAGCGCGTAAGCGCTGGGAAAAGAAGAAGAAACAGAGATAAGCCCCGGAGGGGCGGCACAAGCTTTATCTCATCTCAGAGATAACTTATAAGGTTCTCCTGTTTCTTAAGTGAACCGTATTGGGGCTAAAGCCTAATGTCACTTACTTTAGAAAAATGCCTCTCTATTCCGCGACTCCCCTTCACCCTGTCATCCTGAACGGAGCGCCGCCAAAAAGCTTAGCTTGAGAAATTCATGGGCATCGTCATCCTGAGGGTCTATTCGCGCGCCAGCGCGAATCTGGAGTTTCTACATTTTTAAGCAGGAGATAAACAATAGGGGCGTACCAAGTCGCGGGAGCGCCTTCGCGCTAAGCCCGCGCAGCGGGCGACATAAAGGCTTTTAATCCCAAACATAGCGCTCATCATACTCGACTCCATGTTTGCGGAGCAGCGCCAGAAATTCCTCTTGATCGTTGAACTTGCGATGGTGTTCTTCTTGATTGCGAATGTATTCCGCCACTTCCGGCACATTGGACGTGCTCACACTGAATGCCCCGTACCAGAGTTGCCAGGCAAAAGCCGACCGCCGCGGCCACTTCTCATGCACCCAACTGCAAGAATTGGCTTTGATAAAACGTAGCGCATCCGAGATCGAAATCGTGGGCGGCAAACTCACCAGGAGATGAACGTGCTCCTTCATGCCATTGATCGCCAGAGCTTTGCCTTTGAGTTCTCACGTTAGGCCGCCCAGGTAGGAATGAATCAAAGTCATTGCTTTTCAATTTTGGCAATTTTGGCAATTACGGCGATTTTGGCAATCTGCATGAGTTATGGCTAGTGTTTTGTTGTGACAGGAAGGATCCAGGAATGGCGAACTAGGACATACCCCACAAAACTCCGTTATCATGGCTGCGACGATCTCTTGCCCAAAGACACCAAACTCGTTCGCGAGCTTTCCCTGCTGGATTCCGTTCTGTTGCTGGCGAGCGGCATTATCGGCTCCGGTATTTTTCTGACTGCCAAAGAGATTGCCGCGAACACGCGCTCTCCATTGTTATTCCTTTCTATATGGGCCATCGGCGGAGTGATTACCCTGCTGGCCTGCTTCGCCTTTGCCGAGATGGGCGCCATGTTTCCCGAAGCCGGGGGACAGTACGTATACCTGCGCGAAGCTTATGGCGAATTTGTAGCGTTTCTCTATGGCTGGATGATCTTTACCGTGAGCGTGGGCGGGACCATTGCGGCTTTGGGAGCAGGCTTCGCGCTATATATCGGCAAGGTGTTTCCCGCGCTGGACGCTGGTCAGGCAGTCTGGACCTTGAGCCACTTCACACTCACGCGCGGGCACCTGGTTGCAGTAGCGGCGATTGCTTTTCAAACTCTCGTCAATATTTATGGTGTACGACGGGGCGCAGTCCTGCAGAATATTGCTACCTGGGCAAAGTTTGCTGCTGTCGGAATATTCGTAGTACTTGGCCTGGCGTTGGGGAAAGGGTCCTGGAGCCATTACTCAGGGGCGCTTCCCTCGTCCACCAATACTCCGTCGCTCCTTACCGGGATGGGAGTGGCCTTGATCGCAGTGTTCTGGGCTTATGATGGCTGGGTCTACATTACCTGGGTCGCAGGAGAGATCAAAAACCCACAAACGACGCTTCCCCGCTCTCTGATCCTGGGAATCACGATCGTCGGAATCGTTTACCTGGCGATCAATGCTGTTTATCTCTATGCGCTTCCCATGGCCAAGATTGCTTCTGATGAAACCGTCGCGCAAACCGCCGCTGTTTCCCTGTTTTCTGGAGGCGTGGCCCGCTGGCTCGCCCTGATGATTGCCGTCTCCTGTTTCGGCGCAATGGCCACGGGTATCATGACCGGGGCGCGTGTCTATTACGCGATGGCGGAGGATGGGATCTTTTTTTCCGCTTTTGCCCGGGTAAGCCCGCGCTGGCGCACGCCGGTTTTCAGTCTGGTGTTACAGGGAGTGTGGGCGTCGGCCCTGGCGCTCAGCGGAGGCTATGATGCGCTCTTCACTTATGTGATGTTCATGATGGTGCTTAGCTATGTCCTGACCGTAGCTGCGCTTTTTGTCCTGCGCCGCAAGATGCCGGATGCTCCGCGCCCCTATCGCTGCACGGGATACCCCTGGCTTCCGGGACTGTATGTGGCGCTGGGTAGCTTATGGGCGGTCATCGCCGTTGTGCAAAAAACCCGGGAGACTGGAATGGGTACGCTCATTGTCTTGCTAGGGGTGCCATTCTATCTGTATTGGAAAATGCGAGGAAAGAATCAGAGAATTTCTAATTTTTAATATTTCTAATATTTCTAATCAGTAATCTTGCGACACTGACTGTAAGGAGTTCCGTCTTTAGAATCAGCAGTTTACTCTTAAATAAGCCCGCACGGAAGCACTACTTACGGTATCAAAAAAGCGCATTTTGGGCGCACACCGTATCATATCGAATGACACATTTTCGGCACACCCGTGTGCGGCGAACCCAAAAACGAAAACGCGATTCCGGGAGCAAGGCCGCTTTTCTGTTGATTTTGGACTGACCCAGTCGTCGACGGAAAGCACTTGGCACAAAAGAGTGATTGAGAATCCTTGAATGGCTAAGGAATTATGATATCTTCCTCAGCAAGAGGTCAATGCAATCGCTGCTTGATACCATTGCTCGGATTAGTGCCCGTTGGCGGCAAAGATCGAGCACTGTTTCCTCAAAAAACCCACGGGGAACAGCAACGCGCGAACTTAATGCAGGTGAGCGCTGGGGGAAATTCCAGATAATCTCAAAACTTGGACGCGGTTCCTTCGGCAATGTCTATCATGCTCGCGACGCTTTGGATCGAGAGGTAGCGATTAAAATCCTTGCTGGGTTCGACGCAATAAGAGAAGCTAAATTGCTAGCTCGGCTACCAAGACATCCTAACCTTGTGGGTGTTTTCGCTTGTGATGAACTAGGTGATGAAGCTGCTCTTTCCATGGAACTCATTCGTGGGGTCACACTTGAGCAATTTGTTCTTCGCATTGGAAAACTCGATCCGGTTCATGCTGCCTTAATTGCCAGGGATCTTTGCCGCGGGTTGGCTGTGGCACATTCCAGCGGATTAGTACATCGCGACATTAAGTCTACAAATGCCATTCGCCAGCAGGACGGTCGCGTTGTACTGGTGGATTTTGGTCTCGGTGAGGAAATTGATTCACATCGGTTACATGCCGCAGACCTTGCAGGCACGTTACCTTATATGGCTCCAGAGCTATTTCATGGGGATCCCGCGTCAACGAGGACCGACATATATGCCATGGGAGTGCTGCTCTTTTATTTGGTTTCTGGCAAATTTCCTCTCGAAGGGAACAGTTACTCGGAGTTTCAAAAACTGCACAAGTTGCGGCAACGGCAACATCTAGAAGATTTAAGCCCAGGTGTTCCTTCTGATCTAGTCGCCGTCGTAGATCGTGCAATTCAACCTTCGTCTGCACGTCGATTTCGTTCTGCGGGTGCGATGGCATCAGCTCTCGAAGGGGTCATTCATTCTAGAAAACGCAGGTTGTTTCCAACTACTGCGATACTTAGGTTTGCAGCGCTTGTTACTGTGTTGGCAACCACTGTCGGAACATGGATGTGGTTGCATGTCAATAGGGTTGTTGAATCAGATCCAGAATTGCTCCGACTCACCGCAGAGAATGCTTTCAGCAAAGACCCCGCTCTCTCGCCTGACGGCACACTGCTTGCTTACGCATCCGACCAAGGCCAGCCAGGCAATCTCGACATATGGATTAAGCAGGTCCCGGACGGTTCGAGCGTACGTTTGACAAAGGATCCACATGATGACTGGTCTCCAGCATTCTCTCCCGATGGACATTGGGTTGCCTTTCGCTCTGAACGCGACGGCGGGGGAATTTATCTCGTTCCCACTTTCGGTGGTGAGGAGCGACTGCTTGCACGCAATGCTTATAATCCTCGATTTTCACCAGATGGAAAGTTTATTTCATATTGGACCGGCGAGCATGGACATAATCGAATGCCATCGGGGAAGCTTCATATTATTCCTAGTCAAGGAGGTGAACCGCAGCAACTGGCTTCTGAATTGGCTGATGCTCGATATCCAATATGGGCACCAGATTCAAGGCATATTCTTTTCCAAGGTTCGAACGAGCCGCAGCGTCCGCCTGATGAGAATGCGGATTGGTGGATTGTCTCGATAACAAGGGAGCAGGCCCGAAACACTGGCGCCATGGCGCGTTTTAAAAGTCAAGGACTAGAAGTGCATCCCGATGCGGCATATTGGAATGGGGAATTCCTCGTTTTCGCAGCCGCTAAAAAAGCAAATTTGAATATCTGGCGGGCATCTTTCAATATTAATAATTTCAAAGTAGGGTCTGCACATCGTCTGACTGTGGGCTCTGCTGTTGAAACCACGCCTTGGGTTGCCGACAACGGCAATATGGTTTTTGCCCAACGGCAGAATAATTTGAGGATCTGGGCATTTCCATCCGACGGCTCCGAGAATGCAATGTATCGCATTACCAACTCTGCTGACTTTGACGCATTTCCGTCGATTTCTAGAGACGGAAAGTGGTTAGCCTACACTAGGACTTCCTCGGAAACGGGCCACCGTGAAGTTTGGCTTAAAGATCTCTCATCAGAAAAAGAAATCATGGTAACTCAAACCCACGAATCGAAATACAATCCCATGATTGCGCCTGACGGACTATCCATTGCATTCAATATACGAGAAAACGGGACCGATTCAGTCCATCTTGTGAGCCCAGAAACCAGGATTAGTCACAAAGTGTGCTCAAACTGCGGTGTGGTTGATTCCTGGTCCCGAAATGGAGCACTATTGCTCACAACAGCAAACGACACAATCCAAACCGTAGACATTCGATCGGGAGTCGTGACACCTATGCTTACCGAGCCAGGTTTCTTACTCGAAGAAGCAGAATGGTCGCCGGACGAAAAGTGGATGGCTTTTTCGGCTCGCAAGCCAGGACAGGAGCGGCAGATTTATGTTGCCTCGATGTCTCAACCAAATTTATTATTACATTTGGCAAGCGGATCCGGTTGGGCAGATAAACCACATTGGTCTCACAACGGAAAATGGATTTATTTTTACGCCAGCAGAGATGGCTACCCTTGCATCTGGAGAGTTCGTCTTGTTGACCTCCAGCGGAATGCTGCGCATCCCGTCTGGCCTGTACAGCACTTCCATGACACTCGCAGATCGGCAGACCACATTTCGCAACCAGTCAGGGGGTACGCCATCAATCGTAATCAAATTTTTGCAAATTTAGCAGAAACCACTGGCTCAGTATGGATGCGGAGCGAGCGAACCAAATAGATTTCGTATTAAAGACATCATGAATCAGGAGGAAATCATTACGTGGAAACCGGAAGAATCCTTGGAGTGCAAATCGATACACAAAGACCTCTCTCAGAAGACGAAGAAAAGTTCGTCAATGATCAACTTTTAGTTTTTAAGACAGCTTTGAACACCCACTTGAAGGGAAATGTAGTAAATGTTGACGATATAAAGCACACTCCGACAAAACCACCTTTGGACAGGTAATTCATGCATGTTTGTCTAATTAGTGCACCGACAGCTACTCCATCCGAAGATCGCTGGAAGCTCGATTGTGATGAAATTTACAATATTTCACCAAATATCCCATTGGGCGTTATTACACTTGCTGGACAACTGGATGCCATTGGAATCAAGGTTGACGTAGTTGATTTGGATCTTTGGGCTTTTGATTTTGTGCGCTCCGGTGAACTTGATCGTGGTACTCCATTTAGCACTTTCATTGCGGAACAACTGGATGGAATGCACGTAGATTTGTTTGGATTCAGCAGCATTTGCAGCGGATATCCCACTACAATCAGAGCAGCCCAGCATTTAAAAAAGCTGCGCAAAGATGCTATCGTGGTCTTGGGAGGGCCTCAAGCGTCAGCCGTCGATCGCGAAACGTTACGTAGTTTCCCTTTTATCGATTATGTGTTTCGAGGTGAGGCCGATCACAGCCTGCCAGAATTTGTTCGTCGGTTTCAATCGGGTGCAGACATTGAAGGTATTCCCGGATTGACCTACCGTCGCGGAGCTGAGGTTTGCCGAGCTCCCGATCCACCGGTCATCGCCGATCTAGATACCATGCCCTCCCCTGCTTATCATCTACATCCTAACATACACCAGCTAAAGAGCCTTCCGATTGAAATTGGCCGCGGTTGCCCTTTTAGCTGCTCATTTTGCTCTACGAATGATTTTTTTCGTAGGAAATTTCGATTAAAAAGCCCCTCTGCAGTCATTCGAATGATGGATGATCTTGCGCATCGATATTCTCCCGATTTTTTTGATTTAGTTCATGATATGTTTACAGTCGACCGTCGCCGAGTAGTGTCCTTTTGTGAGGCTATCCTTGCATCCGGTCGCCAGTATCGATGGGGATGTAGCGCGCGAACGGACTGTATCGATCAAGAGCTGATTGAGTTAATGGCTCGGGCCGGCTGTGTATCCATTTTTTTTGGGATTGAATCAGGATCGCCGCGAATTCAGAACGTAATCGACAAACATCTTGATCTGGATCAAGCTGAATGCCATATCACGGCAACAGCGCGGTGCAAAATGACCACTACGGTTTCGTGCATTACAGGATTTGCAGAAGAGGAGAGATCAGATGTGTGCGCCACGCTCAACTTCATTGCAAGGTCGATGCGAAGTCCTCAGGTTGAACCACATCTGCACATTTTATCTCCCTTAGCCGGTACACCGGTCCATTCTCGCTACCGCGATAAACTAATCTTGGAAGATCTCTTCAATGCAGTCTCACATCCGGGCTGGTCTCAAGATGTATGTGACACACATTTAATTGCCGACTTTCCCGATATATTTCCTAATTTCTATGCTGTTCCCACTCCGGCGCTGGAACGCCGTTATATCCTTGAGCTACGGGAGTTTTTTCTTAGAACCATAAATCGTTTCCGTTGGTTGCTTGTAGCTTGGTTTGATCGCTGTGGCGATCTTTTAAGTTTATATGACGATTGGCATACTTGGAGCAGAAGGCTTCTCTCAAATACTAGTGGGCTTGAAATGCGACACTATTATACAACATGGCAATTTGATCGGCACTTCGTTGAGTTCTTGAAGCAGCGCCCTCAAAACTCTCGTGGGATCTTTGAAACGATCCTCTTAGAGTTTGAGAAAGCCCTTATAGATATCATCTTAGATCGGAGCGAACAAAAGTCACTAACAAAGCGACCAGTTATCCTGAACGGTGATATGCACATCGAACTCGACAGATTTGTGCACGTACTTCATCTCGATTCTGACGTTAATCAAGCAATTAAATTTTTGCAAATGGGCTCCCCACCTAATGATACTCTATGGCGTCCCATATCTGTGGCAACCAGGCTCGTATCCGAGGAACGTATTGAAGTACTCGAGATATCGTCGTTGGTGGCAGAGTTTTTACGGCTTTGCAGAGAACCCATCACCATTGGCGATATTCTGGGCAAATTTGCAAAATACTGCCCTATATCTGGGAAGTTAAAGAAGCTGGATCTGGCACAACTGACTTTGCGAACATTATATAATCAGCGCTTACTTCGCATTGTTTCACAACCCATATAGATAGGCGTATTCATACTAATGGGGCGACATTTGTGTGATGGAAATCATACAGCGAGCGAATTTGAGATTGTTGCCCGTCCAGCGACGCAGTGGATCCATATATCGTCAAGGTGTTCATGTACTGTGAAGAGACTCCAATGATGATGCCGATTGAAGCTTTGTGTATGACTCAAGCAATTGCTTTGCTTTTAGTACGAAGCGGCGTCTACTCCAGGAGCGATAGGCAGCGGCTGCAGCTTTCTCTTGAATTTTGCCAGTTAGAGTTTTCTCAATAAGATCAGCTGTATAAATACCAGACATGAGAGCTTTGAGCACTCCGTTGGATGCTGCAGGATCTAGTACTGATTCCGCATCACCAATAACATAATAGCCATCTCCAGCGCAAGCATCGAGCAATCTCCAAGTCACGTCGGCACCTTTCGTCTTTGATCTCGGTTGCAGGCGTTCGCAGATTTTGGGAGGGACAAGATTCACTTGATGGAAGTTTAAACGGATCCACGAATATAGGAGTGGTCGCACTTGAGCTATCCACATCCAGCCAGAAGCATCACCATGAAGCAAAGGTTCAAGCCCAAAGCCTGGTATTTCACCCGCACAATAGCCATAGGTGGCCACGAGACGTGGGCTATGGCGGCGGATGGGGAGGTAAAGACAGCGAGCCAACCAATGCCGAGAGCCGGTCCCATCGATCACAAAGCGGGCATGGATCGTGCCGGCAGAAGACTTAACACCTGAAACTCTTGAGTGAACAGTGATTGGCTCAAATGCCGCGCAAGGCTGGAGCACCCTAACTCCTGCACAAACTGCACGATTTAGCAGAATCCTATCTAAATCAGGACGCCACGCGCTGAATCCCAACCATTGTTCAGTTTGACTACTTCCAAATGGTTCGAATTGCGTTTCTGAACCCCAAGTCACTCTAATCCCTGAGTAGCGAAAAAAACCAGCTCTAAATATCTCGTCAATTACCTGCAGTTGGCGGAAGATAACTTCCACCCCTGGATGCAATGCCTCGCCGGGACGCTGCTGAGGAAATTCCTGCTGTTCAAAGAGCACAGTACGCAATCCGCTCATTGCGCATTTAATCGCCGCGGCACAGCCAGAAGGCCCTCCGCCAACGACAGCCACATCGTAATCAAAAGACACGTGCCAACCAGTTTCGACGTTGGCTATCTTTGAATAGAACGTGGCGCTGGTTTGCAAATGCAATTACAAACCGTTCAAATGTTACTTGGACCCGTGACGCGTTTTTTGCTTGGCATAACGGGCGAATTAGTACGAATCGATAAGGAGCAACTAGCTCTATTTTAGTTTCCAGCTGCGCATTCAATAGATCTTTGTCTTGCGGGTCAGCCAAGTCAAAATAAGCAACAGGCCATTTAATCCGATCTTCGTCGGAAATAAAATTAAGAACCTCATACACACGCGCCATAAGAAGGCTCCATGTTTCATATTCAGCTGCTGTAACACCATTTAACTTGGTAAAATCGAAGCGCTTACGCTGTCCCATGGCCGCAAGTACATAATCAGAATAGTCGAGCTGGTTAAATTCCGCTCTAAGGTGTTTAAGATTCAGCGTTGGAGCGGCCATGCCATCCCAGCCAAGCTTGGACTCGGGAATAGGCGTGACAGTCTTAAATACAAGAGGTTCGTAGATGCGCGCCGTGTCGGGTGCCGCCGCCGGCCAAAACGCCCCCTCCGCTGCACAGAGTCGAACGTCTTCTAAAAACGGGCTTCCGCCTCCATACGCTGCCAGATGTATTACGCCTTGTCTGGATTTTTCGTCTTCATGAAAATCGATACTAACATCCCAGCCGGGTGCAAATAGACCAGCGGCACCATCGGGCAGTGGGGAAACTCTTTCATCATCGAGAATATCAATCCTGGTTTGCGCATCTTGTCCCGCATTCAAACCTGCAACAATCGCTGTATAGGTGTCGTCGCTACTATCAAATATCGGAGTACTAGCTAAAACAGTTGTTGGTCGGCGGTATGTGATATTTGCCGTTACTCGGGTGTCCGATAGCGGTCGAGGCGGATTAGATCCAGCATCTTGAGGAAATAAAATAGTTCGTACATCTGGCGGCGCGATGTTTTGCCACCATTCGAACAGATCTTGCTGTTTGACTCCGGGATAGGGATCAGGGGCAGCCAGCACTGAGTAGGCCGCTGAACGTTGGGGAACAAGTGGACTCAATTGATCACACTCCGCTTGGATCCAACCATCCCCCGTATGATCGATGTAGAGCTGCGCTTTATATCCACCAAAATTCACGAACTTCGCGACTTCCGAAATGCCATTAAGGTCCTGAAGAGTACCATTTGCAAGTATTTTCTGACGGACATAGATCAACTCTGGAGCTGGTCGGCCTCCACTCTCGCGGGACGGTATTCGGAATGCGCTACTCCAGCCACCGTCCGGCGGTACATCAAAACCGATTCTTACATTGTTTGACCACGCCTCCTCGACTAATTCATGCACCATCGGAATAACTGCGAGAGAACCAATCGATGACTCTTCGATTAATGCTAGCTGACTCTCAGGAATGATAAAAGGAACACTGTTGATTTCCGGACCGTGGTGGTCTGTCGGAATATGGTGTTCGATCAAATACAGTTGTAAGCGGTGTAGTTTTTCGTTACGATGGTTGGTTCTGAATCGGAGATCTAAGCTCTTTATCCCTTGAATACACTCATCGCCAGAAAAAATTTTGTGCAAGGGCACCCAAAACTGTCGATCACTGTCGGAATCTTTTGACTCTTGTTTTTCATTGACGCTATGAAAACCCAATGGTCCAAAATTTTCAAATTTACCGTACAGTCGTGCTGCTAGATACACTGAATATCTGCAAGGTACAACACGGACGCGATCTGGCCTAGTTCCGTTGGAAGTGAATCCCCGAGCGCCACCTAGATAGAGCTTATCTTCATTGCCAATACGAGCGATTCCGGTGCGCGAATAACAAAAATCGGCATGCTTTTTGTGCACAGTTTGTGCCCCAGGTCTATACTCTGCTACAAAAACTGTCAGGGCTAACTGTGCACCATTAACGCGAGCTCTCAGATCGGCGATGGATGGACGATTAAGGCTGTAGATATAATTCTCAACTACCTCCATGTGATCAGGTGTTGGAAATGCCCGAACTTTGCCTCTGCCCACTCGAGGCGCTGCCAGAGCATGGAATAAAAAACTGTGGGAAGGCTTTCCTGGCTCGATAGCCCGTATACCTTCCAGTGCAAAGTCTTCCAAACCACTTTCAGTGCGATCGATATTCTTGAGCTTACGAGCTAGTTCAGCAGCAAGCTTTTTGGTGTTTGGCTGGTTAATATCCAAACCAGAAA
>DASZFK010000399.1:0-6210 GCA_035939855.1 Candidatus Angelobacter sp.
AGGTATCATGCCGAATCGGCCGAGAAAATATCGTCGAACTAATACTAATAATGGACCGAAACGAATGTTAAAGAAGAACGATTTTTTTGCGGAACCATCCGTTGAGGAACTAGCAATTGAACAAAATGTGAAACCGTTCAACGATATTTCAGAACTGGCGGGCGGTATACCTGCCGATCAAGATCTTGACGAGTTTTTGGGAGAAATCTACGCCGCCCGAAGGTAAGAGATCTTCTCACAATTCCGTTTTGCTGGACACTGACGTATTTTCATTCCTGATGAAACCCGATCCCATCCGGGCAAATCTTTATTTACCTCACATTCAGCGTAAGTTGATTGCAGTTTCTTTTGTCACGATAGGCGAAATGCTATTTGGCGGGGCTAAAAAGAAATGGGGACCAACGAAAATGGCAGAATTGCATCGTCGTCTGCAATCCGTAGTAATGCTGCCGTACGATTATAAATTGTGCGTTACTTACGGTGATCTCAAAGCAAAACTGCAAGAACAAGGTAGGCCGATCGCTGACAACGATCTTTGGATAGCAGCTTCCTCTGTTCGCCATTCGATTCCGTTGATATCACATAATCGCAGTCACTTCGAAATAATTCCCGAGCTTGTACTGATTTCTGAGGCTCCGTGAATCTTTTCCCAACTGCAATTGATGACAACCCAATGTCACTGAATTAGATTTCGAAGCTGTTTGCAGATTCAATAAAACCAAGCGCTAAAGGACAGGCTCTCCGGTGCTTTATCTACGGCCTCTGCAATGCTAAATAGTCAGATTCTTGCCGGGCTGTGAAGAATTTCCATCGCCCGCAGTTAATCAGCGTGTATCAGTTTCATCAGCGTCATCGGTGGCAAGGTTTTTGGCTGCGGCTTTGCTGCTCTGCGTTCTCAGCGGCCTCTGCGTTGGATGGTTTGATTTCCTTTGCATCCTTAGCGTAGGTTGCGGTGAAATGTGTTTTGCTTGCCGCGCTATTTCTTCCCGTTCCATCCACCCAGCCCCCCATAACGCCGTTCTCGTGTCTGGTAATCGGCTATCGATTCCAGCAAATGCCAGCCACGGAAGTCGGGCCAGAGAGTGTCGGTGACGTAGATCTCTGCGTAGGCAGCCTGCCACAAAAGGAAATTGCTGAGGCGCAGTTCGCCGCTGGTGCGGATTACCAGGTCGAGTTCGGGCAGGTTGCGGGTGTAAAGGTGCCGGTCGACCATCTCTTCATCGATCCGCAAGTGGTGCAGGCCGCCGTTGCTGGTGGCCATGTCTACGATGGAGCGAAAGGCATCCACAATCTCGGAGCGCGCGCCGTAATTCAGGGCCAGGGTCATGACCATGCCGGTGTTGCGGGAGGTCTCCTCTTTGGCCCAGGCCATGATGTCCTGCACCTCTGGGGGCAACTGCTGGTAGCGTCCTATGAATGCAAGTTGGATGTTGTTGCGCTGCATCAGGGGCAGTTCGTTCTTCAGGTATACCTGCAAGAGCTTCATCAGGAAGGTGATCTCAGCGCGTGGGCGGCGCTGAAAGTTCTCCGCCGAAAAAGCATAAAGCGTGAGTGCCGGAAGCTTGATTCGAGCCGCGGTTTCCACGACATGGCGGACGGCTTCCACCCCCTTCTTATGCCCGGCTATACGCGGCAAATGACGACGCTTGGCCCAGCGGCCATTGCCGTCCATGATGATGGCGATATGCTTTGGGAGCTGGTTGGGATCTAATTGGCGGTAGAGTTCAGCTTCCCTACCTTCCAGCCCTGCGGGAACAATGACGCGCAAACTTGGCCTCTCAATGGAGTAACAGGAACAAATGCCCTTATAACAAATGGTACTCCAAGAGGCGATTTAAAAATTATAAATTCTAGTTTTTAAATCTGTATGGGAGGTGTGGTTTTGGGTCCCACACCTCCTGCCAGTTCTGCACCATCATCAAGACATTGGAATCAGCGTTGGCGGTCTTCCGATCACCAGATCACCCGATCACGCGCGATCACCCGATTGTCAACACCAAGTGTCACAGCCTGTTCCAATCCGGTCACGCGGTGATGAGGCTGACTCCTTGGACTAATTGGCAGTCGCCGTAAAGTTGATGGTGTTGCTGATGGCCGTGGCATTTGCCGTAGCAAATGGAATGGTCAATGCAATGGCTTCTGCCACATTGGAGCCATAAGCGCCGGTGGCGGTAATGGTTGACTGTGCGGCATTGGTCACTCCGACACCTCCGACCTGCCAGGTATTCACGGCGTCGGCAGCGCCCAACTGCGCCTTGAGCGTGTAGTTGGCGCTGGCGGAGTTTGCCTTGGTTACCAGCACGTCAACGGGCGTGCTTACCGTAAAGTTGTTGGCGGCCGTGGTGCGCGTGATGCCAGCGGCAACTGCGCCGAAGGCCGAGACGTTGCCAAAGTTCAATGTTGCATTGTTGGTGCCGGCGCCAGCCGAAAGCGCAACACCTGCGGCATCGCTGTTAAACACCAGGTTGATGGATGAGTTGACGGTCGCATTCACTGTCAATGTTCCGGTAGCAGTTTGGGCCACGAGCATTGCCGGAACCATGAGGATTGCGACGATGGTGATCAGAACTAGCTTTTTCATTTTGTTTTTCTCCTTGTAACCTTAATTTTCTTTCGTTTGTTCTTTCAAAACTCAATTGGCCGTAGCCGTGAAATTAATAGTGGCGGTGATCGGAAATCCCACATTGGGTCCGCCTGCGCCCGGAGCGGCCATGGAAACGACCAGCCCCAGGTTGTGCGAAACGTCGGCGTTGTATGTTCCATTGGCCTGGATCGTCTGCGCCGCTGTTGTCAAAGTCACAGCGTCAATCTTGTACGACATACCTGTAGCAGCGGCAGCCGCGAGGTTTGCGGCAAGCGTGTAATTCGCGCTGGCCAGTCCGCCTTCGATCACGTTCACGTCAAATACTGTCTGCACGGTAAAAGTTGCCGGTCCAACGCTCGGCCTGGTCACGCCGGCAGACAAAGGCCCGAACGCAGAGATAATTCCAAAGCCGGCGCTGGCGGCAGAGGTACCGCTGTTGCCCAGCGCCACACCGCCCGGCGCAGTATCGAATACCAGCGCCAATCCGCTTTTGTTGACCAGCGTGGCATTGATCGTCCCAGTGGCTGTTTGAGCAAACAGGGCTGGCCCCCAGAGCAGCAAGGCCACCAGGGCCAGGTTACGAAGCGCTTTGTGTGGGTTCATCATTTTCTGCACCTAAAATCAATTCGCTGTGGCCAGGAACGTAATCGTTTCCAGCAAGACTTGTCCGGCCACGTTGTTTTTTACCTGTACCTGCAAAGTTTTGGTTATCGCCTGGGAGTAGTTATCGTTGGCATCCAACTGGGTAAATGCCGTATTCGTCAAAGTAATGTTATTGACCAGCCAGACCACATTGGCGGGGGGCGCTGCGGATATCTCCGCCGCGAGCCTGTAATTCGGGCTGCTGGTGTTGGCCTTGGTCACCACCACATCAAAAGCGCTGCTCACCTGGTAGACCGCACCCCCAAGGTGGGCGTATGCCACGCAAGCGAGAGTGTCGCTGCCACCGGGAAATGATGCCGTACCGAGATCCAAATCTACATTGTTGGTGCCGGAGTTGGTTAGCGGACAAAATCCATTCGTCCCAACACTGGGATTGTTCTGAAATATCAAACTCAGCGAAGAGACGACCGTCCCATTGATTGTCAATTGTGCCGTACTGGTCTGGGCCACACCGATCGAAGTCCAGCAAAGCAGGAATGCGCACGCTAGCAAGACCTTCGAGTGCGCGCCCAATTTTCGATCTGCGTTTACCTGGAGCATGTCCGATCAGTATTTGCCTGGACCTGGATCTGATGAGGGAATCCTAACGAGACACAGTACGGAAGAACAACGGTACTTCAGTCATCTAAGTCCGAAAAGAAAGGTACTTCAGTCATCAAGGTAAGAAATAAAAAGTGGAATGCGGAAAAAGTTTCACTTACCCCCTCGATCTTTGGTCGAGGCTGGCAATCTCTGAAAAAACGAAAATGGCGGTTACTTGAAATAAGAGCGGACGATATCGATCAACTCGTCTGCACCCCGGCGTTCGGCGGTAGTAGCTTTGGGATTGAGTACGTGAAAGCGGATGTGGCCC
The DNA here is from genome assembly GCA_035939855.1 of Candidatus Angelobacter sp. Lineage (GTDB taxonomy): Bacteria > Acidobacteriota > Terriglobia > Terriglobales > Acidobacteriaceae > Angelobacter. The sequence continues at coordinate 4,101 of DASZFK010000399.1, forward strand.
TCGATCACTTCGTTCATCAAGCCATTGATGGCGCCGCGGGTAGCGGCAATCAACTGCAGCACGTCGCCGCAATCCTGTTCGGCATCGAGCGCTTTCTCAATGGCTTCCACTTGCCCGCGAATGCGACGGGCGCGAGCCAGCAACTTCCCTTTCGATTCACTCGTGTGTCCCATCTGTACCCCTCTACGGTATTGTGATATGCTTCTCCCTTTAGATTCAACAGTTGCAGTAGAATTTAGTGTAAACTGAATCGCTCCGGCAACGTCTATCTAATGGACGAAGCTTGGTGCTCTTAGGCTTTCCCCTAGTCTTCAAGGATTTAGAATCCAATGAAGCTCGAAGGTAATCTCGTGCATACATCAACAGGTAAGAGTTGGCTGGCATTGGTTTGCGTGCTGCTGCTCTTAACGGCGGCAGGTGCGCAGGCCCTTCACTACCACGCCGATGGCTTACCAACGGATGGCAAGGCCTGCCCGATCTGCCAGGTCGCGCATTCGGCTGTTGCTGTCATTTCGACTGTGCAATTGCCGGTTGCCCTGCACGCAACAGGTTACTTATTTTCGCCTTCGAGTATTGATCGCAAGTCGCCTGGGGATTCAACCACGCTCTTCTGCCGTCCGCCGCCTGCCTCCGTTTAGCTGAAGTTTCCAAAATCACAATTTCATCAACTTCATTGCTATCCATTTCATTTGGAGGAGTCATGCGCTTTTCTTTGAAAGGTATTTTGCTCTTATTGGCCTTGTTATTTATCGGGACTTTTGTATTCTGCTACAACGTTGCGGCCCAATCATTGGGTAATGCTGGTACGATTCAGGGAACGGTCGTTGATTCAAGCGGCGCCGTGATTCGGGGAGCCAAGGTAGCGGTCCACAACCCAGTGACGGGATACTCGCAAGAGGTGACGACTGGAGACGATGGCAGCTTCAAGATCTCGAACGTGCCTCTCAACGGGTATCACCTGACTGTGACTGCCAGCGGTTTTGCCCCGTTCAATCAAGATGTAGATGTCCGTTCCGCGCTGCCGGTACAGGTTCCGGCCAAACTTGGCGTGGCCGGTTCTCAGACGACGGTGAATGTGGAGGCAGGAGGCCAGGACATTCTCGAAATTGATCCAACGGCGCATATCGACGCAGGCCATCACCAACTCGATCTGCTCCCTATCAATGACCCTGGCGCCGGGTTAAGCAAGTCCATCATCTATACGACGGGCGGCGTGGCGGACGATGGCAATGGCTTTTTTCATCCTCTCGGCGACCATGCCCAGGTTCTGTTCGTGATTGACAACCAGCCGATCAGCGATCAGCAAAGCAAAGTTTTTTCCACCCAGCTTCCCCTGAGCGCCGTTGAGAGCATGGAACTGGATACCGGATCAGTAAACGCCGAGTTTGGAGACAAGACGAGTCTGATTGCCCAAGTCACCACGAAGTCCGGACTGGGAAAGAAAGGCTTCTTCGGCAACATATCGGGAACGTATGGCACATTCGGAAGCGGCACCGGCAGCGTGGGCCTGGGATGGGGCAGTGATAAAGTGGGCAATTTCTTCGCTGCCGATGGAGTGCGCAGTGGTCATTTTCTCGACACTCCCGAGTTCCTCCCCATTCACGACATTGGCAACAACCAGACGGTATTTGATCGCGCCGACTTCCAGCTTAGCCCCAACGACATACTCCACCTTAACTTTTTTGGGGCGCGCAACTGGATCCAGATTCCCAACAGTTTCGACCAAATCGGCCAAGACCAACGACAGAAAGTGGTTACCTGGAGCGTCGCTCCCGGCTATCAGCATATTATCGATACCAACACCCTGCTCACTGTGAATCCCTACATCCGTGTGGACGAGTTCCGCTACTACGCCAGCAATGATCCATTTGCGGACACACCAGCAACCCAGAGCCAGAACCGGCGTTTGTTCAACTACGGAGTCAAGGCCGATCTGTCGAAGCAATGGGGCCGGCACGCCTTGAAATTTGGTATCGACCTGAAACAGACGCGGCTCTTGGAAAGCTTCCACTTTGGAGTCACCGATCCGGCCTTCAACGCGCCCTGTCTAGATGACAATGGCAATCCGATCATCGACCCAACTGTTTTAGATCCCAATTGCGCCGGCGCA
>DASZFK010000400.1:0-5567 GCA_035939855.1 Candidatus Angelobacter sp.
ATCGGGGGATCGGGGGATCGGGGGATCGGGGGATCGGGGGATCGGGGGATCGTACAACACAAAATCGGGATTACAAGTTTTATTCATTATTCGGAGAGTACAAAAGGCTAAGGGCTAAGGGCTAAGCTAAAGGCTAAGAACTAAGAGCAAAACTAAAAGCTGGGAAAGCGCTGTTCCGATCACCCGATGAACCGATCACCCGATCACCCGATTCCTCTACTCTTCACACTCAAACCTATACCCGATGTCCCGAATGGTCTGAATAAAAATTGGATTTGCCGGGTCGGCTTCGATTTTCCCGCGCAGCGTGGTCACGCATCTGTCTACGCTACGCGGAGTAACTATAACTGAACTCCCCCAGACGGCATTGAGAATATCGCGGCGGGTCAGCGCTCGTCCTGCCCGTGTGGTGAAGTACTCGAGCAAGCGAAACTCTTTGGCCGTCAGCTCGATCTCTTTTTCGTCGCGGAACAGTTTGTGCGAGGCCAGGTTCAGCTGATAATCGCCAAAGCGGCATACATCGTCAGGTTTGACCTGTAGCCGCCGTAAAAAGGCGTTGACGCGGGCCAGCAGTTCCTTGATCTTAAAAGGCTTGGTGACATAGTCGTCCGCGCCCAGGTTCAAACCCAATACGATATCTTCTTCCTGGCCTTTGGCGGTCAGCATGATGATCGGCATCTGCAGGCCCTGCTCGCGGATCTCCCTGCACACTTCATAGCCATTCGCCTTGGGCAGCATGATGTCGAGCAGGATCAGGTCAGGTTGAGAGGAAAATGCAAGGTTGAAACCGGCTTCTCCCTCTGCGGCAGTGATCACCTCGCAGCCTTTGGCAACGAATGCATCTTTGAGGCCGCGCAGCAGAGCGGGTTCATCTTCGATGATAAGTATGCGGCTGCCATTCATGCCGTGGCCTCCTTCTCTTCAGCAGGCGAGGGTTGTGGAACTCCAATCGAGGGTAGGGAGATGGTAAAGGTACTGCCGGCGCCCGGCTGGCTTCTGACCTGGATATTCCCTTTATGGGCTTTCACGATGAATTCTACTATGCTCAGTCCCAGTCCTACTCCGCCTGCCTGTCGCGCAAGCTGGCGATCTACCTGGTAGAACCGGCGAAACACTTTCTTCTGCTCACGGGGAGAAAGGCCGATACCATTGTCAGTCACCTCGAAGCAAACTCGATCCTCTTTGCAGTACGCACGCAGTACAATGCGTTTCTCCGCGGGGGTGAATTTGTAGGCGTTGTCCAGAAGATTCAATAAGGCCGTAACCAGGGCATCTTCATCGGCTTGGAGCAAAGGCAGGCCGGGTTCGATCTCCACTTCCAGTTGGCATTGGTTCGACTGAAACCGTTCGCCTGCTGCGTCCACTGCCGCCCGGACGATCCTGGCTGGAGTCGTTTCTCCAAACTGGAACTTCTGCCGGTCGCGCTCCATGCGCGAGAAGGTCAGGAAATTGTCAATCAGACGGCTCAGGCGTGAATTTTCGTTGGCGATGAGTTCCAGGTATTCGCGGGTTTTTTGGGGATCGAATTGCGGATCGTCGAGCAAGCTATCGACAAGCAAGCGCATCGAAGAGAGCGGCGTCTTAAGTTCGTGGGAGACGGCTGCGACGAGGTCGGTTTTCAGGCCCGCCAGGCGCATCTGTTTCCGAAGTGCCTGGCCTACCACAAGAGCCAGCAAGGCCATGGCGGTGATCACCAGCAATCCTATCCAGATGTATGAGGCCATCTGCCTCCGGGCGATCGCATCAAACTGTTCCGTATTTTTGAGAGTGAGGGTGACCTGCCAACCGGGTAGGTGTGGACCCGCAGGAGTTTCCTCATCATAATGAGGACCCTTCCCGCCGGGCGGGATCACGGCAAATTGCAGGCCCTTAGGGGAGTTTTGCTCATCCACGAAACGACGCATGGAAGACAACACGGTTTCCCCGCGATAGATACCAATGATGTGGCCGTCAGTTGAAGTAAGCTTCCAAATGTCGGGTACGCCGCTAAGACGCAGGGCCGCATCGCCCGGACGGGCACGATCGGCTTCCAGAAAGCGGGCAGCCAGTGCTTCGGCTTCGTACGTAGGAAATTCCGAGAGTCCGCCGCCCAGTTTAAGAGCCCGCATCTCTTCGATGAGAAACAGTCTTTGCGCCGAGGGCAGACGGGAATGTTCGTAATCGGCGAGCATTGCATGGAGACGGCTTGCGGCGGCAAGGTAGCGGCGATCTTCACGAGGAAGGAGATTCAGGACGAGAAGTTGCTCGTCGGCAGCGACGATACGGCCTTGACGATCCGTAGCCTGGGACAGGCGATCGCGTCCGAACTGTCGCTGAATCACAAACACCGCAGCGTCTTTGTTGCCGCTCTGGACCAGGCAACGCACCTGAGCCTGTACAGCACGTGCGACAATGGCATCATCCTTTTCCTTGCCGGCAATTTTGGCGTAGGCTGCAGCAGCAGATGCCAGGCTCTCGCGCTTGCTTTCAAGAGCTTGGGCTTCTATCCAATCCGAGCTTCTCTCCACTGGGTCGGCACTCTGGACAAATGGGAAAGCTCCACTTGGTCCGAAAGTTGGCCACGAGACCGGCGCGGGATAAGCAATCGAGCCTTCCGTGCCCAGAAAAATAACAGAGTCTGCCAGACCGGCACGCACAAATTCCTGGAATACCAATGGCGCTGAACCCTGATTGGGACGAATCGCCAGATCGGCCGCCCGTTTTTCCCAGTAGGCATCCAGTCGGTCACGCAGCAAGGCGAGTTGGCTGCGGTAAGCATCCGATAGCCTCTGTCGCGCTACATCTCGCTGCTGGTCTACCGCCTGGCTCATGAACCATAACACGCCCGCCGTTGGAACCAGCACAGCTACTAAAATGAGCAGCAAGAAAGGCCACAATGCAGGGCTGTGGCCTGTGCTGCTCAATTTTGGCTTCAAGCTCATCTAAGCTTTCTACTTAATTTTGACTGTTCCCAGAATCGGGTCAATACGCTTCCGGAATTCATCGAACCCCGAAGCTTCAACGACCGCCGAAAACGACAACATGATATTCTCACTGCGCACCCACGTCGTGTATTCCACCATCTCTTTTTTGTCGTCGATGAATTCTGCCACGCTTGACAATGCCGCGCTGCCGCCGATTTGGCGGTTTTGAGTCATTGCCGGGCGAATCTTGTAATCTTTGAGAAATTTTGTGTGCTTTTCGGTTTGCTCGTCAACGGCGGTTCGCAATTGCTGGGCTATTTCAGATTTCTCGGCCTTCTTCTCCTTAAGCCGAATATAGACGGCTCCCTTGCATTCCGGATCAAGCAAAGACAGTTGTGTTTCATCTTTTTCAGGCTCATCTGGCCATACGATCCAGCCGGGAGCCGCTGTAAACGATAAGCCGATCTTCGCATTTTGATAGTTAACAGGTGCTGAATCAACTCTGCGAACACTGACGAGTTCCACAGTGACCCCCATGGTTTCCATCTTCACAATCGACCGGGCGCCGTCAATTGCAATCCAAAGTACCTGGTGAATCTCCGGAAGTTCGGCCTTGTAACAACGGAATTTCCCAGCCGGAACCTGCACGTCCTCTAAAGCCACAACATTCATGCTGATCTTAATTGGGCCGCGGAACGGACCCATCAGTGGCAGGATTGTCTTGTAGCCTGCAGCAAGCGGGAGACGGCGGAACCAGAATGCCCACTCCTCGTTATCGAAAATGGGACCCTCCAGCGTAAAAACTTTAGGTTCTTGTCCTTTTACCTGCATACGGGCTGTTCCAGACTGGTAATCGACCTTGTCCTCGCCTATATAGGGACTGCTGAACGACGCCGCTATCGGCCTCAATGTGTCTCGGTCGGCTTCCACGCGGCTCCATACTGTTGGTGTTGCATTGATATATTCCCGGTTTCTCATAATCACGTTTTGAGGATTGGTTTCACTTGGCTCAATCGAAGTAGTCTTTGTGCCAAGCACATTACCGTTTGGCAGCTTGATCTGAAATTCAGAGAGTTCGCTCTCCCCCCACGGAGTGGAAACCAGCCTGGTGTCGGTGCTCAGTTGTTCCTTAGCTTTGGCTACAAGTTCTTTTTCCTCGGAATAGTCCTGCACCAGCTTTTCAAAGGCTTTGGCGGCCTCCGACTTTTCACCCTTCTTGAGTAAGCACAGCCCAAGCCGGTATTGCGCCTGGGCGGCATAGACCCGCGACTGCGCGCCGGAACTGACGATCTGCCGGTAGATCTTGATAGCGCCATCGAGATCGCCGAGTGTTTCCTGCGTATAAATCGCTTTTTGCAGCAAGTCAGCGGGTGATTGGCCCATCGCGGGCAGAGCGATAAGAGTTACCAACACCAATATATGTGTGAGTTGTTTGATGGTCATTTCTTTTCCCTTTTGCACACAAGATTCGTTGAGTGATCAACGTGGGCCAAGTCTAAAAAGCCGCTGCTACGCAAATATTACGAGTGCATCCAAATTTGATGATTGTGAATGCCGATCAATAGCTAACGACAGAACACGAGATCCCCTTCGGCAAGTACCTCGGGGCAGGCTCTCCAGTCCACCCGCACTGCGCGCGGGTGGACTGGAGGGATGACGATCTGTTCTTTACTTAAAAACATTCGGCTAGTGGCTAGCAGCTACTTGTTGCCCTTCTTCCGGCACGACCGGAAGCAAAATGTGTGACGGATATTTCTGATTGTGATAAATGGTTTGCTCTGCGGTCACATACTTGGTTTCGGTTTCGTTGTGTCCGCCGGTGTTCAGGTTGCGCGAGAAGATTGGGAAAGAGGCGCTGGCTACTTCAACACGAAGACGCGATCCAACGGGAATCGTAATGCCTGTGTGCCACAGGTCAATCGCGTATTCGTAGATCTCGTTGGGCTTGAGCAGTTCCGGAGTTGCCATTGATTTGCGGTAGCGCGCCCGAATTTTGCCCTGGACAAGCTGGAAGATTTTTCCATCCTTATCAACTTCTGAAAGAGTGACAAACCAATCGGTATCGCGGGCTGAGGATGCAGCATAGAGCACTGCTGAAACCGGTCCGGCGAAGGAGAGGGGCTTGGTGAGAGGTTCGGTCATGTAGACCAGCATGTCCTTGCGTTCTTCGCTGACTTTCTGGTGGTAACCCTGGGCTTCGGCCCTGCGTTCCGCCAGGGACCGTTCTTTCTTCTCGTTTTCTTCCGATTCTTCGTAGAAGCGCGGATCGGGAGTAGGATCGCCAGGGTCGTAACTATAGCGGTCAGAGGGAGAGTTGCCGGCGGGCACGTCGAAGGTCAGCCTGCCGTCTCCCTTGGCTGTATTGGCTTTGCCCCCACCGGCCAGGTAGAGTTTTTGAAAATGCGTGACCTCCAACGGATAGGTATTGCCCTGCACCCATCGGTTAGAGCCCATCAAAAACAGGCTGACCATAGGTTCTTTGGTGATGCCGTTGTCCATGCCTTTGAGCCAATGGTCGAACCAGCGGAGGTAGTCGCGCTGCAGATCGACGATTGCATGTTCGCCAAAGTCGCGGTCGCCTATCATTCGTCCGGCAGTATCCGTATGTCCCCAGGGGCCAAGTGTGAGCTTCTGGTTGGAGTGCTTGAAGCTGGCCATCTTCAG
>DASZFK010000401.1:0-6248 GCA_035939855.1 Candidatus Angelobacter sp.
AGCCGACAATGAAATCTTTGCAACCATCCGCAAGCTGTTCCACGACAACTGGGAGAAAAGGCGCACGATCCGCCTGCTGGGTGTCCATGCGTCCAATTTCGAAGACCAACCGGAACAGATGGGGCTACTCCAGGAGGAAGACAAACGCCGCAAGTGGGCGCAAGCGCTTTCCGCCTCCGACCGGCTGCGGGACAAATATGGCGAATCAGCCATCTTCCTGGCCAAAGGCATGTCGGGCAGTTTCCGGGAGAGGGTGCATGAGAACCCGGTTGAGAAGCCTGGAAAGAAATGAATAGAAATCGTCCCCATTCATATTACTGAAGTAACTTGTTGACACTTCGGGTGGACGGCAGACTAACCTGACTCTATCCAAGGGAAGGCCGTTCCGCACAGAGATGAATGCAGCCGCCACCATCGCAGCAGGCTACGACTACCGCCTAGTTTTACTTTCAGTGGTGATAGCCATCTATGCGTCCTATACAGCGCTCAGCCTTGCCGGGCGCGTGACCGCGAGCCGGGACCAAGCACGCCTGGTATGGCTGGTGGGCGGCGCCATTGCGATGGGTACCGGCATCTGGTCGATGCATTACACGGGAATGCTCGCCTTCCGATTGCCGATACGAGTCTACTACCATGTTCCGACGGTTGTGCTGTCTCTGCTCGCGGCGATCTTCGCTTCTTTCATCGCTTTGTGGGTCGTCAGCCGCCCGCGCGTGAAAACGCTTCACGTTGTGGGCGGCAGTTTCTTGATGGGCGCCGGGATTGCCACCATGCATTACACGGGAATGGCAGCCATGCGTTTGGCCGCTCATCATCACTACCATCCGGGACTGTGGCTGCTGTCCGTGCTGTTAGCGGTCCTGATCTCTATGGTGGCACTCTGGCTTACCATCCATTTTCGTGAGGAGAACCGGGGGCGGCCACTGCAAATTGCCATCTCGGTGGTCATGGGCTTGGCCATTCCAGTCATGCATTACACCGGGATGGCTGCCGTCAGCTATATGCCGGCGAGCGCGGCGCCGGATTTATCGAACGCCATCGACATATCTGTACTTGCGAACACCGCAGTCATCCTGGTGACGCTGGTCATCCTGGGATCGGCCTTGCTGTCGTCGCTGGTCACTCGCCGCTTCTCGGCCCAGGCGCGGGAACTTGTACTCAGCGAGCAACGTTACCATCACCTGTTTGAAAGCACTCCCCAGGCGACCTTCGTCCTCGATCTGCAAACGCTGGCTTTCCTGGCAGTGAACCAGGCGGCCATCAGCAAATATGAATTCTCAGCGGAAGAATTTCTAGCCTTAAAAATTACCGCGCTCTACCCGGCGGAAATTATTGGGCGTCTGCTTGAGACAGCCCCGTCGGATGTTCCCCACGAAGTCCAGCATCGGGGGAGAGATGGCAATACCTACGTGGTGGAGCTCTCGCTTCGGACCATCACTTGGTCAGGCCGGCCCGCCGGTCTGCTTCTTGTCAACGACATCACCGAGCGCAAGAGAACGGAGCAGATGGAAGCTGAGCGGCGCACCTTCCTGGAGACCGTAACACAGAATCATCCATTGGACGCCAGCTTGCGTCAGCTTGTGCGTATTCTGGAGAACCAGCTACCCGGAGCTCTGTGTTCCATAATGCTCCTAAAGCCGGGCAAGCCTTGTCACATAGCTGCCAGTTCCTTTAGCAAAGAGGTGCTGATGGGGCTGGAGAGTTTGAAATTGGAGGAAATTGGCTTGGCGTTGGGAGCGGGGCTCGACTGCAGCCAGATGGCTTTTGTAGAAGACCTATCCGTAAACTGCCCTCTTCAAGAGCTGAAGGAATGGACGTCCGCTCTCAACCTCAAGTCTTGCTGGTCCGCTCCCGTGGTGGATGCCGGAGCCCTAGTAGCCGGCTTGATGGTGGTGTTTTTCCGTGACATTCGCCAGCCTACGCCGGAAGACCGCAATCGGCTCCAAGTGGCCGCGGGCATGGCTGCCATTGCCATTGAGCATCGCCGACTGACCGATCGGCTCTCCTATCAGGCCCAGCACGATGCCCTGACCGGACTGCCCAACCGATTCCTGCTCGAGGATCGGCTGCAGCAAGCTGTGGCCTACGCGATCCGCCACCGCTCGGGGCTGGCGGTGCTGCTGCTTGACTTAGACGGCTTCAAATATGTCAATGACACTTTGGGCCATCAGGCCGGGGATCAGGTACTGGTCGAGGTATCGCGCCGCCTTCGTTCCGTGATACGCCAAGCCGATACTCTGGCTCGCGTTGGGGGGGACGAGTTTTGCCTCGTTCTAAGCGACGTGCGGAGGACAAGCGACGCTCTCAAGATCGCCCAAACCTGCCTGGACAGCCTGCGCAAGCCCATTCTCATCGCGGGTCGAGATTACTCGCTGAGCGCCAGCATCGGCATCAGTTGCTACCCTGAACACGGAGTTGAACCGGAGGTGCTGCAGCAGCACGCCGACACCGCGATGTACCATGCCAAGTTCAATGGCAAGAACGGATTTCAGGTCTTTACTTCGGAACTCAACACCCAACTGCGCGAGCGCCTGGAACTGATGGGTGATCTGCGCCAAGCGTTAGACAACGGAGAGTTTCGGTTGGAATATCAGCCGCAGTTTCTGGCGGCTGGTGAACTGGTGGGCTTTGAGGCTTTGTTGCGCTGGGACCATCCGGAGCGGGGTACTATTTCTCCGAGCATATTCATTCCCATAGCGGAAGAGACAGGTTTGGTGGTTTTGATCGGCAAATGGGTCCTTGGCAAAGCCTGCCAGCAACTGGCCGCCTGGCGTAACGCCGGCTATAAAGAGCTGCGCATGGCGGTAAATGTTTCTACCTTGCAATTCGAGCGCCAGGATTGGGTGGAGACTATTGCCTCTATTCTGGAATCGAGCGGAGTGCCGCCTGCAGCTTTGGAACTGGAACTCACTGAGACTGTCGTGATGAAGAACTGTGAACGCGCGGCCGAGCGCCTTGCGCAACTGCGCGCTCTGGGAATCAGCTCCGCGATCGACGATTTCGGAACCGGATATTCTTCACTCAAGTATCTTCAACATCTTCCAATCGACACTCTCAAGATAGACCAGTCCTTCGTGCGTAATCTCGATCCTCTCTCCGGCGTCGAATCAGGAAATGGGGCCATTGTGCGGGCTATTGTGACGCTTGCACAGCAGCTTGGGTTGCGAGTAGTAGCGGAAGGCGTGGAGACCAGTGAGGAACTCGAGCTACTTCGTCGCCTCGGCTGCGATCTGGTTCAAGGATTTCTGTTTTCCAAGCCGATGCGAGTGGAGGCATGTGACGTATTCTTGCGCCACTCCTATTCGTCCTCGACTCGCCCCCAAAAGCCGAGAGCTTTCTCTGCGCCGGCTTAAGACAACGAGATATAACCAGCCCTGAATCAATGACTTAGATAGAGTTCTAGGTACTAAAGTAATTTTTTTGAGAAAAAACTAATAAAATGGGCTGAATTCGATGTAAAGTTTTGCCGATGAGTTTGTATTAGCTTTTGCTAATTTGTTGTTGGTAGGCTCACGTAATGGGGAATCTGCAAAGTAGGCTTTAATGTCCCCAAAACTCGAACAGATCGTGGTTTTCACGGTGATGAGCATCTTGGTCACGCTCTTTGCCTGGATCTACCTGCGCGACCGGCAGCAGCGCATGAGGCTGTGGATGATCGGATGGATTGCGATCTTCATCCACTTTACCGCGGCCTTGCTGAGCAGCTTTTCTCTCCTTTCTGAAAACTGGTTCATCTTCTTCAACCGCGCAACCCTGGAGGTAGCCGGCGTTAGTTTCCTGCTGTCCGTCTCGGAAGTTTTTACAACTCCGCGAAAGCGCACTTTCTTCATCCTGTCGGTGGGCGTGCCTTCCATCATCTATCTGACATGTCTCTTGTGGGCGCATGAGAGCCGCTGGATTTTTCCTGTTCTATTGATCATCAGCCTGCTTAGCTCTTTTATAGGAGCGTGTGCACATTACCGATGGAAAAGCATTTATCTCTATGCAATCTGTTCTTTGCTGGGGCCTTATGCAGGCTGGGTGTTGTGGCGATCCTTTCATCAGCATCCCGATGATGGATTGACCGGCTACTTGGCCACACTCTTTTGCATTACGGGAATACTGTATTGGCGGCACTACAAGAGATTGACTCCGGGGGTGGTGACCACATCGCTTTCATTCGTCGCCTGGGGCCTGGTATTCCCGGTAACCGATGCCCTGGATGCCTTTCATGCCATGCCTCCGGGCAGTGACGTACTGTGGGACCTGCCTAAGTATTTTGTCGCTTTTGGCATGATTCTCACGCTCTTTGAAAGCGAGACGGAGATCGCTACCAACGCGGCGCAGCAATACCAAGCCCTCTTTGAAGGGAACCTGGCCAGCGTTTATCTTTCCACCGTGGAAGGAAAGCTGCTGGACTGCAATACCGCTTTCGTCAGGATGTATGGCTTCCAATCCAAAGAGGAGGCGCAGTCCGACTCCACTCTCTCTCTTTACGTCGAGTTGACAGATCGCGATGATTTCCTGGGGCACCTGAGGAATCAAAATCAGGTGATCAACTATGAATCGCGGCAGCGCAAGAAAGATGGAACGGTCTTTTGGACACTGGAGCGCGCCACCATCGTAACCGACTCGCAAGGCCGGAGGGTGATTGAAGGCACCTCGATTGACATCACCGAGCGCAAGCAGGCCGAGATGGCATTGCGCCAGTCGGAAGAGCGTTTCGCCACGATCTTTCGCCATAGCCCCGTGGGCTGCGTCATTGTTTCCCTAGATGGCTTTTTCCTCAACGTAAACGAGAACCTTTTGCGAATGCTGAAGTTACCCGCCGACCAGGTGATTGGGAAGAGTGGCGTTGAACTCGGCTTTTGGAAGAACCAGGAAGTACGGGAAATCTTCTATCGAAAACTGCGAGCCGAGGGTTCCGTGCAAAACGTGGAGATCGAATTCAAGGATGCAGAGGGTGGCCGGCACGTGGGCCTCTATTTTGCGACGCTGGTCCGCATTGGCGACAAAGAATGTATTTTCGGCATGACGTTGGATTGCACCGAACAGCGTGAACTGGAAGCCAAGTTCCTGCAGGCCCAGAAGATGGAAGCCCTGGGACGATTGGCGGGCGGCGTGGCCCATGATTTCAACAACCTTCTGGGAGTGATCGGCGGTTACGCCGAGCTTTTGGAAGCTAGCCTCGGCCGCGATGAAAACTACCGGCGCTATTGCGCCAAGATCATCGAGACTACCCAGCGCGCCAGTGGTCTTACGCGCCAGTTGTTGACCTTCAGCCGCAAAGAAATTACCCGCCCAGCGCCGCTTAAGCCCGACCAAGCCATTCGGGAACTGGCCAGCATGTTGTCACGGATGATTGGCGAAGATATTGAGATGAACCTTGACTTGCGCTCCACTACCACCGTGGTGATCGACAAGACTCATTTCGAGCAGATCATCTTCAATATCGCGGTGAATTCTCGCGACGCCATGCCCGGCGGCGGCCAGCTATTCATCAATACAGAAGACCTGTTCCGCCCCGCCCCGGACGCCATAGATTATGCTGAGACGCACTTTGTCGTCATCAGGATTCGCGATACAGGCGTGGGGATGGACGAGGAGACCCGGGTACATGCCTTCGAGCCTTTCTTTACCACTAAAGCCGTAGGACGCGGCACGGGTCTGGGATTGGCAACGGTGTATGGCATTGTTCAGCAATGCAACGGCGAGATCAGCATCGATTCGCAACCGGACCAAGGGACTGAAATCACTATTTTGCTTCCTTCGGCCCTAAATGCCGAAACGGTAGAGGATGGGCCCCATTTGCTCAAACTTGCGCAGGGCAGCGGTCACATTCTGATGGTGGAAGACGAGGCCCAACTCCTGGACGCCAACGCTGAATTCTTGCGATCGATTGGTTACTCAGTCAGTTGCGCCAGCAGCGGCCCTGAAGCATTGGAACTTATCGCGAATGCCCCGCAGTTGGATTTGGTGATCAGTGACGTAGTGATGCCCCGCATGAATGGGCGCGAATTTGCAGACCGCCTGCTGGAAATGCGCCCGAACACGAAGATCCTCTTCGTCTCCGGATATGCCGACGACGTCGTGCTCCTGGCAGGCATCTCGACGCTCGGTACTCCTTATCTGCAGAAACCGTTTTCCCTGAAACAACTTGGCTATAAGGTCCAGGAGTTAATGGCTGTAGAGGTCGATAACAATTCAAACGGAAGTTATTAGCTTCGGGACTACAAGATAACTCTGGTTCGCAGGCGATTTAACTAGTA
>DASZFK010000402.1:0-4059 GCA_035939855.1 Candidatus Angelobacter sp.
CACGGAGTGCCACCCTATCGAGAGACAAAAGCCTACGTAGCCCGCATCGTTAACGATTTCAATGCTAAAAAGAAGGCCCAAGGGAAAGTGGCGTCTCAGGATAAAGACCAGAAAGACAAGAACAAGAATGTAGGCAAGACAGGCCAGCAGCAGTCCAGCGCAATCAATCCGGCAACTTTGGCCTCGACAAAGTAAATACTCGGTTCTCGATTCAAAGCCAAGGCAACAGAAGCGTCCAAAGCCTTTACATGCGTAAGAAAAAATTCCTTATCACAGCCTTGGTTCTCGTCTTGCTGAGCTGGCTGGTGGTGCGCCAGATACGCGATTGGCGCAAATTCGACTGGCAAACCTTTAAAGACCAGACTGAAGATATTCACCTTCCTTATGTATTTCTAGGCGTAGCTCTCATCTATGCCGATTATTTTCTTCGCGCCTGGCGATGGAAGATTCTGCTGCGTCCGGTCTGCAAGACATCGGCTTCCCGGCTGGTTGCTCCTACCATGATTGGCTTTACCGGCCTCGCGCTGCTGGGCAGGCCGGGAGAGTTCATCCGTCCTTACCTGATCGCCCGAAAAGAAAAGCTCGGCATGGCGTCGCAAATGGCCGTCTGGACGGTCGAGAGAATCTTCGACACCGGCGCATTCGGCCTGATCATGGCCGTGAATATCCTGATCTCTGCGCCTACTCTAAAACTGCTTCCCGGCTTTCAAGATCATCCTAAGGCATTTGGCCGCTTCGAAACTGTGGGATTTGTCTTGCTGGCAGGCGTAGCCTTTGCAGCGCTGATAGCATTCCGAGCCCGTAACAATCCCGGACGCGCCGCGCGCTTCGCTGAACGTGTGTTGGGCATTTTCTCCGCGAAGCTGGGAAAATCTGCGTATCATCGTGTCTATGCCTTTGGAGAAGGGCTCAACACGATTCAGGATGTCAAGTCTTTCATCCAGTTGGGTGCGCTATCGTTGGTGATCTGGCTGGTGATCGGCGTTACATATCTTTCCGTCACCCATGCCTACGATGATTTAGCGTCTGAGATGACGCTATCGAGCGTGCTCCTGCTGACTGCGGCCAGCGTCGCCGGCGGTGTGCTTCAATTGCCGGTGGTTGGCGGCGGATCACAGGCTGCAACCATAGGAATCCTGTTTGGCATCTTCGGGGAGCCCAAGGAACTAGCCACGAGCTGCGGCATCATGCTCTGGCTGGTGACCTTCATGTCAGTAATTCCCGCAGGCCTGTTCCTGGCCCATCGCGAACATGTTTCTTTGACAAAACTGGAACAAGAGAGCATGGAAGAATCGGGGGATCGGATCATCGGGTGATCGGGTCATCGGGGTGCGCATCATGATTTTGCTGTTCTCCTTGCCGCTGCAAAAATTGCCAACAATTGGTTCCCCTCATCAAGCAGGTCGCGTAGCCTCTCTGGTTTCACAATATTAGCGTCCGCTAGAAGCTCTAGCCAGAAGACAGTTTCGTCCGCTTCTTCGATGACAACTCCGAGTTTGGCCACGAACTCTACTCTAGAACGTGCCCGCCCAACGGCCCGATAGTTGGCGGCAACACTAGTCGCTGATCTTAGGATTTGAGTGCTAATGGCATTTGTTTCACGATTCCGTGGCAATGCCTGGCTCATACGAATGATTCTGAGAGCGAAGCGCTTGGTCCGCTCTTTCAGTTCTTGGTGTTTCTCCAGACCCATATCGTTGCAGTGCCAAAATTATCAATGTTTCTAAGGTTTCCGATCCCCCGATGAACCGATCACCTAATTCTATGGGTCAAAGAGGATCAACATTCACGAGTGTATTGGCTCTGCTTGAGCACTTTTTGCGGCAAAAGCCACCACCTCTTGAATTTGCCTGCGATCCAGCCCTTGATACCATTCCAGGATGTCGTCGATTGTTGCGCCCTGCTCGAGGTTTTCGAAGATAGTAGCGATGGGGAATCTGGTTCCGCGAAAAACCCATGCGCCGCTCATTTTTTCGGGATCGCTTTCGACCCCAGGGCATTGTGACCAGTCGATAGACATAAAACACCTCCGTGCCCACTATGATTGTATCGCTTACCGTACCGGAGTCATGATTTTCCGATCACCCGCCTGCACTGAGGTGACCAAACGGGAGCCGAAGTGATCACCCGATGAACCGATCCCCCGATTCTTCCAGTCTCCCAATTTGTTACAATCATTCTTACCACTACCTTTGACGAAAGTCCTAGTCTGCACAAATGAAATGTCCTTTTTGCGGGTTCGAAAATGACAAAGTCGTGGACTCGCGTGAGAGTAAAGAAGGCGAATCCATTCGCCGCCGGCGCGAGTGTCTGGGGTGCCAGAAGCGCTTTACCACTTACGAGCGCATCGATGAAATTCCCTACATGGTGGTAAAGAAAGATGGACGCCGGGAGAAATTCGAACGTCAAAAGGTCCTTGGGGGAGTGCTGCGCGCCTGTGAAAAGCGCCCGATCTCCATGGGCAAGATGGAGCAGATCGTCAATGATGTAGAGCAGTATGTGGTCGATTCACCGGAGCGCGAGCGTACCGCCAGCGAAATCGGCGAGCAGATCATGGAGCGATTGAAGCTAATCGACAAGGTCGCCTACATCCGCTTTGCCTCGGTATACCGCGATTTCAAAGATGTTGATGAATTCCGCTCCGAGCTCGAGCGCCTGCAGATCGGCAAGGACGAAAAACTGAAATCAGGAAAGGTAAAGCTCGGCGCCAAATAGCCAGGTTATGACCCATAAAGTTACATTGATTCCCGGAGACGGCATCGGCCCGGAAGTCACCGGCGCGGCCGTCCGCATTATTGAAAGCAGTGGAGTAAAAATCGATTGGGAGCCCTTCAAAGCTGGCTCAGAAGCTTTCGAGAAATACAAAGAGTATATCCCCCAAGAGCTGCTCGAATCGATTGAACGCACCGGCGTAGCCCTGAAAGGTCCTATCACCACTCCCATCGGTGGAGGCTTTGCCAGCATCAACGTTACTTTGAGAAAAAAGTTTGAGCTCTACGCCAACTACCGTCCTATTAAAAACCTGCCATCGTTGCCTACCCGCTATCCCGCCGTCGATCTGGTGATTATCCGCGAAAATACTGAGGGCGAGTATTCAGGCATTGAACACGAGGTCGTCCCCGGAGTGGTGGAATGCCTGAAGATCATTACCGAGAAAGGCTCTACGCGTATCGGTAAATTTGCCTTTGAATTTGCCCGCCGGGAAAAACGCAAGCGCGTCCATGCCATTCACAAAGCCAACGTCATGAAGATGAGCGACGGCCTTTTCCTGCGCTGTTGCCGCAATGTAGCCAAAGATTATCCCGAAATCACCTATGGCGAACACCTGGTCGACAACACCTGCATGCAACTGGTGATGAACCCTTATCAGTACGATGTGATGGTGATGGAAAACCTCTACGGCGACATCCTCTCTGACCTTTGCTCCGCCTTCGTGGGCGGATTGGGCCTGGTGCCGGGCGCCAACCTGGGCGAGCGTTGCGCCATCTTCGAAGCCGTCCATGGCTCCGCCCCCGACATTGCAGGAAAAGGCTTGGCCAACCCAACCGCCGTTTTACAATCGGGAATTCTCATGTTGCGCCACCTAAACGAGATCGAAGCCGCGGAGAGAATTCAGACAGCAGTCGAAAAGACCTACAAAGAAAAACAGCACATCACCCGCGACGTAGGCGGAAAAGCCAGCACCAACGAATTCGCCGATGCCGTAATCGCAAACATGGAAAGTGTTGCGGTGTTGGTGGGCAATTAGAAGCAGCTCAGGTGCTCGTCTTTTTATGCCGTTTGCGGCTGGCCCCTTGCAGAGTCTTGTTAGCCAGACCACCGCTACGCCGGACTGCGCGGGTAGTGTTTAGAACCCCACGTAAAGCCTCATTCACCGCGTTGTCAGTCGGAAATGCTTCGGCAATCTCCGGTTCCAGCAATACGATGTTGGTTCCTTCTCGAAAATGTCGCACATACTTACCCCGGACTCCTCTCTTCATTGAGGCAAAATCGTATTGGGGGCGCACATCGTCGTTGAGAGTCTGATCAGATTTCCTCATAAAACTTTCGCTCGTTCCG
>DASZFK010000403.1:0-3490 GCA_035939855.1 Candidatus Angelobacter sp.
GTCATGCTGGTGCAGGCTTCGAGGACGGCCGACGCGATCCAGGAATTGAAAGTCGCCGAACGCATGGATCCGAAGGACCCGGAAACCCACCATCAGCTCGCCTTGCTGCTCGAAAAAACCGGAAACAATGAAAGTGCGCGAGCTGAAGAGGCGAAATTCAAAACCCTCAGTGGGCAACAGGATGGGAATGCGGCCGCAGGAAAGTTGAACGCCGAAGCCAATCAATACCTGCTGGCCGGCAATGCGAGTGCTGCGGTCAAGAGCTATCGCCGCGCCCTGGAACTGAATCCCAAAGATGCCAAACTGCACTACAACCTTTCGCTGGCGCTCGACCGGGCGGGAGATCGCGCAGCGGAGCGCAAGGAACTCAAGCAAGCCGTCGAGCTTGATCCCAATCTCGCGGTAGCGCACAACCAGTTAGGTCTGCTTGCGCTGCAACAAGGGCAACTCGCGGAATCAGAAGAGAGCTTCAAGAAAGCACTGTCGATTGATCCGAAATATGCCGAGGCACAAAGCAATCTCGGCGTCCTCTATAGCCGGCAGGGAAGGGGCGCGGAGGCAATTGCACTCTTCCAACAGGCAATACAAAGCGATCCTCACTACTCGAAAGCCTATGTCAATTTGGGGCTCATTCTTCTTCAGCAACGCTCCGTAGAACAGGCGGAGCAGCAATTTCGGGCTGCGATTCAGGCGGATCCCAATAATCCTGGCGCCTACTCGGCGCTGGGGATGCTGCAAGTCAAGACCGGTCGAGGAGCAGAGGCGGTCCAGACCTTTCGGAAAGCATTGGCGCTTGAACCGGATTCCCCCGAAGCCCATCTGAACCTGGGCATTGCGCTGGTGGACCAGTACAACCGTCCCGACGGCTTCAAGGAATTTACCGAGGCAGCGCGCCTGAATCCAGGCTTTGCCGCAGCTCACCTCAACCTGGGGCGCTTTTTCTTCGAAACCGGAAAGTATGAAGACGCCAACCGGGAATTGGAGTTGGCGGTTCGGCTGCAGCCCAATCTTGTTGGAGCACTCTACTTTCTGGCTTTGACCGCGAAACAAACCAACCAATTGGATCGGTCCACCGAATACTTGCAGCGGGTGGTTGAGCTTCAGCCGAACAATGCGGACGCACAATACTTGCTGGGCCAAAATCTGGAGCGTCTGGGTAAACAGGACGCCGCTTTGGCGCACTGGAAGGCTGCGGTGAGCGCCGATCCCGATCATTCCCAGGCTTTGTACAACCTGGCGAGAGCCTTGAACAAATTGCACGATCCTGAAGCGCAACAATATCAAGACCGGTTCGACGCTCTGCAAAGACGCCAGCAAGTGACCGATCGCATAGAGCAATTGGGGAACTTCGCGTTGGAAGCCGCCAATGCACAGAACTGGCCACAGGCCGTGGCGCAAATGAGCGAGGCTATTCAACTTTGCGGGAACTGTTCGCAAGGCGCGCACCTGCACCGGAACCTTGGCCTGTTCTACGGGCGAACCGGCAAGATCGGCGAAGCCGAGAAAGAATTGCGCACCGCGCTGGATTTGCAACCCAATGACGCGGACGCCCAAAAAGCTCTAACCGTTCTCGAGAGCCTGCAAACGGCGCAGGCAAGATAGGGCGCTCCGGCCGGGGAAGCAGTGCCTGACCTGCGGCCGCGGATCGCGGCGCCGTACGGTTAAGTATTTGGTGGAGGAGGGTGTTCAACTGGAAAACGGAGGCAACTCTCAGCGTCTCGCTCATAAAGTCGCCGTCGTGACCGGGGGCGCGAGCGGGATTGGCCGAGCGATCGCCACAGCCTTCGCCCAGGCCGGCGCTTGCGTCCATGTTCTCGATATTGACGAGGAAGCAGCCCGGGGCGTGGTGGCCGAGATCACGCAGGCTGGCGGGAACGCCAAGGCCTACCGTTGCGACGTTTCGGTTCAGCAGGAGGTTAAAGTCGCATTCAACAAGATTTTCCAGGAAGGCCACGTAAATATCCTGGTGAACAACGCCGGCATCTCGCACATCGGCAACCTTGAAACTACCCCGGAAACCGATTTCGACAAAATCTATTGCGTAAATGTAAAAGGCATGTACAACTGCATGCTGGTCACGGTTGGTCACATGAAACAAAACAACGGAGGTGTGATTCTGAATATGGCGTCGGTGGCTGGGACATCCGGGCTTGCCGACCGCTTTGCCTACTCCACCAGCAAGGGCGCGGTCGTGGCCATGACCTACTCTGTGGCGAAGGATTATCTGTCATACCGCATTCGCTGTAACTGCATCTCGCCGGCAAGAGTCCACACCCCCTTCGTGGATGGTTTCCTTCATCGCAATTATCCCGGCAAGGAGCGCGAGATGTTCGAGAAGCTGGAGAAGTCCCAGCCCATCGGCAGAATGGCCGCGCCGGAAGAAGTCGCGGGGCTGGCTCTTTTTCTTTGCTCAGATGAAGCAGCGTTCATTACCGGAGTGGATTATCCCATTGACGGGGGTTTCATGAATCTCCGGGGCTAATGGACCGCTGTTCGCTTGCTGGCAGAACCGCTGGCAGAACTTATGACAAATTCTTCCGTGCCCATTACCGAGCGGCGGTACGTCGCGCCCCTGATCATGGTCACGAGTCTATTCTTTCTGTGGGCTCTCGGCGTCAACCTTAACGACATCCTTATTCCTCACCTGAAGAAGGCGTTCGGCCTTTCCGACTTCCGCTCATCGTTGATCCAGACGGCCTTCTTCGGAGGCTACTTTCTGGCCGCATTGCCGGCCGGCTGGCTGATGGAGAAGATCGGTTACAAACGGGGCATTCTGGTGGGCTTGCTCGTCTGTGCCACCGGGGCCTTTCTTTTTGTTCCCGCTGCTTCCATCCTGGTGTATTGGTTTTTTCTTCTTGCCCTTTTCGTGATGGCTTGCGGCCAGGGTGTGCTGGAGGTTGCGGCCAATCCATATGTCACAGTCTTGGGTCCTCCGGAAAGTTCCGAACGCCGGCTGAACCTGGCTCAATCGTTTAACTCCGTCGGCGCCCTGGTCACGCCCATCATCGGCGCCGCTTTCATACTCTCGGGAGTCGAGCACTCTCGCGCAGAGCTGCAGGCCATGAGTCCGGCCGCGTTGCAAGCCTATCGGGCCGCAGAAGCCAGTAACGTAAAAGTTCCTTACCTGGTGATCACCGGACTGTTTCTGGCGGTTGCGGTGCTTATCTATTTTTCGGACTTGCCCGAAATTCAGGAAGACGATGGGGAGGCAGAACCGGAGAGCTTGAGTGAGGGAGTGCGCGGTCTCTGGCGGCACAAGCACCTGGTGAAAGGCGTGATCGCACAGTTCTTTTACGTGGGAGCGCAAGTGGGCGTGGCAAGTTTCGTAATTCGATTCGCTCAATACAGCATGCCCGGCACCCCGGAAAAAATGGCTGCCAATTATCTGAAGCTGCATTTACTGGGGTTCATGATCGGACGATTCACAGGCTCTGCCATCATGAAGCACATTGCCGCTCCCCGACTGCTTTCGTGGTTTGGATTTGCGGCC
>DASZFK010000404.1:0-6100 GCA_035939855.1 Candidatus Angelobacter sp.
CCCTCAATGGCCTGGGACAGTTTCAGGGCAGCGATCGATTCGGCCCTGGTCTTGTTGGTCTCTTTCGTCGATCCGCGATAGCGCTTGCTACCTACGGTGAAGTCATACCAATAGAATTGGGACTTCGATTTCTTAAAAAGCTCCACGAGATTCCTCCATTGCAGCCCGCACGGAAGGCACTCGTGTGTTCTTCTCAATGTAGTCAAGAAGAACATTAACATCATAACTGACACGGCCTTCGATCTCCACATATTTCGGACCAATTCCTTCATATCGCCAGCGTTTTAAAGTGGCGGGTGAGCGACCAAGAATCTTGGCGGCTTCGCTCGTGTTGACCAGCGTCGGATAGGAATTGGTGGCGGTTGCTCGTGGCATTGTGGTTCTCCTAAGACTTCGCTAACAACAGCTCGTGAATGTCGATCTTGCTTTTTCTACTTCTAGCAGGACAATGACGGTCTGCTAGAACCCGATAAGACGTTCCGGGCTTCCTTTCGTTGCCTGAAATGGAAAAGCTGGAAAAAGAAGATAAAGTTGAAGAAGTTGGCGAAGTTGGTAAATGTCAAATTTTGACACTTCCCAGCTTCCCCTCCCGCGTTCCCATCCGACACTGGAGACCTGCGGTTGGTCACAATGGAGGAGGTCAAATGCGACAACGTTGACAATGTGGAGGTCGGCAAGGCAGCCGTGTCTTTTGTCTGAGACGCAAGCCAGGGCATGAAAGTTTCGAGGCGCGCAGCGGGATGTTACGCAAATCTACTTTGATACACACAAATACAGTCCGGTGAAATGGCTCTGCTTTCAGCTTCGTGGAAATGAGTGTGATGATTGCAAAAAGGTGGAAGATCGCGGGGAGCGTGGCTTGAATCAGCGCTTGGGGAACTGTGCAAGAAGATAATCCATATCGTCTCCTACGCCGTAACCAAAGTTGTGGCTCACCGTCCGCACCCTGTCCAGGCGGGCCAGAAGGTTGTCCTGGAGTGTCGCCGGAAGTGATCGGGTCTGTTGGAGGGCCTGTTCAAACATGCGCACCAGAGCATCGAAAAACACTTCATCCTGGTTGCCGACATCATTGCAGAAACCGGCAGCCTGCTCGCAATAGAAGACCATCAGCTCAGCCAGTCCTATGGGATCATTTACTGCTTTTTTATAGTCGGCGATGGCTCGTTTGGCTTGGGAAACGGAGGTGTCCTGATTGCGAAGCACGTCGGGCCAAAGCCAGCGATCAATTCTCTCCTTGTACGGCTCCAAAGCATTAGTTCCTAAGCCGAAACGGGTGTGCAGAAACATCCGATTATCCGGGTGAGCAGCGTAAAGATCGTGAACCAGATCCAACAACCCAGCCCGGTCGAAATCTCCAAGCTTGGCTTTGACATCGGCCCAGGTGGGCATTTTTGCCTGACGTTTGGCCATAGGCGACATTGATTGTATCGTCTTGGAAAAGCCTGACTGTTGGGGGCCGACAATTAATAGTCATATTTCCTGATCGACAAGGATGGTTTTTAAGTTATCCAAACGTGGCTTTCAGAGAGAATTCCTCGAGGTATTTCGGTTGCCAAGTTTGATCAAATGCCAGGTCACGCGATGGTTGCTGCCCCTTTTTTGGAAACCGTGAGGCTCCGTGGTGGATGGATATCTGTTGGCAAGTGCAGTTTTGCCGGCAGGCTGCAACCATTTTAGGTGGATGGGAATCGTGGTTTTGGTCCAGGACGGGATCGCTCTCCAGTGCTGGGATGGCTCGATCAAATGCGGCGCAAGATGCTATTGGTGGTATTTGGTTAGGCTTTTTGGTCGGCTTGATTGACACCAGAACACGGATTGGTGAGCGAGACTTGGGGACGGATAACGTTCGGGGAATCCGTTGATCAGGTGGGATCGAGCAAAAGACGTTACCAAAGAAAATGTTGCGGACACATGAAGCTCCTTGAAAGAGGCTTGAAGTTTCGGGGTGCTTATTTTGAGAAGTCGTTTGACGTTCGTTTGATTTTTCTTGGGGGCGATTGACTATCGGTTGGATGGCAAGGCCGTGTTCATTTGGTCGGATTGCTCCATGGCCAATGCCGTTTTTTCTGCTCCGTCAGAGGCGGATTTGTAGGCGAGCGCCCGGAGCCAATCGGCGTCGGAGTCGGGGCAAAACCTTTGCGCCGCAGGCGGAAAGGTTGCGCACGAGCCCCAGCGACGGAGCCAAAAGACCCGCTGGGTTGCTCGCGTTCCCCAGCGAGCAGGCGGGTATTTTGGGCACGGCAATCCGCCCGTATTGTGGCTTGCGCACCCCAGCAAGCCGGGCGGGTTGGTGTGCTTTCGGCCCTGCTCATTGCGCGTTTCCCAGCGCACTAGGGCCGAAGGTTTTCAAGAACCTGGTGTGCGTCAGCACAGCAGGTTCGTCGCGCGAAGCGCGCGTGCCTGACGGCTTTGCGCTTGAGGCCGGGAGCGGAGCGAACCGGACGAAAAAAGCCGTCAAGGCACGCGCGGCAGCGCAGGGTCGCGAAGGTCGCCGGGGCATCGTTTTGGGCAGCCTTTGGCGAGCGCCCGCAGCCATGCCCAGATGTCCGCCCCGGCACCTTCGCGGCCCTTGCCTTTGCTGTTGCTTTTGGGGTTGGTGTTGCTTTTGCCCTTTAAAAATGCGTATGGCCAGCAACGGGTTGCTGGCCATGCCTATTTTTACTGCCTTTAGCTGCTCCGCCCGCTCTCAATTTTGGCGCTGCTGGCAGAGCCAGAATTGAAAAGCCTGCGGCATACACTGCGGACTACACCTCTCGATGACACGCCTGGATGACAGGCGTGTATCGAGGGCTGTCATCGAGCAAGTTGCTGCACAGCAACCGAAAATCTGAAGTCGTTTGTTTTCTTAGGTACCCCTACAGCAACCTCAGGTTGCTGTGCAGCACCCTTTCAGGGGTGGCGTGTCGCAAAGATCTACCGATGCCGAAGGCATCGTCCGCAGCAGGCGCTTCAGCGCCGCTGCCAGGGGGTAGGGAGTCGATTAGAACTCATCCTGGAGGGCAGAGCCACACACAGGCAGCCAAACGACGAGCTAAGGCCGAAGAGAATACAGCGCAGCTAACCACTGGGAGGACAGTGTAAGGCCAATGATCGAAGCTGATAGGTCAAAAGCACGGGCTTGGTCCATCGAAGACCCTGGGTTTTGATGTGGCCGGGAGAGCTTGAGAGGGTGGCCTGAGCGCCTCTCAAAAGAATTCCACAAGGGTTTCGACAAGCATTTGTTCTCGGCAAGGCCAGGGGGGACGTTGGATTGTTGGTGGGCTTGCAGAATTTGGTCGCGGCAAAGATCACCGCGCTGGTGCGCAATGGCCGATCACCTTGCGGCTTTGATCGCCGGTCTGCGGTGGCTTGACGGCAGCAAGGATCACCCGGCTGGTGGCCATGGCCGACCACCTTGCCGGACTTGATCGCCAGTCTGCGGTGGCTTGACGGCAGCAAGGATCATCCGGCTGGTGGCCATGGCCGACCACCTTGCCGGACTTTGATCGCCAGTCCGCGGCGGGTTGACGGGCAGCAAGGATCACCCGGCTGGTGCGCAATAAGCCGACCACCTTACCCGGTTGACTACGGGATTGGGGCGGATCGTCACACGTGGGCGGCGGGATGAAAGGATTGGGGTCGGCTTAGTTGCCGACCCATTGGGAAAAAGGATTGCGGGATGATTCCCGGAAAGCGGTGATGAGGTCGCGGATTTTGGAGCGGCGTCGATCCAGAGTTTCGATCAATTTGGCCAAGTCGGTGGGGAACTTTTTCTCCCACCATTCCCTGGGCATGGGAGAGCCTGACCATTGCATCTTGTCCCAAGGCTCCCGGTTCCACCATTGCTCTGGCATCCCTTGCGCCAGTCTCCAAAGCTCTTGGGCATCCATCCCCTCGGCACGGCTCAAGACAGGTTCGAAGGAATCCCACCCGGTCACCTGCTCATAAACAAAGTTCCGGTAATAGACCCCGGTCAAGGCCAGGTCGGGAAAGGACCATTCCCCGGCGTTGAAGCAGTGACCTTGATCGATACAGGTCACGTTGTACAGATCAGTGTAAGGCGGTTTGCTGAACACCGCTTGGCGTCCATCGGTGTTTCCTGTCCACTTGTCTAAAACCAAAATACGGGTCAATTCGTCGGCAATGTGCCGGTTCTTCTTCATCAAAGATTCCGGTAGATAGTCGAAAACCAAGTCCGTTTCCGGGTTGGCCACATAGCGGGATGCCAATTGTAATCCGCTGCTGCATGGGACTTCATGGCCAGCTACCACGATACGCATTTCCGGGGTGTGCTCAATCAACCATTCGGAAACCTCGATAACCGCAACCTCCGGGATGGACAAACCGAGAAAAGAACCAATGCGCGAAGCAAAGAACTCGTTAGCCAATACACGAAAGTGTTGTGCGTTATTTTGGTGCTTGACTACCCAAAACGCCCCGTCATCGGCGCGCATCAAATGGGCTTGTGAACCACCCCTCATTTTACGGATTTGCTGCACGGCGGAAATGGTTTTTGGGCTGAAGGTAACCGGCATGCTAGTTACCCCCTTCGTTCTGCTCATCCCTGGGGCTGATTGCCCCAAGGATGATAGAAGCTGTCTGCTTGACTACTTCCAAGCTCTCGGAAAAGAGGCTGAGATTGCCCTGATACAGTTCGATGGATTCCGGTTCGGCCATCAAACCCAAAGCAAAACCGACAACGAAAACCACGGCTTAGGCTTCCCGGCGGATAACATCGCGGGTTACAAAACTACGGCGCTGAGTCTCGTACAAAAGCTGGATGGCCAACTCCCGCACAAGGGCAAAAACGGTTTCCTCTGCTTGCAAGTCGGGCAATAAGCGAATGATTCCACGGAAAGAGACACTGCTGGCCGGTGCGATCTTTTCCGAATACTGAATCTCGATTTCCTGGCCGGCGGCAAATTCCATTAATTTCTTGAGAACGTCGGCCAAGTCAGGGTTAACGGTGCTGCTGATGTCTGCCGGTTCGCCTTCGGTCTGGTCGATGTCCCAAACGCGCACAGGGCGGAATCCGAGCAATTGCGGTTCAGGCTGCGCGTCTCCGTTGTCCCTGCGCTTGGGTTCAGAGAGGATCGGGGCAAAGATCATGACGCCCTTTTCTCCCTGCCGGACCCGGCGCCCAAATTCATTCCATGCCTTGAAGCCGGCCACTTGCCGGGCTGACGGTCTCTGCGTGGAAATGAGAAGAATATTGCCGAAGGAAAGCCAGAAAAAACGGGCAATTGCTTTGAGGCATTCGGTAAGTACTTCGGGATGCCCGGCTTCGATGTCGTGGGCCAAAAGCTCGACGCCTGCGCGGATCATCTGCCTTACGCTTCTGATTTTTCCATTGTTGCCGTTGGTGGTGGAAGACTGAGCGCCGCTGATGGAATTCGATGTCATAACAAGAATCTCCTGTGATTTTTGGTTTTGAAAAGCAGTCGCTTCTTAGGCCCGGATTTGGGCATAAAAAACAACATGCTTTTCTAGCGGCGTATTTGGCTGCGGCTGGCGGCTGTCAAGCCCCGAAGCGAAGTCCTGGAGCGTGAGCGGAAGGAGCGCGGAAGCGAGTACGGCGCGGTTTTGGTTTATGCGCCGCACGGAGCTGCACAAGCGGGCTTGACAGTGGGAGCCAGCCACAGCCTATCTTTGCGCCGGAAAAGCATGGGCTTTCCAAAAGTTGCGCGAAGCGCCTCCGAGATTTCAGGTTTTTGACGATGCAGTCACCAAGCGGGAAGATCGAATGCGGTCGCGGTAGGGATACGGATCACTGGGTATCCCCCGCACGGATCCGGACGAGCAGTTTTCCTGCATCCGGCTCTTACCTCAGGTCTTGACGCGTAGTCGTTCGGTGGGATAAGGATGGCAAATGCGAGCCGGAGGTAACCAGCGGTCGATGAGTTTTAGTCATGCGCCACCAGTAGATGTAGCCGTTCTGACTGCGCTGGGCTAGAGCTTGTCGCCAGAGTCGGCCCACTTGAAGACGAAAGATGCTGAGAGGAGGTACTCTTTTCTAATCCAAAGATGAGCCTGAAGGAACCAGGAACAATGGCAGAGGAATTCTCCTTTCAGGTTGAATTATCCCATCCTACAACAACGCTCCCATGTCCCCGCGTCGGAG
>DASZFK010000405.1:0-2118 GCA_035939855.1 Candidatus Angelobacter sp.
AGTCCGCTGCGTCTGCCAGTTCCGCCATCCCGGCTAAGTGGTGTTGCCATACTGCAACTTGAGAGTCACGCTTACCTTGGTTGCGTACTCCCAGTCTCGCACAGCCACACGGTACCTACAAGCGGATATGCCGTCCTACTAAGCACTTTCGTAAGCGGTCGCGGTTAGGCCGGCAAAAGAAAGAGGAGCCAGAATCTGGCCCCTCATCTCACCTATGCGTTCCGATTCGCTTACGATGATAAAGCTCCTTCTTCGACTTCAATACAATCTTCAGCCTTCCGGCGCGTGCGCTTGAACTTAGTGAGGATGGTACTCAGAATCACATACAGCACCGGGATGAAGATCAGGTTCAGCACAGTGGAAACAAGCATGCCGCCCACGATTGCCGTCCCGACTGCTTTGCGTCCCAGCGATCCAGCGCCGGTTGCGAAATAGAGTGGCAGCACGCCCAGGATGAACGCGATCGAAGTCATCAGAATAGGCCGCAGTCGCAATTCGGCGGCTTCAATCGCAGCTTCAATAATTGACCGCCCATGTTCGCGGAGCTGCTCGGCAAACTCCACGATCAGAATTGCGTTTTTCGCCGCGAGGCCGATCAGCATGACGAGGCCGATCTGCACGTAAACGTCATTCGACATGCCACGCCACGAAATCAGCTCTAATGCGCCCAGCACGGCCATCGGCACAGCAAGAAGAATGATGAAAGGCAGCGCAAAGCTTTCATACTGAGCAGCCAACGTCAGATACACAACGATGATGCCCAGGCCAAATATCACGATGGCTTTGCCCTGTGCCTCGACTTCTTCGAGAGCCAGACCACTCCAGGTGTAAGTCATCCCCTGCAGCATGTTTTCCTTGGCGAGCTGCTCCATTGCCCGCAGGCCTTCGCTTGAGCTGTAACCGCGTGCTGCAGCGCCGTCGATTTCCGCCGAGCGGAAGAGATTGAAGTGATAGATGACCTGCGGGCCGGCTGCGTCACTGAGCCGCACCACGTTGTCCAGAGGAATCATTCCACCATTGCTGGCGCGAACATAGTACTGACGGAGATCGCTCGCCCGCATACGATATGGCTGATCGGCCTGAATGTAGACGCGATAGGACCGGTTATTGAAGTCGAAGTCGTTGATGTACTCCGATCCCATATAAACACCGAGCGAGTTTGTCACCTCACTGATAGGCACGCCTATCGCTTTCGCCTTCTGGCGGTCAATCGTAAGCAGAAGCTGCGGATCGTTTGCCGTGTAGCTGGTGAACAGGCCTGTCAGGTCTTTACGCTGGCGGCTTGCGCCCACAATCTTGTGCGCCACCACATCGAGATCTTGAAGGGTGTTTCGTCCCAGATCCTGCAACTGGAATTGGAATCCACCGAAACTACCAATGCCCTGAACCGCGGGAGGTTCGAACACAGCAAGAATACCTCCCGGAACTCCGAAAAGCTTGGGTGCCAGACGCGCAACAATATCGGGAGCGGCATGCCCTTTGGCACGTCTTAGATCGGCTGATTTCAAGGGAATAAAAATCAATCCGTAGTTTGGAGCACTGCCGCCGGAAAGGCTGAACCCGGGAACCGCAAAGGTTCCGAAAACATCCGGGTCCGCAAGAATGATCTTTTCCGCCTTTTCCGCAATCTGTGTCGTGTAATTCAGAGAAGCGCCCGGCGGCGTTTGCAGAACACAGATCAGGTAATTCTGATCTTCCTGAGGGATGAAGCCAGTCGGCACGTGAACGTATACATAAGCTGTTGCCGCAAGCCCAGCGAAAAAGACAACCAGCAATACATACCGCAGACGCAACGTAATGTGAATGACGCGCGCATAGGTTCGGCCCAACCATGCAATCGCAGCTTCAATGCCACGAGCAAGCGCTCCATAGGCTCGTGATAGCGGCTTGATCCGTGTCCAGTCGAGCATCTTGTACTTCTCCTCCTCACCACGCAGGAAGAGAGCAGCCAGTGCCGGGGAAAGCGTCAGCGCATTGAACGCTGAAATAGCAATGGCGAAGGCAATCGTCAGAGCAAACTGCTTGTACAGGATGCCGGTTGTGCCCGGAAAGAATGAGACCGGCACAAATACAGAGATGAGCACAAGAGAAGTCGCAATAACGGCACTTGTGACCTCT
>DASZFK010000406.1:0-1670 GCA_035939855.1 Candidatus Angelobacter sp.
ACCTCAATGA
Source organism: Candidatus Angelobacter sp. (assembly GCA_035939855.1). Lineage (GTDB taxonomy): Bacteria > Acidobacteriota > Terriglobia > Terriglobales > Acidobacteriaceae > Angelobacter. The sequence continues at coordinate 11 of DASZFK010000406.1, forward strand.
TGTTCTCATCCCACACTTGAAGAAGGTCTTCGACCTGAACGACTTTCAATCGGCACTCATCCAGGTGGCATTCTTCGGCGGTTATTGCCTTTCCGCGTTGCCTGCAGGACGGCTGCTGGAAAGGATCGGCTACAAGAATGGAATAGTCGTTGGTTTGGTCACATGCGCGGCGGGCGCACTAGTGTTTATTCCAGCGGCTTCAATTCAGGTGTATGGATTATTTCTTTTTGCTTCATTTGTTATGGCGTGTGGCCAAGGAGTCCTCGAGGTGGCTGCTAACCCTTACGTGACACTGCTGGGGCCAGCAGATAGCTCAGAGCGGCGATTAAATCTGGCACAGTCGTTCAATGCGGTGGGCGCAGTAGTGACGCCGTTCATTGGCGCGGCTTTTATCCTCTCGGCTCTCGAGTATTCGCGTGAACAGTTGACGACCATGACGCCCACAGAGATCGCTACGTATCGCACGGCCGTGGTCAGCACCGTAAGGATGCCTTACCTCGTCATAGCAGGAGTTTTTCTCGCCTATGCTGCTGTGATTTTTCTTTCCCAATTGCCAGAGGTCGGCGCAGCTGACGGAGCTCTGAAGCAGGAGTCAACGGGGGAAGAGCTGCGCGATATCTGGCGTTATGGCCACCTGGTAAAAGGAGTTATCGCGCAATTCTTCTACGTTGGCGCTCAAATCGGCGTGGCAAGTTTCGTCATTCGCCTGGCGCAGCATAGTATTCCTGGAATGCTCCAAAAGGATGCTTCGTTCTATTTGAAGTTGCACTTGATTGGATTCATGGTCGGAAGGTTTTCCGGTTCCTACATCATGAAGCGCGTGCCTGCTGCCAGGCTGCTTTCCTTGTTTGCGCTCTCAACTCTGATCTGTCTCCTCGTGGTTCTTCTCGGCTCCGGCGTGGCTCCCCTCTGGGCGGTCGTCCTAATCGGTTTTTTTCATTCGATCATGTTCCCAACCATCTTTGCCCTGAGCATCAAGCATCTTGGGCGATACACAAAACTGGGATCGTCCTTGTTGGTGGCTTCGATTCTCGGTGGGGCCATCTGCCCCGCCATTATGGGGTTTATTTCTGATCACAGTAACATTCGCGTGGCTTTCATAGTGCCCCTAATCTGCCAGGCCTATGTGCTCTACTTCGCGGTGCGCGGCTATCGGCCTGTTCTGGTTTTGGGAGCCCGAGCTGCTGAACTGAGTACCGTGAAATGAGCCGCTGATTCGTACAATGACGCGATTTTCCAATTGCAATCGGCAAATGTATGGAATGCGTAACGGATTTGTCGAAGAGATATTTGAGATTTGAGTGTTAGCGTTGCCTGATTGCCGCTGCGTGTCGGCGAAGCATAATTGTCGAACTGTGATTGTTACACTATGAAGGTCACATGCATACACGCCCACATATTCGAGAAATTTTGATCGAGCAAAAGATGAAGCGGAAAACTTCTGGCGTCTTTGCGCCCGGTACCCGGAGATCATGCAACGCCTCGGGGGCGGCTACGTCCAAACGCGCTTGTGTCCATTAATGGAGTAGGTCCCGGCTACACGGAAATTATTCCTGTCGGGGCTCCGTCAGAGTGCGGGAAGGCTGGCAGCTTCTTGCTGAACTTTTGCTGAACCAATAGACTGCAAATGAGGGTGTCTGGCGCAACTGCGAGGGTCGTA
>DASZFK010000407.1:0-5146 GCA_035939855.1 Candidatus Angelobacter sp.
ATCGAAGGTATAAAAATGAAAATGCATTCCCGAGGTCTACCCCTCTCGTTTGCGAAGTAGATCAAGGACTCGTGCCGGAAACATTTAGCATTTGCAAGGCGTACCAAGGTACGGCACAATGATCTGAAACAAGGATTCAAAGACATGAGCATCGTCGTTAATCTAAAACCTGAAGTTCAAGCGGAGCTGGTTCGCCAAGCTGCCGCTCGGGGCATTGACCTTGGCGACCACGCCGCTAACTTGCTCGAAGAAGCAACTCATCTTGCGGCGGGATCGAAGAGATTGAATCAAGAACAGCTCGATAAGACCCTTCAGGAACTCGCGCAGTTTTCGCACAAGATTCCATCTCTTCCTGACGAAGCCTTCTCGCGAGAGAATCTTTATCGAGATCACGACTAATGCCGACCCAGAGATGTCTGCTCGATAGCAACATTCTCTTGCGCACTAACAAAAGTGCTGATCCTCACCACAGTCTAATGAGCCATGCTCTGCGTTCAGAATTGCCCTAATCGTCACATGGCAGTTTCTTCGTATAATCGCCTGGTGGAAGCTGCGGGACGCATATTGGCCATCGACTACGGCTCCCGCCGCATGGGATTGGCGGTTTCCGACCCGCTGGGCATTACTTCCCAGGGGATTGAGACTCTTCAGCGCAAGAATAAGCGCAGCGACTTTTCCCGTCTTGGCCAGGTCATTCGTGAGTACGATGTTTGCGAGATTGTTCTGGGAAACCCCTTGCGGATGAGCGGGGCTGAAGGCACTCAATCGGAAAAGGTGGCCCGGTTCGCCGAAGAATTACGGCAGAAATTCAAGTTGCCGGTGCACCTCTGGGACGAGAGGCTTACCTCGGCGGAGGCCAATCGCGTGCTGCGAGAATCGGAGATAAGCATTCAAAAACGTGCCCAAGCCGTAGATCGCATGGCTGCCGTGCTTATTTTGCAATCCTTTCTTCAAGCCAGAAGCATCCATTAGAAGCGACCGTTCGTGTCCTACGGTTCGCGGCTCGGGATCTTCAAACGACATCGAGGCTTTTACAATAAGAATACGAATATGTTTCGTTTCCTCTTTCGGCTTTTCCTTATCGCTATCGTTCTCATCATCGGTTTGCTCGCCTATGGGCTTTTATTACCGGTTGGCCCGGAGTCTCAGGTGCTCGTACAACTCAAGCCTGGCTCATCGGCCCGGCGCATTGCTGCCGACCTTAAGAACGCCGGCGTTATCCGTAGCGAATCAGCGTTTCTCTTTTGGCGTTATGTAAAGGGGCGCAGGTCCCTCAAGGCCGGGGAATATTCCTTTGAGCATCCTGCCAGTGCATTAGAGGTTTTTGATCGGATCGCCCGAGGGGATATTTACTTCCATACAGTGGTCATTCCCGAGGGATTCAATATATTCGACATTGCCACGACACTGGAAACTGCTGGCCTCGGGACCAAAGATGAGTTCCTGCAGGCAGTCCGCAAGGAATCTGCCATGGTAAAAGATTTGGATCCGCAGGCGCCGAGTCTCGAAGGTTATCTCTTTCCCGACACCTACCATTTCACACGCACACAATCACCGCATGACATGGCCACTGCCATGGTGCATCGGTTTCGCCAAGCTGCACGGGAGGTAGGCTTGGCAGCCAACTTTCACCAGATTGTAACCATGGCCAGCATCGTCGAAAAGGAAACAGGAGCACCGGAGGAGCGGCCCATTGTTGCCAGCGTCTTCTATAACCGGCTCGCCAGGAACATGGTACTGGCGACTGATCCGGCAGTGATTTATGCCGCACTGCTTAATAATCGTTATCGTGGTACGATCTATCAATCGGACTTGCAGTTTGATTCCCCTTACAATACGTACAAGTACTCTGGTCTGCCCCCAGGCCCAATCTGCAATCCAGGAAAGGCTTCGTTAGAGGCAGCCGTTCATCCTGCCAATACCGGCTTTCTCTTTTTTGTCAGTGACAACGAAGGGCACCATCGTTTTGCGCGGACTGAAGCAGAGCACGCCGGAAATGTAGCGGCTTATCGGCGAGCTGTGGGACAGGGGCGCTGAATGTCGTGCAATGCCGCTTGCGCATCTTAGTTCTATATACGTATAACTATATAGGGATTTTATTTTTCGTAGATGCTTAAATATTTGCATAATCATACGATCATTTATCGCAGGATGAGATGTGCTTTTCTGTTTCTGGCCTTGTTGCCCCTGACCGGCTGTATTTTTAGAACCCATGATCCCAAGGTGCGCGTCAGCACCGCCGTGTTGAAAAAGGCAACTTTGGAACAGTTGGTGGAAGCCATCAACAACAGCGCCGCTCATCTCCAGACCTTGAACGCCAATATCGATATTGACACCTCCGTTGGTGGTCCGCGAAAAGGTAAAGTTACCGACTATCAGGAAATCAGCGGCTATCTCCTGATCCGCAAACCGGGCATGCTGCGGATGATCGGCTTGGCTCCGGTGGTGCGCAGCACTCTGTTTGACATGGTGAGCAATGGTCGCAGCTTTGAACTGTCCATTCCTCCTCAGAAAAAGTTTTTTGTCGGCACGAACCAGGTGGGCAGCCCTTCGGATAAACCTTTGGAGAACCTGCGGCCACAAACCATTCTTGATGCGCTCTTGCTGAAACCCATCGATCAAAATGAGATTGCCGTACTGGAGCAGAGCACGGAGACCGTCAAAGATCCCAAAATACACAAAGATGTCGAACAGGATGACTACGTTGTGATTGTGCTCCACAAAGAAGATGATCGCTTCTTGCTTTCGCGCAGGATAGTCTTCAGCCGCACTGATCTGCTGCCCCATCGCCAATTCATCTATGGCAAAGATGGCGAATTGATTACCGACGTTTTCTATGAAACCTTTACCGATTTCGGTGGAGGAACTCTTCTACCCAGCAGCATTACGATTGATCGTCCGAAAGAAGAATACGAAATCGTTCTCAATGTGACGAAATCCCGCTTGAACGAGCCTCTGAAAGATGAACAGTTCGTTCTAAATCAACCACCCGGTTCTCAGCTCATCAATCTGGATGACAAGAACCGGACCACCGCAGCCGAGAACCAGGCAACGAAGAGCAAGCCAAAGCAGAACTAGATTATTCCTATGAACAAGATGATCATCGCCAATCTGGCGTATCGGCCGGTTCGGTCCATTATCAGCATTATTGCTGTGGCGGTGGAGGTAACGCTGATCCTTTTGATTGTGGGCCTTGCGCTGGGCTTGCTGAATGACTCCAAGCAGCGCACGCAGGGAATTGGCGCTGACGTGATGGTCAGGCCCCCGGGAACCAGTATCCTGACCGCATTTAGCGGCGCTCCCATGTCCATGAAGATCGCCGATACTCTTCGCAAGCAGCCACACGTGGTTGTGGTCTCTCCAGTCGTAGCCCAAATAACTTCGAGCAACACCTTGGAGGCCATCAACGGGATTGATCTGGACTCTTTCGAGAAAATGGGTGGACCACTTCAATATATTCACGGAGGACCGTTTCGGGGACCTGACAGTGTAATCGTGGACGATTACTACGCTGACTCCAATAAAGTGCGGGTGGGATCTGTGATTGAGACTCTCAATCACAAGTTCACAGTAACGGGAGTTGTTCTTCACGGCCGAGGCGCGCGTCGCTATATTCCAATTGCCACGATGCAGGAACTGACAGGCGCGCAGAACAAGGCCTCGGTTTTTTATGTCAAAGTGGACGACCCTAAAAATGCCGGCGCAGTTGCAGAGCAGCTTAAGACGGTTCTTCAGGGCTTTAATATCGTTTCCACCGAGGAATTTCTGTCCTTGATGTCCGCCGACAGGATTCCGGGGCTTTCCATTTTCATCAATATCGTGATCGGAATCTCCGTGATCGTTGGGTTCATCGTGATCTTCCAATCGATGTACACGGCAGTGATGGAGCGCACCAGGGAAATTGGCATTTTGAAATCGCTGGGCGCGTCGAAGCTTTACATCATGCGGATCATCCTCCGCGAAACGCTCATGCTGGCAATTGGCGGCATCATCTTTGGGATCGCAGTCAGTGTTATCGCCAGGGCGGGAATACGAGGCAAATGGCCTACGCTGCCGGTGCAGATCACGTGGAACTGGATTTTTTATTCGGCCGTGATTGCCGTCGTGGGCGCCATGTTCGGGGCAATCTACCCAGCTTTCAAGGCTGCCCAAAAAGATCCCATTGATGCGCTGGCGTACGAATAGCACGTTCCTGTTTTGCTAAACTGTCCTAGAGCCTCTCATGGTCTTCGTGCTCGACAACTACGATTCCTTCACCTACAACCTTGTGCAATACCTGGGCGAGCTAGGGCAAAAAGTTGAGGTGCGACGTAATGACCAGATCACTCCTGAAGAGATTGCAGAGCAAAAACCAGACCACATCCTGATCTCGCCCGGCCCTTGCACCCCGCAGAAAGCGGGAATCAGCATTGATTTGATAAAGCATTTTGCGGGGAAGGTCCCAATTCTGGGAGTTTGCCTGGGACACCAGGCCATTGGGGCAGCCTTTGGAGGCAACGTCGTAAGAGCGTCGAAGATCATGCACGGTAAGGTTAGCCAGATAGAACATGACGGCAAGACGATTTTTCGAAATATTCCACGTCCCATGGCGGCGACTCGCTACCACTCCCTGATCGTGTCCGAAGAAGGGCTTCCGCAGGAACTAGAGATCAGCGCAAAGACACGTGAGGAGGACGGAACACCGGTCATTATGGGGTTGCGCCATCGACGTTACCCGGTCGAGGGCGTGCAGTTTCATCCGGAAAGCGTGCTGACAGATTCCGGCAGGTTGTTGCTTAAGAACTTTTTGGCATTGTAGGAACCCTCTGGTTGATACCCCCAGAATTTCCAACTGTGATGTCTCGATGCCGGCCGTTGGCAGGCTTAATTAAGGCGAGAGCAACCTTAGGAGCGGCGTTACATCAGCATTGGCTGGCATTCTTCCCCCCAGGTTGCGTTACAATCACCTGCAATAACAATCTCTTTTGGAGGCCGCCATGGCAAAGCCTCAAACAGATCAACGGACAACCAGGCGTTTTTCTCTCGACTTGCCTATTACGGTGAAATTTCCCAATCCTGGCGTCGGCGATGCTGCCGGTCACACGCGTGACGTTATTGATCTCTGCATAAATAATGTTATAGATCAACGCAAAAAAGAAGGAAGCTC
>DASZFK010000408.1:0-6985 GCA_035939855.1 Candidatus Angelobacter sp.
TGCGGGCAGAATTAAAGGATGCAAGCACGCTCGAGAACCTTCGTTCTCAAGTCATTGAGGTGCCTGAACCTGAAATAGTCACTGTAGAAGATACATTGCTGGAGAAAGTCTCTTCCCTGCTGCAGGTTCAGATCCCCGCAGGAATGCTCCACCATCTGCCGGTCGATCAAACCTCCAAACCGGGCGCTTACGAATTCTATGAGCAGGGTCGCGGATATTTAAGACACGATGATCCGGAAAATGTGGACCACGCCATCTCTCTGTTGCAGAAAGCGATAGAAACCGATCCCAACTTCGCGATTGCCTACGCCGATCTTGGACACGCTCAGGTCCTGAAGTCTCGCTACACCAAAGAAATGAAATGGCTGGCTCAGGCCCGGCAGGCATGCTCTAAGGCCCTCTCATTGAATGAAGGATTGGCGGCAGCCCATTTGGCCCTGGGAATGGTGTTGCAGGATGAGGGAAACCTCGATAGCGCAATCGACGAGTTCCGGCGGGCAATAACATTGGACCCCACCGATGACGAGATTCTCCGGCGGCTGGCGCTGGCTTATGATGACGCGGGCAAGGTCCTTGAAGCCGAGACTTTGATCAACGACGCCATCAAGCGGAACCCGGCAAGTTGGGTGAGCTACAACTTTCTGGGATATTTCTATTTTCACCACGCCCAATACGCAAAAGCGGAGCCGCTTTTCCGCGCAGCATCGCAGCTTGCGCCGGATTATCCGCTGGCACTATACAACCTGGGTGGCGTCTATCTGGCTTTGGGCAAATATGCAGAAGCTGAATCAATCCTGATCCGGGCTGTTACCATCAAACCTTCCGCCGGCGCTTACTCCAATTTGGGAACCTCATATTTCCATTCCGGAAGATATAAGGACGCCACCACTTCTTTTCTCAAGGCGGCGGAAATAAATCCTCACGACCATGCCCTATGGAGCAACGTGGCCGCCGCCTACGATATTGCCGGAGATCGCTCTCAGGCCAGCCAAGCATACCGGCGGGCTATCCAAGAGATCAAACCCGTGCTTGTCCTTCGACCCAAGGATGCCTTGTTGCTATGTGATCTCGCCCTCTATGAATCCAAATTGGGACGAGATAAAGAGGCCCGGGCAGCTTTGGCCAGCGCGATGCGTCACCCTGCCAACGACCCTGAGTTCTGGTTTAATGCAGCTCGCGTTTATGAGCTTACCAGCCAGCGGGAGTTGGCCCTCTCTTCTCTGCAGGCCGCTATTCGGGCGGGCTATTCCTTGAGCGAAATTGAATCGGATGTGGGCTTCGCCCAGGTGCGAGCTGACCCGCGCTATAAAAGTCTCGTTGGCGCTGCCGTTTTGCCACAAAATCCTGTTATGAAATAGACATCAAGTCGTCTCTTGTTATCTACATTTTGCGCCTTGATCAATGAAAGTCACGAGCTACTCTAAGGAGAGAAAATATGAAACACCACGGCATAGAGGCTTCTCATATAGGTGAAACAAGGGTGAAAAGTTCACACAGAGTCTATTGGAAGAATAATACCGGACAAAAAAAGAAAATAGTATTTTCCGAGAATAAATGGCCATTTTCAGGAGCCAAGGAAGACATTGTCGTAGAGAATGGTCATGAGACTCAATGCTTTGTGGTTACGGGCACGGGCACCTATGAGTATCAGGTCTTATCTACAGCCTCAGATGACCCGGAGCCCCCGACGAACCCCAAGATTATTATTGACTCCGGCGCGTGATTGGGGAAGATCAAAGAAAGTGATTCCCTTAATCAAAAGCTTGCCTGAATGAAGAGCGGACCTCCGGTATCCCTTGGTTTCAAGAATAACCAGCATTAGGTTCGGCGCCAGAATAGCACCGAACCATGCTGGCTACTTCAGTTGTCCTCTTTGGGGGAAGAACACGAAAGTAATGCTGCCTGTGTCGCCCGCTCACGCCCAGATGCCGACCATAAGGTTCGTCAATGAGAGTCCGGCAACAATCACTCCCATTGCTGTCGCATGTAGCCCAAAGAACACGGCCACTGGAGCGGCGCCACAACATGCAGCTATGCCTGCAAGTACGGAAAAGAACGGAATAGCCAGCAAACCAATAACACCGGTTGCGATGCCCAGCCCAGTTTGCACCCACTTTTTTGTCACATTCTCGACTTGCTGTTGGTCCTGGGCTGCCACCACCACCGCACTTCCTGTTCGGGCCGCCTCAACGTACTTGGTAAATACTGGCTCATTGCTCAACCCTTCGATTATCTGGCCCAGTTGTGCAGGCGTAATCGCCAGAAGTTCCTGTGCCTGGCTGGGAGATAGGTGCAATCCATCGAGCGTGCTTGCCAGGCCTTTCGCGCCCAAGGGATTTTCAATCAGCAGCTTTAGCTGATCGGGGGAGAATATCGAAGAAGCAACTCCCTCAATTGCCTGGACACCTTGTTGCATCGTCCGTTCAATGTCGGATCCAACTCTCCCCAGGCCTACCGCCTGGCCCACGTCGTCGGCAGCATTCTTCACCATAGTTGCTCCCTGGTTGATGGTTTTTTCAATGTCGGATCCGAGTTTCCCCAGACCTACTGCCTGGCCCACGTCATCAGCAGCTTTCTTGATCGCTCCGAGTGCGTCTGTAATAAAGCTCATTGTTTTCTCTCCTTTTTTGAGTGTTTCATCTCGCGTTGGCCGCAAGATGTGTCACTCCATAAGGCGAAAAGAGTTGCACCTAGAGACCAGAAATTTACAGCGCATCAATTTCTTCAATCATGAGAATTGAACTACGGACTTATGGTCCCATTTTTTCAACTTTTGCGCCTTAGTTGATCGTGAAGCACTCCAGATCGCTTTTGAGAGTGCATTCACAAATTCGATTATTAAGGAGAGACTGTATATGGCAAATCTGAGGAATTTCGTATGGAGCGGGCTGAGGAGTGGATCACCCCTAGACTTTTACAAAGCTGGTATCTTAATCGGCAAAGGCAAAGTGAATACGCTTGAACCACTGCACCTCAGCGTGACCGGCAAACTTGCTGGCCTCATTGAAGGCACCGTGGAGATTAAGATGCCGGATGAATCCCCGAGAGGCAGATGCACTGTCAAGGGCCCCGGCGACAAGGAGCCTGTTGAAGCGGATTACCATACCGAGGGCGGCCGCCTGAAGATCGCGTACAAGGGCGGCATTGAGTTGTATGACCATGACCGCAAGTACTCTTGGATCGGCTACGGAATCTTTGGCTGGGTCGGTGCATGGCCGGAAGGAGAAGAAGTTTCTGCCGGAGTTGCGCCGCACGAACAATAGCGGTATCGGATAAAATGTGCGAGCGGCGGCAGTATCGTGAAGCGCTGCTCGCATCCAAAAATAGTTATGGCGACCATCACTCTGCTCGTCAATGGAAATGAACGAAGAGTCGATCCTGCTCCCGAGGAGAGCCTTCTTTCGGTCCTGCGCAACAAACTTGGCCTGACCGGAACCAAATACGGCTGCGGCGAAGGCCAATGCGGCGCCTGCACCGTACTGATCGATGGACGCTCCGTCCGCTCCTGCCTTACTCCTGCAGCCACCGTGGCCAATAAGAAAATAACCACGATTGAAGGCCTCAGCCCCAATGGCAACCTGCATCCGCTGCAACAGGCGTTTCTTGACGAAGAGGCTTTTCAGTGCGGCTATTGCACACCCGGCATGATCATGTCGGCCCATGCTTTGCTGAGCACGAATCCTAGTCCTACGGAAGATCAGATTATCCAGCACATGAACGGCAACATCTGCCGGTGTGGGACTTATCCGCGGATCGTGGCGGCCATTCAGCAGGCCAGCTCAACCGGAGGCAAAAGGCAATGACCAACCTCGAACTTCAGGAACTTGAGCAGCACACGATTGAGCAACTGCGCTACGCCTTTGAGGTCAACCGGCGCGACCTCTTCAAGTTTCTCGGCGCAGGATTGGTGATTGGGATGTGCGCTCCCACGGTGCTGGCCCAGGAATCGGGCCGCCGCTCCCAGGGCCAGGCGACACCCGAAGATATCTCATCGTGGCTGCACATCGGCAGTGATGGGAAGATCACTGTCTTTACCGGCAAGGTAGAGATGGGGCAGAACATCCGAACTTCGCTGGCGCAACACGTAGCCGAGGAACTGCGTGTTCCCATGGATTCGATCACCATGATCATGGGCGATACCCAGCTTACTCCGTTTGACATGGGCACCTTTGGCAGCCGCACTACGCCCCAGATGGGGACCCAGCTTCGCAAAGTCTCGGCAAGCGCCCGCGAAGTCCTGATCGATATGGCGGCGCAACAATGGAAAGTGGATCGCTCATTGCTTTCCGCTCACGATGGCGTCGTAGTGAATTCCAAAAACGGTGAAAAGATCACCTACTCTGCGATTACCAAGGGAGAAAAGATCGTTAAAGTCATAAGCCGCGATGTCGTTGTCGCTCCGGCAAGCAACTGGCATGTGGCTGGAATTAATGTGCCCAAAGTTGCAGGCAAGTCTTTTGTAACGGGTGACCACCAGTACACTTCCGATATCACGCGCCTGGGGATGCTGCACGGCAAGGTGCTCCGCCCCAGCGCCTTCAACGCAACTCTGACCTCACTCGATACCGGCGGAGCCGAGAAGCTTCCGAATGTCCAGGTAGTGCACGATGGAAGCTTTGCCGGCGTAGTGGCAGCCGATTCCCAAATTGCAACCAAAGCGCTCGACCTGCTCAAAGCGCAGTGGAACGCCCCATCTCAACCTTCAGAAGCAGAATTGTTCGACTACCTGCGAAAAAATCCCGAGGGCAACGGCGGCGGATTCGGAGGCCGTGGCGGCCATGAAACCGGCTCTATCGACTCCGGCATGGCTTCGGCCAACAAGAAGCTGGAACAAACGTATACAGTCGCCTACATCGCTCACACTCCGTTGGAGCCGCGCGCAGCAGTTGCCGAATGGAGTGATGGCCGCTTGACCGTGTGGACTGGCACCCAGCGTCCATTTGGCGTGCGGGACGAGCTTGTCGAGGCATTCCATCTCCCGCCCGATCATGTGCGGGTTCTTGTGCCGGATACAGGATCGGCCTATGGCGGGAAGCATACCGGCGATGCCGCAGTCGAAGCCGCCCGGCTCGCCAAGGCTGCCGGTAAACCGGTTAAGGTCGTGTGGACCCGCCAGGAGGAACTCACCTGGGCGTACTTCCGTCCGGCAGGAGTAATCGATATCAAGAGTGGAGTGCGCGACGACGGCACGCTCGTGGCCTGGGAATTTCACAACTACAATTCGGGACCGGCGGCCATAGGCACTCCCTACAACGTCCCGAACCAGCGCATTGAATTCCATCCAACCAAATATCCGTTGCGCCAGGGCTCGTATCGCGGGCTGGCGGCCACAGCCAATCACTTCGCGCGCGAAAGCCACATGGACGAACTGGCGAGCCTGGTCAAGCTCGATCCTTTACAGTTCCGGTTGAAGAACATCAGTGATTCCCGCTTGCGCGATATTTTCGAAGCTGCAGCCACGCGTTTCGGTTGGGATAAACAACGTCCTTCGGAAGAACGTGGCTTTGGAATCGCCGGAGGAATTGAAAAGGGAGGCTACACTGCCGCGTGTGCGGAAGTTGCCGTGGACCGCTCGGCGCAAACCATGAAGATCGTGCGTGTGGCCGTGGCCTTTGACTGCGGTGCCGTCGTCAATCCCAGTGGCCTCCGCAACCAGGTTTCCGGAGCAATTGTGCAAGGTATTGGCGGAGCATTGTTTGAAGCCATTCATTTCCAGAATGGGAAAATATTGAACCCACGCCTCAGTGACTACCGCGTTCCACGTTTTCGCGATACGCCGAAAATTGACGTTGAGATTATCGACCGGAAAGATGTACCGTCCGCAGGAGCGGGAGAAACCCCAATTGTGGGGCTTGCCCCGGCTGTAGGAAACGCCATCTTCAATGCCACGGGAAGACGGTTAAGGGCTTTGCCGATGCTCGCAACAAATATCTTTGACCAGCATCAACAGGCCACAAACCGAAAATCGTAACCAAAGACCAAAACCCACTACGGGAGGCACTGAGACACGGAGAAAAACTTAAGAGAAAATCAAAGAGCAAACCACAGAGGAAACGCAGAGAAGAATTGATTTGTCTACAGAGGTCGGAGTGCGGCAGACGTAAAACAAGTTACCGCAGATTTACGCGGATGCGCGCGGATTACGAGGCATCGACGCAATGAGTTATTTTCAGGGTTTATGCGGTCCTGTCAGCATGGCCATGCCTTCTTTACGGAACTGTGGCACCACCAGGGCCTGCTCGATATTAGGCTCGTTGAAGCCGGCTAGAGCCTGTCTCATGCGTTCGGCATCATCCTTGGCGCCGAGTTGGCTGTAAGCGTAAACCAGGAGCAGCATGGAAAAAGGATTTCGCGGATCTTGCTCAAGATGATAGACGGCCTTGGCAGCATTGTTTTGTGCCAGCAGCAGGGTTCCGGCCGCGCCGTTGTAGGCATGTTGGACAAAACCATCGTTGCTTCTGCCCGCTACTTGCTCGAGTTGGTCGAGGATGCTGGCCGCCAACTCTGTGTTTCCATTTTGCACTGCTAATCGCACCCGGGCCTGCAAGATGAAGGCATATTCCTGTTCCAACAGCGAATTGGAAATCTTATGGTCTTCGTGGAGAGCGGCTTCTGCTTTGTCGAGCAGAGAGATCGCAGTAGCATAGTCTTTCTGATAGAACGCCATCATGCGGTAAGCACGCGCTTCCGTGTTTCCAAGATCGTTTTCATGCGCCTGCCGGGCAACCGCCGCAAATGCCTGGTCTGCTCCCTTGAAGTTGCCTTCGCGGACCCACGTAATTGCTGACTGAAGGCTCCAAAGCGTTGCATCGATCTTCGTCGGAGCCTTCTCCACCGCAATTGCATATTCTGCGCGCGCTTTCGGCTCATCACCCATGAGGGCGTAAGTGTCGGCGATTCCCACTTGCGACATCGTAAATTTGGGATCCAACTTCAGCGAGGCGCGGTAATGAGTAAGAGCATCTTCGTATCGGCCTGCCATTCT
>DASZFK010000409.1:0-9668 GCA_035939855.1 Candidatus Angelobacter sp.
AGGAACGACAGTAATCGCAGAGGATCGTGACGGATGGAATCGAAATAACGGGCAGTTTGCTCCTCTGGCGCACGCTTGTCCGCTGCGCCTAGAGAGCAAGGCAGAACCAGAATCGCTGCCAGAATCCACGTCTGTATTTGCAACTGTTTTCGCACCCAAGGCCTCCAGTTCAAATGCCTCTTCAAATGTCCTCCATCATAAAGGGATTTGTAATTTATAAGTTGTAATTTGTAATTTGAGCGAAGCATGATGAGTCCTGTTTTTCAAATTACAAATTAGGAATTACAAATTAGAAATTCCCTGCAACGGTACAATAACAAAGGACGGATTACTCGAAAGCGGGATCGATTTGTCGAATTGCAAACAATGCGGAAGACCGCTGTTTACTTATTCTGCTGGCGATACGCAGGAATATTGCTCCCAGTGTCAAGCGCAGCTTCAGGCCCAGCCGAGGCAGGAAGCCTCGACGAGCCAACTTGTTGGCCGGATGCCGGTTACGATTGCCTTAATTGCCATAAACATTCTGGTCTTTTTGCTGATGGTCCTCCGCGGCATCTCTCCCTTGAGTCCCACCGGACGGCAATTGCTGGACTGGGGAGCGCTCTTCAGTTCGGCGCTTGGTGGTCAGTGGTGGCGCCTGGTTACTTCAATGTTTCTCCATATCGGCTTCATCCATTTGGCGCTGAATATGTGGTGCCTGTGGAACCTGGGCTTACTGGCTGAATCGCTCCTGGGGAGATGGACGTACTTGGCCAGTTACCTCGCGACGGGAGTTGGGGCCGGATTACTTAGCCTGGCTCTGAATCCACTCCGATTGAGCGCGGGCGCTTCCGGAGCGGTTTTTGGTCTTGCCGGCCTATTGATTACGGGCTTGTATTTCGCCAAGCTTGCTATTCCAAGAAGCGCTCTGCAAAGCACGATTCGCAGCTTGGCTTTTTTCGCGTTTTATAACCTCGTGATTGGTTTTTCGATACCAGCCATAAACAATACTGCTCACCTGGGGGGACTGGGGACTGGGTTGATCATTGGCCTGGCCATGGCGCCCATACTTTCTCGTCCAAAGGATCAACGCGCCCACGGCAAGTTGGCCGTTATGACGGTTACATTTTTACTCCTGTTCGGGGGGCTGCTTGCAGTCCGCCACATCAACGACTATGCAGTCTCTTTCGACCGGGCCAACGATCTTTTGACGAACAATGATTACGCCGGGGCTTTGGCTGAACTCCAGCGAGCTGCCGCCCGAAAACCAGGCAACAGTCAAGTCCAGGAAATGCTTGGCTATGCTTATGAGATGAACAACGACCGCGCCCACGCAATGGCTGCTTATGAGCGCGCGCTCCAGTTGGATCACAACCGGAGGTTGGCCTCAACCAGGCTTCGCGAGTTGAAGCAGGCTGTGCCTTGACGCCAAGAGAAGGAAACTCGTAGTTTTTGGGCCGCGTAGATTATCATCTTTGTAAAGAATCATTCCTATGCCAGTATGCGCAAAATGTGGAAGCCCTCTACAGGTCAATGAAGAGGGCATAGCACCAGTCCTTTGTGACCGATGCGCCGGCGTGGCTACGTCGCGAGCCCGCAAAGGCATGTATACCGGCACCATGCGCGACTATCCGGTCACCGCACTGCTGGCAGCCATCAACATAACTGTTTTTGTGGCCATGGTCGCCACTGGGGTCTCTTTCGTGGATCCTAATGGCAACGATCTGGTCAAGTGGGGTGGGAACTGGGGTGTGCGAACCCTGGCCGGAGAGTACTGGCGGTTGCTCACCGCTGCTTTTGTTCATGCCGGCATCATCCATATCGCTCTGAATATGTGGTGCCTCTTGAGCTTCGGTCCTCTCGCCGAGCGGCTGTTTGGTAAATGGCAAACCCTGGCGATTTATCTCTTTACCGGGGTGGGCGGAAGCCTGCTCAGCGTTGGATACGATCATGAGCGACTTTCCGTCGGGGCTTCAGGAGCGATCTTTGGCATAGCCGGAGCACTGCTTTCGGGGGTCAAGCTGGGGAACCTCTCAATCACTACTGGACAAAAGAGATCGATCTTTTCCAGCATAGCGATGTTTGCGTTTTACAGTTTTGCCTTTGGTATGCGCCCTGGTGTCGACAATATGTGCCACCTCGGCGGCTTCGTTACCGGACTCATTCTCGGCGTGCCGCTGGCGGCCCCTTCATCATCGAAGAGCAAGCACAACCTTATCCAGATCGTCACACTCCTCCTCACGGCTGCGCTGCTCGCTGTAGCCGCCAATCAACTCGTACAGGCTCACGGTCAGACATTCAAGGCCGAAGCGCTTCTTCAACAGGAAGATTATCCGGGCGCGATTCAAGTGCTGGAAAGAAGGGTTGCATCCCATCCTGACGACGAAGACGCTCTGGTCAAGTTGGGCAACGCGTATGAACTCAATCACCAGCCCGAAAAGGGAGTGGATGCTTTTGAGAAGGCCGTCAGGCTGAATCCCAACAGTTCGAAGACACAGACGATGCTGGGCTATGCCTACCGTGTGACCGGCCAGATCGACAAAGAGATCACGGCTTTCGAAGAGGCAGTGAAGTTGAATCCCGCAGATAGCCAATCGCTAATGGCTTTGGGGTTTGCGTATGAAAAAAACAAGCAGCGGGAAAAAGCAATCGCTACGTTTGAACAAGCCCTCCAGCTAGAACCGAATCTGGAGGACGCTCGTCAGGCGTTACAGGCGTTGCGGGACGGATCCCCACAAGCCGAAAAGCACCAGAAATAGCTTCCTCCATAAAAAAGCAGCCTTTTGGGAGGTTTTTAGCCACCTTTTGGGTCCGAGGTGGCCAAGAACCAGCCAGTTACAAGCCAGGAGGGTGTTGGAGGCGCAGCAGGGCTGACTTAGCTTCGTCAGACCATTTCTGGGGGCCAGGGAGCTTCTGTGCCGCCTGGTATTGCTCAACGGCTTGCGGAGGTTGGTTCAATTTCTCAAATACCCGCCCCAAGCGTACATGAATGGCGATATCTCCAGGTTTTGCTTCGAGTGCATCCCGGTAGCGCATCAGCGCTGCGTTATAGTTCCTCTTCTCTTCGAAGTAGTAATCGCCAACATCCACGTTGTGAGCGGCCTCGAGCGCCTTATCCATCCGTTCATCGCACTCGCTTTTAGAATTCGTGGGATTCTTGCTTGAGCTCTCGGAGCTGGAACTGGTGTTTTGATCGTTAGGCCTTTCCGATCGTGGCGCGGGTATTGGAATGGTTGGCGGCGTCATTGGATAGCCATGGCACCACGCCCCAATACAAATACTATCCGGTAAGGGGTTGGTATTGCGGCGTTTCTTTTTAGTTTGTTGCTTGTGTATCTCAGCGATGATGTCGTCGACCGGGAGCTCAGCCGGACACGAAGGCGGCGCCGATTGCGCCAACATCGCTACGCTCACCACAACGATAGCTACTGCATATCGCAACTGCACACAATTATTGTAGCGCCAAGATGTTGCTAAAAGAGGCAAAATGTCCTGAATGTGGCGTATATTGTGGAATATATCGACATGATGAAACGATTCAGATTGTTATCGACAAGAAGCTCTTACAGGCTACCGATCAGGCCGCTCGGCGAACGAAGCGGAATCCGGCAGAGTGTACAATAAGACGAGATGATCGTCCTTGAGACAACTCAGAATGTGCCTTTAACGCTGACGGAAAGCGGAGCAATTTGTGTCACCGGATCGCGGATCACCCTGGAATCGGTGGTGTATCAATATCAGCAAGGGAACAGCGCTGAGGCAATTCTTGAAAGCTTTCCAACCCTAAAGCTTGCCGACATTCATGCTGTTATCTGCTATTACCTGAATCACCGTGGCCAAGTGGATGAATACCTGTACGATCAGGAGAAAAAAGCACGCAGCGTCCGTGACGACATCGAGTCCGATCCGGCATACAAAACCAGAGTCGGTGAACTCCGTGCACGGATCAAGTCTCGCTCTGGTTCACAGCATCAAGCCGAATAGACACGAGCGTGCTCCGCTTTTTGATCGACCACGATTTCAACGAACGCATTCTTCGAGGCGTGCGCTCGCGCGTCGAAGTTGACGCGGTCCTGGCGCGTGCTGTTGGTTTAGCCCACAAACCTGACCCACAATTACTTTTCTGGGCTGCTGCCGAGAATAGAATCTTGGTCAGTCACGATCTGCAAACAATGCCACGTTTTGCAATTACGCGGGTGCGTAACGGGGAATCAATGCCTGGATTGATACTTGTTCCACAGGATCTCCCAATCGGAAGAGCGATCGAAGAATTAACGATGATTGCGCTGTGCAGCGGTCAAACCGAATGGCGAGATATGATTGTCTACATCCCGATCTAATGACGAAGTTTTGACAGGTCAGATGCTCACGGTCGGCGAGATGCCCTGGAGCTTGGCTGGCGTTCGAGGGCCTGTGTTTAAGTTAGACAATGGTGCGGTGACGGACCTGTCGATTCACGGGCAACCAGATCGGGTTCGACCAGGATTTCTTTGGGAACACGTTTGCCTTTCAAACGATGCAGCAGTGTTTCGGCGGCAATTTGAGCCATCTTTTGCCAGGGCTGGCGAATGGTTGTGAGGCTTGGGTTTTGATAGGCTGCGCTGTTAATGTCGTCGAAGCCAACTACGGAGACATCTTCGGGGATGCGCGACCCAGCCTCTCGCAATGACCGGATTGCACCGATCGCGGAGAAATCGTTGTAGGCAACCAGGGCTGTAAATTCTCTGTTTTTCCTCAAGAACTGGCGCATGACGGGATAGCCGACTTCGGGCGAAAATCCCTCCATCGTCAACTGCAGCGTCAATTCCGGCAAGACCTTGATTCCTAACCGGTTCGCAGCCTGCTGGGTTGCCCTCCACCTTTCTGCGGAGTCTGCGCTGAACGACTGCCCTTTCATGAACAAAATACGCTTGTGTCCAAGATCAACCAGGTGCTGCAGAGTCAGCCTTGCGGCCAGATCATGGTCAAGAATCACATTGGTGACATTGGGGAGCTTCGTGTGGCCGGAAATTGCAACCGAGGGCAACGGAAGCGGACCTGCCAGGGCCGTATCGATCGCGATGAAACCCTCGACCGATCGCTCCATCAGCATCCTGGGATACTCTTCGAGCAGATCAGGCCTGCGGCCATGAGTGGCTACCAGGTAGAAATAGCCATGGTGGATCAAGTATTCGCCGATGGCGTTCAACAACAAGGCGCCGTATCCCTCGCTTACCTCGGGCGCAAGAATGCCTACCATAAAGCTGCGTTTGTTCTTGAGAGTTCGAGCTACATGATTCGGACGGTAATTGAGTTTTCGAGCGGCAGCAAAAATCCGGTCTTGGGTCTTTTGCGGAATCTCGCAGGCCCGGGGGACACCATTTAAGACGACAGAAACGGTTCCCGGCGTCAGATGCAGGTAATCGGCCAAACGCTTGAGATTGGCGCCGGATTGAGTTTTTCCCACGGTTCGGGGCATGGCTCTATTCTACGGAGCATTCAGCAATCAGCAATCAGCTGCTTGACCACACCGAGAGAATGGTCCATTGAAAAGCTAACCTTCTGGAGAGCTTCTCGACAGACATGCAATCGGGTGATCGCGCGTGATCGGGTGATCGGGTTTTGGAACAGTCATTGATCTTAAACACCTTATCGCAGTTAGGAGAGCATACCCATTTAGCCACGAATACACGCGAATGAACACGAAATCAGCGAGCCGTCAGGGCAATGGGCTCTTGGTCTATTTCTAAAATTACCCATTTACCAAATTACCCATTTACCAATTCTTAAGGCTTTCTTGCCTTTCAAAACAAAAAATCCACCGGGTCATGGCCTAATTTTTTTCTGTGGGAGGCTTGACATTCGCCTGCCGGAGGGCGGAATATCTATCCGTGCCTTTACCAAAACGTTTTGGTAAATCTGTGGCACCCGCTTCTTCGGTTGTTAAACAGACGATTTTTCAGCCAGGCCAATCTGGCCCAGTGACTCGTCTCCTTCGTGGTGTTCTTCACCCGAACCCCCAGACGGGTTCCCAGTGACGTGGCGTTAACCGAGCCGTGGTGAAAGATTCACGACGGCACACCCCAACCATGCCCACAATGCAGTCCCCCTTCAGCTTAAAAAGCCGTGCGGGCTGAATGCTGAATGCGGACCGCTGAATGGTTCTGCTGTTTCGGTAACACGTTCAGATTGGAGAGCAGCTATGCAGATTCACTGGTTCCAGAAATTCTCGCTCGCAGTCACTTTAATACTTTTGGCGGGGTTCCCCGTCTGGGCCCAACAACACGTCAGCAATCCTTTCGTGGGCGCGACGCAATACATTAACCCCGACTACACCAAAGAGGTCCAAGCCGTAATGGCTACGACTACCGACCCAGTGCTCAAGGCGCAGATGAATACAGTTACAACCTACCCGACGGCTATTTGGCTGGACCGTATTGCCGCGATTGCAGGTGATTCGGCCCATGGCGGACGCCTGGGCCTGCAAGAGCAGTTGAATAACGCCCTGACGCAACAGAAGTCCGGCCAGCCAATCGTGGTGACGCTGGTTATCTACGACCTGCCGGACCGTGATTGCGCTGCGCGCGCCTCCAACGGCGAGTTGAGCATCGCCGCCAATCCTCCTACACAACCTTTAGACGGTTTGACGACTTATGAGCAGCAGTACATCGATGTGATCGCCGGCATCTTGAAGAACCCGAACTTCGCCAACATCCGTTTCGTTTTGGTGATCGAACCGGACTCGCTCCCGAACCTGGTCACCAACACGGGCAAGAGCTTCACCATTCAAAACTGCGTAACGGCGCAGTCCTCCGGCGTATATGTGCAGGGCGTTCAGCACGCGATCAATGCGTTTCATCCCATCCCCAATGCCTATCTTTATCTCGATATCGGGCACTCGGCCTGGCTGGGCTGGTCGGATAACGCGAGCGCGGCGGTCAATTTCTATACCACCGTTGTCCAGGGCGCGACAGCCGGCCTGAACTCGATTGATGGTTTCATCGACGACACGGCCAACTACACCCCGCTCAAAGAGCCGTTCATCGATCCGAACCAGACATTTAACGGCAACAAAGTTGTCTCGGCCAATTTTTATTCATTCAATCCGACAGTTGACGAGGCCGGCTATGCAACCGAGCTGCAAGGCCTGTTCCGCGCGGCGGGATGGCCTGTGAGCAGCACCAATTTCATCACCGATACTTCACGCAACGGCTGGGGCGGCCCGAACCGGCCCACGGCAGCGAGCAGCAGCACGGACATCAACACCTTTGTGGATGCAAGCAGGATCGACCGCCGCAATCATCGCGGCCAGTGGTGTAACCAGAGCGGCGCCGGGATGGGAATTCCGCCGCTGGCGACTCCGCCTGATTTCCCGCAGTTCCAGGCGTACGTCTGGATCAAGCCGCCGGGAGAATCTGACGGCACTTATCCCGGCAGCGCGAATCAAAACGGAGCTACACATGCCGATCCCAATTGCGATCCGGCGCAGACCAACCCGCTCGCCGGCAATACCTTGACCGGCTCGATTGCGAACTCGCCGCCAGCAGGCCAATTCTTTGCAGCAGAGTTCATTCAAAACATCCAGAACTCATTTCCGCAAGTTCCCTCGGACACCAATCCGACCTTCAGCATGTTTGGCAACGGGACCAGTGTGGAGCAGGGGGCCTCAGCCAGCACGTCCATCACAGTTCTGCCGGTGAATAGCTTTGGCGGCACGGTAGCGCTCAGCATCAGCGGTCTGCCCACTGGCGTGACTGCGAGCTTTAACCCCGCTTCGATCACTAACGGCGAGGGCGTCAGCACACTCACATTCACGGCCGCTGCCAATGCTGCGGTGCCTTCCGGACCGGTGGGCGTCACCGTAACCGGAACCAGCGGAACCATTACCAAGACGACCACGCTTCAGCTGACCATTATCGGAAGGCCTGACTTCTCCATTACGGCTGCGCCTCCCGCTGCCGTCACGCTGACTCCGGGACAGAACCCTACCGCTACGGTTAATGTTGCTGCGCTCTTCGGATTTACCGGAACGGTATCGATTTCGGCTGCAAATCTGCCCGCGGGAGTAAGCGCCAACTTCAGCCCTTCTTCGGTCAATGGCAGCGGCAGCATTGTGGTGAACTTCAATGCCCAAACCAGCACGCCGGCTGGAACCACTAATATTTCGATTGTGGGTACCAGCGGTAGTCTCACCCACAGCGCAACCATCGCTCTTACGATTCCCGGGGCAGCCAACTTCTCGCTCGCAGCAACCAATGCAAGCGCAGCCCAGGGCGGAACGGGCACGAGCACTGTTACCGTAACCCCGAGCGGCGGATTCACAAGTAGCGTGGCATTAAGCGCCAGCGGGTTGCCCACTGGAGTGACTGCCAGCTTCAATCCGACCTCTTTGACCACAGGCACAAGCACGCTAACCTTCACCGCATCGAGCACGGCGGCGGCGGGCGCCACAACCGTGACCGTTACCGGAACCGGTGGCGGGATTACTCATACAACTACCCTTGTTCTCACTGTTACCGGCCAGCCCGATTTCTCGCTATCTGCGAATCCGGCGAGTGTTTCGGTTACCCAGGGAGGGGCCGCAGCCAGCAGTACGATCACGGTCACGCCCTTGAGCGGCTTCACCGGCAGCGTAACCTTAAGCGTGGGCGCGACTCCCTCGGGGGTTACTGCTTCGCTGAGCGGAAACACCGTCACATTTAGTGCCTCCAGCACCGCCGTTGCCGGCACGTCAACCGTGACCATTACCGGAACCAGCGGCTCACTTACGCATACGACAACCATCTCGGTTACGGTGGTCAGAAATACACCGGACTTTTCACTGTCGGGGAGCGCGGTAAGCGTGGCGCAAGGAGCGACCGGCAACAGCACGATCACGATCACACCGGTGAATGGGTTTACAGGCACGGTGACGCTTGCCGCCAGTGGCCTGCCAACTGGAGTGACTGCCAGCTTTAACCCAGCCTCAACCACGACAACGAGCACCCTGACCTTTACCGCCTCGAGCACGGCGACTACAGGAACGACGAACGTGACGGTAACCGGGACCAGCGGCGCTCTTACCCACACGACCACAGTCGCTCTTACCGTAACGGGAACCGGCAACGGTGGGGTGACAGTGACGACGGTCATCAACTCGAACAGCGCCTTCTTCGACGATGAAGGGGTCAAGCTGAGTAATACGGCGGCCATTACCGCCCTCTCGATCACCATCAACGTACAGAACACCGGCGGCCTGAGCTTCAACGGGCAGTACAACACAGTGGGAGGACAGATCACGCAAAGCCACAGCAGTACGGCGACCGTGCTTACCTATCAATTCAGCTTGTCCGCCGGGCAGACGCTGAGTCCGGGTAGCGGCTTTCTGTTTGACGCTCAGATGTCGGCCAACGGTACGGCACATCCGACAAGCGGAGATACGTTTACCGTCACGTACACGACCGGAGGCCAGACGTTTACTCAGACTGGACACTTCTGACAAGCACCCGGCACGCGCAAAACCAGCGCGTGCCGGGGATTTTCGGAACGCAAACCCAGCATTGTCGTTTGGTAGAAAGAGGACGCCAAAACCATTATGGACATTTTCAAAATGGTCGGTTTTTTCGATGCTTTTATTCCCCTGTCATCCTGAGCGTAGCGCGTGAAAAAAAATCACAAGCTACGTTCATGATTGGCGCGGAGTGAAGGACCCCGATAATGTGTCAGTCTAA
>DASZFK010000410.1:0-5376 GCA_035939855.1 Candidatus Angelobacter sp.
ATCATCGAATTCGATCTGCAGGTCAATGATGTGGCTGATGCCCATCCTGACCAGTTCCGCCATATTTCCCTCGTTCCATATTCCACCACCAACCGCGATCCGGTCGGTCACCCAAGTCATGTCCATGAATAGATTCTAGATGTTTTTTGCTCCGGCGACTCTTTAATAATTCAAAAAATGCATTTCTCATTGATTTGATAATTTGTGACTATATTTCTATAAGTTATAATGAGAATATGAAATTTCGCCAGTTACAGGACAACCTCCGCCGCCGGCTGCTGGAGAGGGTCGAGCGCAAGGAGATAAGCGCCTCGCGTCTTTCGGAGCAGACCGGCTTCAAGCAGCCCCACATCAGCAATTTCCTCAACCGCAAAAGGTCCCTCAGCCTCAGCGCCATGGACCGGGTGCTCAATGTCCAGAAAATCTCGGTACTGGATTTGCTTGACCCGGATGAAATCAACAAACGCGCCAGCATCGTGCCGCCCAGCGAGGGTGATTTTGAAAACGTTCTCCTGGTGGAAGGGACGATTGCCGCAGACGAGCCTCTGGTCACCAACGAAAAAGTCAAAGATATCCTGAAATTCAAAAAGAGCTTTCTGAAGCGCCTGCGTCCCGGCGCCGAAACGGCACGGGACGGCTGGCAGCGATTCGTCCTGGTCAAGGTAGATTCCCATGACGGCATGAGCATGTACCCTCGGCTGCTTCCGGGGGCTACTGTCCTGATCGACCGCCACTACAACTCATTGGAGCCATATCGAAGAAACGAACCCAACATGTATGCTGTCCGCAAGGACGGCGGAACAACAGTCAAATACGTGGAACTAGCCGAGCGTAACCTCGTGCTGCGTCCCCACAATCAGGCTTATCCGGTTTCCATTGTGCCCATTGAAGATGGCAAGACATTTGCTGACTATATTGTGGGCCGTATCTGTCACGTATCCATCGAGACTTAGAAAACTCGCAAGTTGAAACCAGGCCATCAAACCAAGGCAAGTCGAGTTCCGAATTGTTCGAGACCAGAGACAGAGACCAGAGAAAGTCGTTGACTTCGATGAAGGGGCATATTATGTTCAGACTGATCTAAGCATCCTTCAAAAGCTCTTAACATCTAAATCCTTAGATTGGTCGAGAGGACAATGAATAGCAAGGTTTCATCTCACTTTCTTTTTGCTCAGCCTTCGCTTATCTCAGGCATGGCTCGCCTTTTGGATTTGGGTGGCGTTTTCGATTCCTACAATATCAGCGAGAAAGCAGACTCTGTGGCTCTCTTCGCCGATTGGCGGGTTGTGGGCCAGGATATTCAAGATGCAATTCTCGCTTTTGATGATTCCACAGATTTTGATTCTGAGACTCCCGACGCACAATATGAGCTATTTGTTTCTCCAGCACGATGAGGTCAGTGAACCCTGAGCAGAAGAGCGAAGCAAAGGCCGACATTGTCCGAGTCGCCGCCCACATTTCCAGTGTTTTTTCCGGTCCTCTTCCCCCGCCTGAAATACTTCAGAAATATAACGAAGTGCTTCCAGGATCCGCTGAACGCATCCTCAGAATGGCCGAAAGCCAACATCACCACCGCCAGCAGCTTGAGAAAAAAGTTGTAGAGTCAAATACCTTCAGTCAAGTGGCGGGGATGGTGCTGGGGTTTGTCATTGCGATGACTGCCATCGGTGGAGGAATTTGGCTGACCTCAATGGGGAAGAGTGGTGCGGGCTTGACCTCAATTATCGCTGCGCTGGCTGCTCTGGTTGGTGTTTTTATTTACGGAAAAATGCAGCAGGGTAAAGAGCTTGCGGAAAAACGAGCGGCTCTCGATACCGCAACCGGCAAAACCGGCGAAAACTCCTAGAAAGCGAACCCAATCGACTTTACCAACCTCAGCTTCGCTACAATTTTGCGGTATCATTTTTTAGGGGGTAACAATGGATCAACTCTCTGCACTTATAGGGTCCCGGCGCAACGAAGACATTGCTTTGGACATGATGAAATTCATCGCAGTCACGACCAGCTACGGCAAGACTGGCGCCCCAGGCGCGGGTTTTCAGGGCGGAACGATCAATAAAGCGGAAGATTATGCGACTTATCTCCTTGATCTGTATACCAAGTGCCTGTATACGATTTACGGACGTAAATGACTGTTGTCGTTGCGCGGGCAGGGCTTTCTGAGGATAATCTGAGCACACTTTTGTGAACCTGCCGAACTACATTACGCTTTCGCGTATAGCAACAATCCCGTTGCTGATGTGGATGCTTACTACTTCTTACTTCAACCATCCACACTTCGCGCAATTCCCTCACGATCGCGTGGCCCTGGCATCGATTCTCTTTATCCTCGCATCGATCACCGATGGGCTTGACGGCTACCTGGCGAGGCGGCGCGGGCAGATCACGACCATGGGGATGCTGCTCGATCCGCTGGCCGATAAGTTGATGATTACTGCTGCCTATATCACCCTGGTTCAGCTCAATCCTTCGGTTGTGAATGTCTGGATAGCGGTCATCATTATCGGGCGGGAATTCCTGGTTTCAGGATTGCGTTCGATTGCCGCCTCCGAGGGCTTCACGATTGAGGCCAGCGATCTGGGAAAGTTCAAGATGGTGGTCCAGATTGTCTCCATCGTCGCCGCCATCCTGGCAGTGGACTGGGACGTCTGGGATTTCAAATACTTCCTTATTCCCGTCCGCTTGACCGCCCACATGGCCATCTGGTTTATGGTGGCGGTTTCGGTCATCTCAGCAGTGGATTACTTCGCCGGATTTTGGAAGAAGATTGACAAACGCGTGGAGCGCCGCAGGAGGCGTCCATTCGTGCTGAGCCGGCGGAAGAAGAAATCAATCCAAGCGGCGGAGGCTGATAGCCCATTGAAAAGCTAGAGTGGGTTTATTTAGCTCTTGGTCCACTGCGGATCCTGGTCCGGCTCGACAACCTGGCCATCCCTCATGTGAATGATCCGGTCGCCGATTCTGGCTGCCTCAGGGTTGTGGGTAATCATGAGCACGGTCTGTCCAAATCGCTGATTGGTTTCGCGCAGCATCTTGAGCACGGCGTCGGAGTTCTTGGAATCGAGATTCCCGGTCGGCTCATCGGCGAGCACCAGCGTGGGACGATTGATTAAGGCGCGCGCCAAGGCCACGCGCTGCTGCTCTCCGCCAGACATTTCCGAAGGCCGATGATCGAGCCGTCCGGCAATTCCCAACAGGGTTGTGACCTTTTCAAAGAAGTCGCCATCAGGGTGGCCGTTTTTGCCGGCGATCTCGCGGGCAATTTCAATGTTCCCGCGGGCTGTGAGCGTGGGAAGCAGATTGAACTTCTGAAACACAAAGCCGATCTTGCGCTTGCGCATCTCCGTTCGTTGCGCGTCTGACATGAGAGCGAAGTCATCGCCGTCAACCAGAACACGGCCGGAGTTGGCTCGGGTAAGGCCCCCCAAAATATAAAACAGAGTCGATTTGCCGCTACCCGAGGGGCCTACAATGCTTACAAACTCTCCCGGTTGCACCTCGAAGCTTACCCCACGAAGCGCAGGAACTTCGACCTTGCCTACACGGTAAACCTTGGCAATGTTCTCGACCTGAATGATGGGAGCCACGAGTCGATATTACCAAAATCCCCGCGTTTTCTCTGCGCTCCCTGCTGTGAGATTGTTTTCCTCGCGGAGATGAGAATGCCCACGCTGATCCAGCCACGAGAGCGGTAAAATCCAGGAGGTCTATAATATTTCTTTTGGGCAGAAAGAGAGTCGGATTGATTTTTAATTACCCACTTACCAAATTACCGACTTACCCAATCCTGTGGCTCGGACAAATCAATTGACTCCCTCGATCCGGTTGCTGGTAACCGACATCGACGGCACCCTGCTGAACCCAAACTTTCGTATCTCCGATCTTGACCGTTCTGCAATGCAAGCTGCCCACCAATGCGGAATCACAATTATTCTCGCTACCGGAAGGCGTCATGACTATGCCCTGCCGGTCGCCCAGGAATTGGGCGTTCCTGTCTGGATGATCAGTTCCAACGGCGCCATGATCCGCTCCAGCTCAGGCGAAACGTTCTACGCTGATCGTCTCCCGGCAGCAACAGCAAGAAAGCTCATCACCTACATGGATGAGTTCCGCGGTCACGCAGTACTCACCTTTGATCGCCCTGCCCAGGGCGCTCTGGTTTTGGAACGGGCCGACGAGTTGCACCATAGCATTTCCCGCTGGATCCAGCACAATTCTGCGTTTATCCAGTATTTAAAGCCATTGGAAGATGCCTTGACCGAGGATCCGATCCAGGCCATGTACTGCGGCGGCGTCGCCCGCATGACAATCCTGCAAAATCACCTGCAGAAGGCCGACTTCCTCAATGAAATCACCCTTTTGCGAACGCAATACGATGCTCGGGACCTCTGCATCCTCGACATCCTCAATCGTGACTGCTCCAAAGGACATGCACTACGCCGCTGGGCCGAGCATCATGGCGTTCCCCGCGAGCAGATCATGGCCATCGGCGACAACTACAACGACCTGGAAATGCTTGAATTTGCCGGACTTCCCGTGATTATGGGGAATGCATCTGAAGAATTGAAGCAGAACGGCTGGAAAGTGACCGCCAGCAACGCCGAAAACGGGGTTGCTGCCGCCCTCCAATCGATATTAGGGGCTGGTTTTCAGGCCGGATTTCAGGTTTAATAGTTAGGGCAATCTACAGGAAATGGAATGAGATTTTCGAAACCCTTGGGAATTGCGTTACTGCTGCTGGCCGCCCAGCTTTCAGCCCTGGCGTCTGAGCTGGCTGTCTTACGTAACGGATTCTCCATCCGGCACGAACATCGCGAGCAAATCGGTAAGTTTACCCGGCTCTATACTGATGACCACCAAGGGTTTATAGATGTTCTGACCGAGTCGATCGCCTCGTTTGAGCCGGTTGAAGATATTCCAGTGGCTCCTCCGGTTAGTTCGGCTCCCACATCTTCAGCAACGACGCAGCCTGCCGCGGTGTCCCGGGTTCCAATGGCCCCGGTCGCCAATCAGGTGGATATCAACCAAGTTATCCGAGATGCCAGCGGACGCTATCGCCTTGATCCCGACTTCGTAGCTAGCGTGATAAAGGCAGAAAGCAATTTTCAACCTCGCGCCGTATCCGCCAAAGGCGCACAAGGATTGATGCAACTTATGCCGGCCACCGCCGCCTTGCTGGGAGTGACGAATCCCTTCGACCCAAAAGCGAATGTGGATGCGGGGACGGCCTACCTGAGCCAGTTACTGGACCAGTACAATAACGACCCCATCAAAGCTTTGGCGGCCTACAATGCCGGGCCGCACCGTGTGCAGCAATATCACGGAGTGCCACCCTATCGAGAGACAAAAGCCTACGTAGCCCGCATCGTTAACGAT
>DASZFK010000411.1:0-8424 GCA_035939855.1 Candidatus Angelobacter sp.
TGATCGACGAGCTTAGCTATATCGCGCCTTGCGGGCAACGTAAAGAACTGAAATCCTTTGGGTGCAACCACCCAGGCAATCGACCTCTTGTTTCCCAGCCAATAGGCGAGCACCACAGAATGGCGTTTTCCGAGAAAGCTCTGGATGCCGGGCAGATTCATGGCCGCAGCAACAATCCGGTCCTTCAGGCCCAATCCTTCCGCGAGCGAATGGGCACGATTGGATTCAGCCACCTTGAGAGCTTCGAAAGGCTTGTTCTCGGCAAGCAAAAGGCCGATATATTGATCGTATACGCGCGCCGACTTTTGGAAAAAAGCCATCTTGTTTTCTTCGTTCGAGAGGACAATGTGGGTATTCTCGAAACTGTCTATGGCTTTCTGATACTGCCGCTCGGCGCCGGGCGCATCATTTTGGGCCACATAAAGATTGGCCAATTCGGCCTGGGCCTGCCACCGAATAAACGACTCGGCTTTCTCATTTTTGATGATTTTCTCAAGCTGCAGCCGGGCATTTTCAAACTCGCGCTTCGCGATCCCGACCCGCGCCGAAGTCAGATCGAATTCAAGGCCCTGTCCGTGAAGAGCCCTTACCTGCAGGCTATGTTGCACCGCTTCTTCTATATTGCCTTCATCGAGCGCTACTTCCGCCAGGGAATTCTGAACACGCGCCATAAAATCAATTACATTCGAATCTCCGGCGCGCTGTATTTGATCAGCTACTTCGTATGCCTTCAGATAGTATCTCTTGGAAGCCGGATAGTCCTCTTTGGCGCGATAAACCGCCCCAAGGTCATCGAATACAGACTTACGCAGAATAGGTTCAAAACTATCTATAGATTTTTCTTCCTTGGAATAGCTGGAAACCGCCTTTGGAAGATCCCCCAACTCCAGGTAGTTCCACAAAAGATTGGCAAGCTGGATATGTTCCTGGTATGCATAACCAGACGTTTGAGCTATGGCTTTGCACTTAAGAAAATAATCGATAGCTTCATCAAAGTGGCCTGTTTTAGTCGCAATACCCGCCAGATTAGACAGGGCCTGTGATTCTACAAAATGGTTGCCGTTGAGACGCGCCAAGTCTAGGGCTTTGAGAAGTTGCTTTTGTGACGTGTCATATTTCTCCTCTTGCATAGCCAGGACGCCTCGATACAACGAGACCTGGCTCAGCATGAACGCCGTATTCACCGAGGCCAATTCTTCAGCTTGGGTGATCATAAGGCGCGCTTGTTCGCGGTGGTCGAGGCTTATGTCCGCCAACCCCTCCGCTAGCTTTGCCCGGACTGCGAATTCACTTTTAGATAATTCAGTAGGAGGTGGTACCGACAGTAGAGCAAGGACATCCTTTGCCTTTCCTCGCCAGACCAGCATTTCAGCTTTAAGGACGCGGAACTTCCAGTTCCAAACTGGATCACGCGGCGCACTCTCGCGAAAGCCCTGGTCGGCCTTCGCCTCAGCCGCAGCAAGGCTATCTTTGTCTCCCAAATCAAGGAGCCTGCGGCTGGAAGAATAGAGATCACTCCACGTGGTGCTTTCACCGCCGCGGCAACCGACCAGGAATATCAAGACAAAATAAGCTAGGACTAATTGCCTCCAGTTCCAGTTCCACCTCCACCTGTAGGTGGGTTTGTAACAATGTCGCGTGTCTTCGAGGGTTTGCCTCGAGAGGGCTTCTTGGCCGGCTTTTTGCTCTTGCCTTTGCCTTTCGGCGCAGCAGCGGCGTAGAAACTGGGGTTGAACGCTGAAAACTGTAGTTCGTTGGAAGGGCCCACAAGAACTGGAAGCATATATCGTCTCCGCGTATGTATTTGCACCATCGACGGGTATATTGGGCCTTGTTTTTTCCTGGTCAAGCGTCAATTGAGATGATTTGTGGTTGAACATCAACAGATTCCACAATATTCCGTAAATTCTTGACCATCTTGCGGGAAATTGACCACTGCCTGATGCTAGACAACACCATTCAGTGATACATACAGATCATGAGAGGTCACCATTTTTCGGAATAAGATGACTTTAAGTTCAACTACTATTCACCCCTAAAACTATCTGGGCAAACGCATCCCGACCTACAAGCAATACCCCGATCAAATGTGTGACCTGAAAATATCAGTTTTGGAATGCTAAAGCAAAAGAATAATTTGCTATTTCAGGCCTATTAGCATTTTCCTTGTTTATTCCCCTGATAACTACTTTATATTCACCCGGCTTTAATGTTCCGCCACGAAATGCCATTTGCAGATGATCGTTGGCCTGCTCGGCAGGCACATTGCGCGACAATAGCTTCCTGCCTGATTGGTCAAGAAGCTGAACTTCATAGGCGCTGAAGCGCTCTTCAGAAGTGATATCAAATTTGAGACTGAAAGACTGGTTCGGGGCGACCTGCAACTGAGCATCATTCGGTCCGCGCGCATTCCGCAAGGTCATGCTGGCAGCGGCAAGAACCTCGGGCTTTTTCAGGTCGTTGATCACGGAGCTTTGGTAGATGCTAAAGCCAACCAGGGCCAGCAAAGCACAGGCAAAGGCCGGAGCGGGCACGCGTAGGCTGCTCCAAAAGCGCCCCCAAATTGTGGATTTCGCGACCGGAGCCGGGTCGGGGTCCGGGAGGAAATCTGTTTTAAAGACTTCGCGGGCATGATCGATGAATTCCGATCCGATCTTTACTTCCTCGGCGCAGATGGAGCAACTGAAGAAATGTTCTTCGTATTCTTCCATCTCCCGTTCGTTGAGTTCGCCCAGAAGATAGCGCTCGGCAGCATTATTTTTAATTGCAACATCGTGTTCCATAGTCCTCACCTGATGAAAAAACTCTCTGTCGTGCTTCTCTATGTATGTGAATCAGTTCTTACTTTTTTTAAAATTTGTCTTGAAACTCTTCTTGGCCCGATGGAGCAGCACTCGCAAATAGCCCCGATCGACGCCGAATTCTTTGCAGATTTCATCTTTGTCCCGCTCATCGAGGACAGCGCGGAGGATTTCCCGGTCGCGCAGCGAAAGTTTCCCGAGCACCTGCCGCACCATCTGGATTCTCTCTTGCTGCAACATGTTTTCTTCGAGATCGGCATGGGGATCAGCCATGTCGATCGATGCGGCCTCGAGATTCTGGTTGCGGCTCGCGTCCCGCCAAAGCTCCAGCCGGACGTTATTGCAAACCGAGTTCACAAAAGCGCCCAAACGGTCCGGTTGCCGGATCTCCCCCGCCTGAACCGCGGTGATCACCCGGGAAAAGGTTTCCTGCTGCACATCTTCGATGGCATGAGCGGAGAAAAAGCGGGTGCGTAACTTGAGGCGCAAGAGATCGCCAAAATAGGTTACAAAATGCGCTTCCGTAGCGGCATCACGTTCCTGAAGTCGCCGAAGGTAGGATTCATCAAACGAGAAAAGATCCACTGTTTTTGGCGACCAGTATACTTCACTCTTTGGACGAGCGTACCTCTGCGGCGTGGATTCGATATTGCGGTGAGGATAACGACGGCCACGTAGTCCCTCTACGCTTTCTGCCGTAATGCCTCCTGTCTTCCTCACAAT
The DNA here is from genome assembly GCA_035939855.1 of Candidatus Angelobacter sp. GTDB lineage: Bacteria > Acidobacteriota > Terriglobia > Terriglobales > Acidobacteriaceae > Angelobacter. The sequence continues at coordinate 3,525 of DASZFK010000411.1, forward strand.
AAGCGCGCTCCTTAAATTCTCTTCCTGATGAGTAGTGCGGCGCGTGGCGTATTCGTTTCACTTTTCTTTAAAAATTTGGAGGAACAAATTCAAAAAATATGAGATTTAGGGATTAAGGTTGAACTAGGAAAAGGGTAGCGGGAGCTTTATTGCTTGGGGTTTAGCTTCAAGAAGAGACGGCATAAGCAATTTATAATCAATAGTTTAAATGTGAGTCAGGGGCAATGGAGCCGAGCCCGGAACCTTTGCATAGCCGGTTACTTAGGTTCTAGCCCAATCAGATATCAAAGCAGATGCCTTCATGAGCTGAAACCGCACCGAGCTACCACATTTAATACATTTGGGGAATGTTTCACCTTTCACCAGGATGGCCTGATGCGCATGCCGATGGGAGCGGTGTCGCACCCAATAGATGCCGGTGGCCGGCACACATTGTCCGGGTTGGAACTTCTCTGCGGTAAGTCTGGCCTTGGGCATAGCCCCCACCTATGCAACCCTGCCGATGCGCCCATTAGATGCAGGACGGAGTTGGAGAGAGGCATCGGGTAAATGCCACTCCTGGGGTACATTTTTTGTGCAGCCTTTTGTGGTGGATAAAAAAGCACGCCTGCGCGCCGATAAAGAATGAAACGTTTGCAGCTTTGTATGCACTATTTAACCGAAGCCCCAAATCAGGAGATTGACCCGTATGAGTTTAAACCAGGCCTTGCGAACAACCCGGCGTGTGCGGTGGATCATGCGCCAAAAATCACGATTGATTCGTCTCTTCCGTCTGCGTTACTCGGCCGCAATCAGTTGCCCGTTTTGCAAGGCACGTGTGGAAGAGGGTCATCCTTTCTGCTGTCCTGACCTGGAGACGATGTGGGAAAAAACTGAGCGAGCCAATAGCCGGGTTGCTTGATCACCCATCCGATGGTTTATTCCTCCCCCTTCAGGCCTTTCAGCTCCGAGCACCAACTCTGAATAATTCTTTACCGATTTGTCGCTGATTCTCGCCTTCTTGATCCTCAAAACTGCGACTTCCCTTAAGAATCAGGGTTCAATCCCGGTAGTTGGATTCTACGGAGCTGTTTATGAGTGCTCGGTGGGAAAAAACGATAGGACAAGTGATCGGCCTCGGTTCCGTGATTTGGGGCCTGTACCATATCGTTTATGAAGTCCATGCACTTGGGCAGGAGTTGGATCCCGGATTTTTGAGATATGGCCCCATGCAAAGCCTGTTGCTTGGGCTGATCTTGTGGCTGCACGGCAAATATCGCCGCCCCTCTATTAACGCCAACAACGCTTAGCCATACCGACACTTTTTTCAGGAAAAAATATCTTCGAGATCATTGATTTCACATATCCTGTCAGGGCTAAAGACGATATCCTGATCTCCGATGAAAAAATTCACTGCCCTGCTGACCCTACTTTTGTTTTTGTCGACCCAATCCTATGCCTGGGGACCGAAAGGCCATCAAATCGTGGGCGACGTTGCCCAATCACATCTGAATGAAACGGCCAAGCGTAATCTTCAATCTCTGATCGGAGACGCCACCCTGGCATCGATCGCAAATTGGGCCGATGACATCAAGGGCAAGCGTCCGGAGACATACGCCTGGCATTTTGTGGATATACCAAAAGATGCAGGAACCTTCTCCCAAGCGCGGGATTGCTACCGTGCCGATGAGAAACGCCCATCCTCCAAGGATGACCATCACAACTGCATCGTGGACCGAATCACGATGTACAGACAGGTGTTAGCAGATCCGAATTCTACGCAGGCGGACCGGGTCGAGGCGCTCAAGTTTCTGGTGCACTTTGTCGGCGATATCCATCAGCCGCTCCATGCAGTGGACGAGGCCCGAGGCGGAAACGACATTCATGTGATCGAATTCGGCTCGCCTCAATGTGGCAAAGGCCGTTGCAACTTTCATTTTGTATGGGACATAAGCCTGATCGAGCATACAGGCCTCTCGGAACAGGATTATGTCGCGCGCATCGAGCAACTGATTGCATCGCACAACCTGCAGGCAAAAGCCACCGGTACACCCGAAGACTGGGCCAACGAATCCTTTCGCGTAGCACAAAAAGTCTGGCTCAACGAAGGCGGCGCAGTCGATGAAGCCTATTATCAAGCCAACATCGGCGTTGTGGACGAAAGATTGGCCCTGGCGGGTTTGCGCTTGGCGGCGGTCTTAAATGAGGTGTTGGGTAAGACGCCAGAGGGGCAGAGCGGAACTAAATAAACAAATCATCAGACCAATCAATTCTTCTCTTCGTTTTCTCTGCGCTCCCTGCGGCCTGTGCGGTGAAATTATTCTGTCGGTTTTTGGTTGCGGCTCCGCCGCGCTGCAGTTAAAAGGGTTTTGGCTGTGACACCCTTGTTTGTTAGAATTTGGTGTTAACAAAGCTTCCCCGTTCAAATTTTCCAGAAATCCTCAAAATCTGCGAAAGCCATTACGGGTGAGGAGTGTGCAACGCAGTGAAACCCGGTAAAACAGCGGTCATCGTAGGCGCCCAGTGGGGTGATGAAGGCAAGGGGAAGATCGTCGATGTTCTCTCCGAAAATTTTTCCATAGTGGCCCGTTATGCGGGCGGCCACAATGCCGGCCACACAGTCATTATTAAGGGCAAAAGATTTGTCCTGCAACTAGTGCCTTGCGGAGTCTTGCGCAAAGGATGCCGGTCCGTTATCGGCAACGGCGTCGTGCTGGATCCGATTGCCTTTCTGAAAGAAGTCGGCATGTTGCGCGAGACGGGTGTGCAGGTGGAGGGCAATTTGTTTCTCGCCAGCCGTGCCCATGTAATTCTGCCTTACCACCGAATGATTGAGATGGGAGCCGAGAATGCTCCAGGCCGTGTGAAGATCGGCACAACCTCCCGGGGCATAGGGCCCGCCTACGAAGACAAGATGGGCCGCCGGGGTTTGCGGGTGGCTGACCTGCTCGATTCCAAACTGCTGCGCACCACCATTGAAAACGCCTGCCGCGAAAAGAACATGATCGGCCATGCGCTCTTCAACTCCGAACCGCTCGATCCCGACAACATGTACGGGGAGTACGCCCGCGCTGCTGAAAAAATCGCGCCTTTCGTTACCGATACAGCCCTGCTCATCAACAGGTCCATCGCTGCGGGTGAGTCGGTGATGTTTGAAGGCGCGCAGGGCACCATGCTCGATATCGATCATGGAACTTATCCTTTTGTCACTTCGTCGAGTGCAACCGCGGGCGGCGCCGTGACCGGCACCGGCGTTGCTCCCAATGCCATCGCCAACGTGATCGGCATTACCAAGGCTTATTGCACGCGCGTCGGGGCAGGTCCGTTTCCCACGGAGATTACCGATTCCATCGCCGACCAACTACGGGCCAAAGGCAACGAGTACGGCGCGGTAACCGGCCGTCCCCGGCGCTGTGGCTGGGTTGATCTTCCCTTGTTGCGCTATGCGCAGATGATCAATGGCGTGAACTGGTGGGTCATTACTAAGCTCGACGTACTGGATGAACTGGAGGAGATTCCTGTTTGCGTGGGATACAAGATCAATGGCAAGAAAACCTCTGAAGTTCCAGCCTTGGCCACGGGCTTCGACCAGATCGAGTGCGTTTATGAGAAGATGCCGGGCTGGAGGAGGTCCACCGAGGGCATTGTCAGCTTTAACAAATTGCCGAAGCAGGCCCAGGAGTATCTGCATTTCATCGAGAAAGAGACAGGAGCCAAGATCGGCATGGTTTCCACCGGGCCGGAGCGCGACCAGACCATCTCCGTTCCCGAGTTTGATGTTGAGCTGGCTGCGCCAAAAGCAATCCCGAAACATGCGAGGGCGAAATGATCGTGTTGAAAGTCGATATGGTGGCGAAGGCCGGAGCGGAAGACAAATGCAAGGAATTCATGAGCATCATGCAGCAGCATACACGCCAGGAACCAGGCTGCCTCATGTATGTCGGCCACCAATCTACCCAGGATCGGCGACGATTCATGTTCTATGAACAATACAAGGACCAGGCAGCTCTCGACGCCCACCGCAATGCGCCTTATTTCAAACAATACGTGACCGACGGGCTGGCGACTCTTTTGGAACAACGCCAGGCAGAGTTGTATGTAGCAGTGGAGTAGTTCGACGCTAAGACACCCCTGCGGAAGCGAAGGGGCGAAAGAATCGTCCGGTCGCTTCGGGACGGGTGTGATTAAAAGTGCGAATCAAATTCGAGCGGGAGGATGGTTTCGGTGGTTCGCCGCGAAGATCGATACTGAACAAATCAAAGTTCGAATCCCTTCGAGCCCGCCAGGTTTTATAGAGTGTTTACTTTCAGATGTTTGGAGTTTTTCCTGTCTTGTTTTACCGACCAAAGATCCGTTGATCGCCTCCTAATTGAAAAACAACAGACTTCGTAAGCGGCGCGAGCCCTGGTGGAGAATGCAGAACTCTCACCCCCCACAGATTGGAGTCACTTTATACCGCAGCTTAATTAACAGCGTGTTACTCCTGACGAGCGGGTGCAGGCGGCCGCTGATAGAGTTCGACTGTATATCCATCGGGGTCTTTCACGAAGTTGGTTCCGTCAACGATGCGGGCGGGAGGATAGCCTGCGGCGGCTACGCGCTCTGCCATCTTGCGGGCATTTGGAACGACGATAGTAATACTGCCGAACTCCGTGGCGCCGGGTTTGATTTCACCTTTGCGGATGACAATCAGCGTGTCCGCGCGAACGTCGCCGCTCATACCAAAAAGATACTCGACCGGCTCACCTTGGGCGGGTACCCTGGCATCCACTTTCAGGCCGAGCACTTCGGTATAGAACTTCTTAGAACGCTCTAGATCGCTGACTCGGATTCCGAGACCGGCGACTCGAATAGGCTTTATGTCGTCTGGCATGGCGGGAACGGTAGCCGGTGATTGAGCTAACGCTGCAATTGCGAAAAT
>DASZFK010000412.1:0-19383 GCA_035939855.1 Candidatus Angelobacter sp.
TGGGGCGACATGTTTTCAAACGGCAGCACATCGTATGACGGCAGGTGGACCACGGCTGCCGGATCGCAGGCTCCGGTTAGCTCGCAGAAAGCCTGCACCACCGGAAACAGAGTCTCGGCAGCCTGATGTGTAGGTGAAACAACAATCAGCGGACGTCCTGCAGCGCGTTGCAGAAGCGGGACAATCAGGGCTTTGGCCGTGGGAACCAAGCCAGACAAACGAATGCGCCCCGCGGAGGGAGTTTGCTCCCCCCTACGCTGCTTGAGATAAGGGGCCGCCTGTTGAAACCCAGGGCTCTTTTCCACGTCCGCCAGGACTTCGCGGACGAACGGAAGTATCACCTGTCAATTTTAACAAGAAGGAAACCATTACAATAATTCCATGACCACTCCTCTGGTTGAAACTGCCAGGAACACGATGCTTTTCAGCGAGATCGTGAGCCTGGCTGTCGACTCCTTCCGCTCCAGCAAGGTGAGATTTGCGTTGACTGCCCTGGGCATGGTCATTGGAACCTTTTCACTAATCCTGGTGGTCTCCATCGGTCTTACCGGAAAGCAGTATGTACTGAATCAGATTCAAGGCATGGGCGCCAACCTGATTTACACCTACTACGAAGGCGGAAGCAACGCCTCTGTGAACCTCGGCGCGAGCAATGATCCGCTGACCGTGGAGGACATGAAGGCCGTGGAGCGCCAGATTCCGGGCATCCAGGCCGCATCGCCCATGCTGGAAATGCATGAACGCATCGCCGTGGGCAGTGCCAGGGAGCGCGATACTCTGATTCTGGGAGTTGATCCGGCTTATTCGACGGTGCGCAATCTTCAGATTCTGGCTGGCCGCTTCTTTGACTCGGAGGACTCAACCTCTCGCGCCCATGTGGCAGCCGTGACCCAGCAATTCGCCAAGAATGTGTATGGCTCGCAAGAAGCAGCCGTCGGACAAGTCATTAAAATCAAAAGCCTTCCTTTTACGATTATCGGCTCCTTCCGCGAGCGCGTGGAAACCTTTGGACAATCGGAAATCGCGGGCGACACCATCCTGATTCCCTACCGGACCAGCCGCATCTTTACCGATAGCGACGCGGTGAAGCAGATTTTCTTCTCCGCCTCCGATTCCGGCGATGTGGTGCGAGACACTGCCCTCATCCAAAACATCATCCAGGCACGCCACCGGCCCCAATCGGTTTATCGAGTATTGAACCTGGCCGAATTGCTGGCTACGGCCGGACGGATCGCGGATTTTCTGACCTTGGTTCTGATGTTGATCTCGCTCATCACGCTGGTTGTGAGCGGAGTGGGAATCATGAACATCATGTTGGCGAATGTGCGCACCCGAATCCGCGAGATTGGCATTCGCAAAGCCATCGGGGCGACCAACCGGGAAATCAAGCTTCAATTTCTTACCGAAGCAGTTCTGATTTCACTCATTGGTGGATTGCTGGGAACTCTTATCGGCCTTGCAGTTCCCTTCTCTATAAGGCTCTTTACCGAATATCACATTCCTATTTCAGGAATCTCTGCCGCTATTGCGATGGCTGTGGCATCATTGGTAGGAGTGATCTTCGGCACCCTGCCCGCCACCCGCGCGGCCCAATTGGATCCGGTGGAGGCATTGCACTACGAATAAATCCCGGTACTTTGACCCTTCTCGTAGGCAACGACCAGGATATTACTGATGCCCCCTTGGTTTTGATGAGAGTCGCGACAAGGAACTCTAATATGGTTTCATGGCAGTCCATCTTTATTTTGTAACCATAACAAAAAACAGAGTTTACTTCGTCGAGTAAATTTTATCCGGCGAAACATTGACAAAAATGCCGAGCCTCTGGTATTAATTTGTTTGGGAATATCTAACTCACCGTCATTCGCGGGGACGCTAACTGCCGTGGCTCATTTCTTTAGGGTGGCGTAGCTCTACCAGATTCCATCAACATAGAAGACACACTTTGTCGGTCTCGAAAATCGCTGTATGTGCCAATCTGCATGTTTGTGCCTACAACTAGTTTGGCTAAAGAAACTGCTTTTCCACGATCACAAGCCTGCACTGAGGCGCGCCGAAGTGGTGGCCCGATCTCCCAATTAAGAGGCCCCCACCCCATAGGTACCTTTTAACCACCCTGTAACTACCTTTTCGGAGATTTCTATGTCTCCTAAAATGCTCAATTGGCTCGGTTTTCCGATCACCCAGCACGATGGCCCGATTAAAAGGCCCCCACCCCCTGCTTAACTTTCATTTAACTTCTATTTAACTTTTGGAGACTTCTTTATGCCTCCCCGAAACCCGGATGCCACAAGGCGTTCTTGAAGAAAATGCTGAAGTTAATTGCCGCTTGGCAGGGGAACGCCGCAGTCGCCGCACGGGCCGCTGGTTATCGTAAACCCCAAGTCGAAGATTGCACGTTGATGAAGAAAACTTGTCATCAGAAACGAGATCAGGAGGAAGCAAAAAAGCCTATTGGGATCCTAACAAAGAATCGCTTTACAGTTCGTAGCGGGTTTCACAACCCGATTCGCTTGATCAATGCTTGAAAGCGCGGATTCTTACGCAGGGGATCCAGCATAGGCTCAACGTTGAGCCATGTCAGACCGTCGGCGCGTTCCTCATAAGCTTTTTCCAGCCAGTGGAGGGCTTGCTCCCGCTCGCCCAAGCCGGCATACAACATGCCAAAGTAGGTTGCGGGGATGTAGCGCTTTTTGGCCTGGGCCTTGAACGCCTCCATCATCTTCTTGGTTTGATCGAGCTTGCCAGTAACCGAATAGGCCAAGCCCAAGGCGGCATCAATCAGCGGCGCTTCTCCAGGTGTTGTCCCTTTGGCAGGCTTGAGTTGGGCTATGGCCTCCTCGTGCATGTTCATGCGTGCGTATGCCCTGCTCAGAATGAAGTGCAGCATAAAGTAATTAGGATTGAGCTCCATGGCTTTCTTGCATTCGTCGGCGGCCCGCTGGTAGTCGTGCTGGAAATAATAGGCGAGGGCCCTGGTCGAGAGGACGGGAACCAGACGATCTGGATCCGTCTCCTGGACAATCGCCAGTGTTTGTTCGATCTGCGGAAGAGCTTCATCGGTCCGCCCCAGAGCCAGAAGCAACCATGAATACCAGAGATGAGCGTTGGAGAAATCGGGACTAAGCTCAATTGCGCGCCGATAGCTTATCTCTGCGCCCTTGAAATCCCAATGATAATGATGGCGCACCAGGGCAAGAGCGGTGTGAGCTTCGGCCAGCGAATCGTCCAACTCCAAGGCGCGTTTGGCGGCGGCTTCCGCTTTTGGCATGGCCTCACGTGGCGGCAACAGATCGAAAGGAGCCATCGCCAGCAAAGCATAGGCGCTGGCAAGGGCAGCAAAAGAAGGCGCGTGGCTGGGGTCTTCACGCACTGCATTCTCGAAGTATTCCAGGCTTCGCTGAATGGTCAGGGCGCTCATGCCGTGCATGTGGTAGCGCCCTTTCAGGTAGTTTTCATAGGCGGAAGGAGTGATCCTGCGGTCTCCGGCCTCCAGCCCCGAGAGCCTGGCTTGTTCAGACTTGCCCACGGCAATGTGGATCTCACGTGCAATCGCCTGGGCGATATCTGCCTGCACGGAAAGAATGTCGCGCAGGTCGCGCTCATAAGTTTCTGCCCATACCTGGGTGTGGTCTTCCACTTCCACGAGTTGCGCAGTGATGCGCACACGACTATCAGCACGGCGCACCTTCCCTTGCAGGATGTAGTCCACATTCAAGTCGGCTTTGATCTGATCGAGCGGTTTGCTGCCTGCCTTGTAGTGCATGGCAGTCGTGAGCGCGATCACCGCCAGGCTGGCAGGCTCCAGCCGGGTGATCTCGGTAATCATCTCTTCGGTGAGGCCGTTGCTGAAGTAATCCTGCTCAGGATCAGCATTGAGATTGCCAAAAGGCAGAACCGCCAATTTGATCTTGTCGGGCCGGGCGCCGCGTTGCCGCGCAGAGCTTTCCTCGGCTGGTTGGCGAGTGCTGATCCAGGCAGTCAGTTCCGGCTTATAGGCATAAACGGATCCCAATTTATCGTGCTGATGGCGATAGACCGGCAGCCCTTCTTTTTTCTCCCAGCGCTGCACGGTTCGCACGTCGCGGCGCAAATAGGTCGCGATCTCCTTCCAGGAGTCGAGCCGATCAGCGGAGTTTTGTGTGGCTGCGGGATTGCTGGTCATGGAATGAGTGGTATGCCGAAAGCCGGCAGTCAAGTACTCATCGCCGCATCTACATCTGCTGGACGATGCAGCACTCAAGATTCTATCGTTCTCGGCGTCTCGTTTTCAATGAAAGGGAAACGCGCGATGATGAATCGGGCATATTCCTGTACGAAACCGGCAGCCAAAAGCGGATTTAAACGAGTGAAAGAGCGATCTGTTCAGCGTCGCTCACTCGAACTCACCATCCACCGGTGTGGCTGGAGACTACATAGAGTGCAAACAGGAACGGCATCAACGGAATAAGCAAAGCGGTTTCCACTTTGAGGCGCACAGGGTGCAAGGGATAGGTATGGAAAGGCCATGGATTTTCCGTCACTTTGGCATCATGATCAACAACTGTTACTGGAAGAACTATTTCGATTTCGGGTGAAGATTCAGGGTGTCCCATCACAGTAAACTGTAGCCGGCCTTTGATAGCATGCTCTCCCAGCGGCACATTACGGGCCGCCCTCACCTGCAGCAGGAAGGCCATTGCCCCTTCGGTAGAGACAATATGCGCCTGGTCCCGAGACTTGAAACCACCCCTGTCACTATAGAAACGAAACCGGAAGCCCTCGGTTGGCTCTAGCTGCAGCGAGAAAGGATAAAGACAAGGCGCGGACTGCGTGGGACAGGTCTGAGAGTTCGATGGTGGAAAGACCGAGAAAACTACTATTCTTTCATCGCGGTCCCGGCGGAGCTTGTCATGGTGCTGTATAACACGCACTTGCGGCATCTGCGACTTCTCGCTTTGGAATTCGCCAGGGGTCTGAGACTGCTCTGGACCGGAGATAGCCTGCCCGCTGGCTGCCATTGCTGCTGCAAACAGAAACATCGTTGCTTTGCGACACATAAACCCTCCTTGCTGCCTACTCTAGCGGCTGCAGGCGAGCCTGCATAACGACAAACTGCGACAACAGTCCTTTGCCGTCGCTTGCCGCTTGTGGACCATAGCCGGCTTCCGTTAACGTCGCAGTTGAGGAGACAAAGCCATGCGCAAATTCATCCTCCTGGTGATCTTCAGCTTGATACTCACCTATTTGACTGCGGGCATCTTTTCGATGTGCGCGACAACCCTACCGTTTCCAACAAGAACCAGAGAGCGATCCAATCTGATTACGGGTCCGGCAGGCACAAGAATTCTGGTGGCGCTCAAGAGCCCTTTGCACACGACATCGGCAGAGCCGGGTGCCGGAATTTATTCCGAGACGGCGTCTGTGGTTGTCCAAGATGGACGCGTCGTCATTCCGCTCGAAGCCCAGGTGCAAGGCACAGTGGAATCGAGCAAGCGACCGGGACGAGTGAAAGGCCGAGCAGAGTTCCTGCTGCATTTCACCAACATGGAACAAAGCCGCCTTAACGGAACTTTATGAAAATTCCCTGCAAGAAATCCTAAAGACCACGATCTTGAGGTATATGGACACGTTGATGGTTCGTTGGTAGGGAAACCGGCAGCAACCCGGAGCGAGGGACAGAAAGATCAAGCGCCAGGTTGCTGCCGTAATCAAAGCATGAGGAGGTGGACTGATCTTAAAAAAATTTATTGGTGGTTCTCTTCAATAATCCTCACTGTTAAGACGGCTGCGTTGTGAAACGCAGCCGTTCCTCTTTATGCCGCGACAACGGCTTTTGCTTACACCTACGTGAGAAAATGCGAGGTGGAGAAAAAAATCCGGGGTCAGAAGACCCCGGATTCGTTCGTCCATTCTTTAAAAAATCATCCGTTATTGGACGTTCAAGTTCACGTCGTCAATCACAAATGACGTTTGCAGGCTGCTGTCTTCCATACCCCGGAACCGGATCTGTACTGTCTGCCCCTTGAAATTAATCATGCTGAACGAATGCTGCTGATAGCCAGCCGCATGGTTCAGGTTAGAGAAGGTGCCCAGCGTAGCCAGCACCGTTCCCGAGGTGTTCAACACCTGGATTTGCAGTGTGTCGAATGCAGTGGTCGTTGTTGTTTCGGCTGTATCGATGTGCAACCAGAAGCTCAGGGTCGCAGATGTAATGGTGGAGGGAATGGTGACGGTCTGGGTAGCGGTATCGGTATGAGTGGTTCCAAAACCATCGAGCCAGGCGTCCCAGGCGCCGCTATGTGGAGGTTCCGCCGAAGAGTTGTTGATGACTCCAGCAGTGAGCGTCCAGGGTGCAGTGTTGGTCCCGTTTTCAAAGCCCGGATTGCCGATCAACTGAGTAGCAGCAGCGGAAGTGATCGTTAGCGAGATCGTGGTGGTATGTGTGAGCGATCCCGAGGTGCCGGTAATCGTTACAGTCGAAGTTCCCACGGTCGCTGTCGTACTAGCCGTGAAGGTCAGGACGCTGGTGGATGTGGTTGGGTTCGTGCCAAAGGCAGCCGTTACGCCAGAGGGCAAGCCTGAAGCTGAAAGAGTTACTGAGCCGGTGAAGCCGCCGGAAGGCGTTTCAGTGATGGTGCTGGTGCCGCTTGTGCCCTGTTTGACGGTCAAGCTTGCTGGTGATGCAGAGAGCGAGAAGTTAGGCGTGGCCGTGGCGCTCACGGTGAGTGAAACGGTGGTGGTATGGGTCAATGATCCGGACGTACCGGTGATGGTTACAGTTGACGTTCCGGTGGTTGCCGTTGCACTGGCCGTAAAGGTCAGGACACTCGTTCCAGTCGTGGGGTTGGTGCCAAACGAGGCCGTTACGCCGGAAGGCAAGCCCGAAGCGGACAGCGTGACCGAACCGGTGAAGCCTCCGGAAGGCGTCTCTTTGATGGTGGTGCTGCCGCTGCTTCCCTGGGTGACCGTCAAACTCGTCGGTGATGCCGAGAGCGAGAAGTTCGGATTGGCTGCGGCTGGAGGCAAGATGCAATTATTCGCCGCGTTGGAGAATTCCAACTGGATTGTGTAGGTGGTGCCGTTGGCGACGAACGTTCCTTGTTGGGCGTTGCAAATGTCGCCAATTTCGCCATTGTTCATGTCCATCCATGCAAGCGGCGCGGCGAAGGTCGTTGCAATGCCAACATCCGCATCTGTGACCGCTTCCGCAAATTCGTGGCTGGAAACCGAGGTGTAGTTATTGAACACCGTGGAGTTGCCGCAGCCTTGAGCACAACCGCTGCCGGCCTGCATGTCAGGGTGTATCCCGTAAAGAACATGTTTACTTTGGAATGTATTCGATGTTGTGCCGTGATAAGCGCAGAAGCCGCCCCCTACGCAACTCGAAGATCCGCCCTGGGTGATGGTGATTCCCGGGGGGAAATAGATCATGTAAAGAGTGTTCACGTTGCCCGCAGCATCCGTAACCGGGGAAGGAAGGTGGCCCGCAGTGATTTGCGCCAGAAGTTCCGGCTGGATTTGCGTATCATCGATAGTGCTGCCGGTGACCGACGGAATAATAGTAAATTGCCCGTCGAAGGTCCCATGGCCAATGGTTTGATTGGTGCCGCCAGAAATGGTGGTGTTGTACTCGCTCAACATGTCCATGAAAGTGCTGTTCGTGATGTCAGTAAAGAAGCTGGCTATGCTGGGCGTCGTGGTCCCGGAAACCTGCGGGGCGAAATTGCCGTTTCCCCACAATACCTGGACGACGTGAACATTCGAAATTACCGGTCCTCCGAAGTAACTGAGGTGCGCACCGGCGGGCGCCGCGAATCCTACCGGGCCCGCGTTAGGATCTCTCCATAAAACTACGCCGCGCGGCTTGGGGTGAGCGGGTTGAGCTGCGGCCTCATTGCCGGTTGGGTTCGTTGGCTGTGAATCCTGCGCCACTGTCGGCAAGGCTGCACAAATCAAAAAGAGAACTGCAAACAACATGGGACTTCTGGGCGATCGAAACATTCGTTGGCTCCTTGGCGTTCAATGGAACGCTCTCTTACCGTTTGGGATGAATGAAGCCCAAAAAAAAAGAAGGAGCATAGTACACGGGCAACCTGCTACTCACAATACAGAGCCCAAAAAAATCTAACCTGTCCAAGGCTGAGGGCTTCCGTAGCGGCGCCTAATCTGGATTGGAAAACCTTAACTATGGAAAAGAGAACAGAGACTGGAGGTGCGTGAGAGCTTCCAACTCACACAGCTCAAGCCTTCCGAACGCCTCGCGAGGAGACGCGGTAACGATTAGCCATTCGTGAAATGTGGAGGGCTCTTTCTTTGCGTGAAAACATGCGACGAATGAATTTTCTTGAAAAACAGACTTAAAAGCTGCTGGATATCATTTAGAAAAGTTTTAGAAAAGTTTAGAAAAGTTCCGAACTCGTCCTCCAATCCACACCCAGCAGAATTTTTTCAAGTAGTGGTCTACATGAATCAGATCACGACTGTTTCCTGGTATTCGCCAAACACGCGCCTTAGCGCGTCGGAAATCTCACCGACTGTGCAGAGGCTCTCGACGGCGTGAATGATGTGGGGCATCAGGTTATCGCCGGAACGCGCTGCGTCTTCGACTTTGTGGAGGGCGGTTTCCCAGGCTTGCTTTTCACGCCGCTGGCGGAGAGCACGCACACGCTCCACCTGGCGGCGCTCCAAGTCTTCGTCGATGCGCTGGATCGGGATGGAGCGTTCCTGCTGTTGTTGGAAGCGGTTGACGCCTACCACGATGGCTTCCTGACGATCGACCGCTTGTTGAAAATCGTAAGCCGCATTTTGAATTTCCTGCTGGATATATCCGAGTTCTATGGCTCGCAGCGTGCCGCCCATGCTGTCGATCTTTTCGAGATAAATCTTGGCGCGTTCTTCGATTTCGCTGGTGAGGGACTCGATGTAGTAGGAGCCAGCCAGGGGATCAATGGTATTAGGGGCGCCGGTCTCGTAGGCGATGATCTGTTGCGTGCGCAAGGCAACACGAACGGATTCTTCCGTGGGCAGTCCCAAAGCTTCATCATAAGAGTTGGTATGAAGCGATTGCGTGCCGCCCAAGACTGCGGCCATGGCCTGAACGGCGGTGCGCACAATGTTGTTTTCCGGTTGCTGCGCCGTCAGGGTCGATCCTGCGGTCTGGGTGTGAAAGCGCAACATCATGGAGCGTTCATTGCGCGCGCGGAAGCGCTCTTTCATCGTTCGTGCCCAAAGGCGCCGGGCTGCACGGTATTTGGCAATTTCCTCGAGGAAGTTGTTGTGGGCGTTAAAGAAGAAGGAGAGGCGCGGGGCAAAGCGGTCAACATCTAAACCAGCCCGAATGGCAGCCTGCACATAAGCGATCGCGTTAGCCAATGTGAATGCCACTTCCTGCACGGCCGTACAGCCGGCTTCGCGCATGTGATATCCAGAGATGGAGATGATGTTCCACTCGGGAACATGTTCGTTGGCAAAGGCGAACATGTCGGTAATGATCCGCATGGCCTGATGCGGAGGAAAGATGTAGGTACCGCGCGCGATATATTCCTTCAAAATATCATTCTGCACTGTGCCGCTGAGCTTGTTCAGTCGCCCTCCGGATCGTTTGGCTGTGGCGATATAAAGGGAAAGCAGGATGCTGGCAGTGGCGTTGATGGTCATCGAAGTCGAGACCTTTTCGGGATCAATGCCGTCGAAGAGCCTTTGCATGTCTTCGATGGAGTCAATGGCGACGCCCACTCTGCCGACCTCGCCGGCGGCCATGGCGTGGTCCGAATCCATGCCGATCTGTGTGGGAAGATCAAAAGCTACAGAGAGACCTGCAGTTCCATGGGCCAGCAGATATTTGTATCGTTTATTGGATTCTTCGGCGTCACCCATGCCGGCATATTGGCGCATAGTCCAGAGGCGTCCGCGATACATGGTGGGTTGCACGCCTCGGGTAAAGGGAAACTCGCCCGGATAGCCTACGTCGCGATCATGCGACCACTCGTGAAGATCGCGCGGCTGGTACACGGATTGAGGAACGATGGTCTTTAATTCGCTTCGCTTGGTTTCGGCTTTTGTCTCTTCGGCCATTTTTGTGACAATGACTATTTTAACCATAGAGGTCACGGGCCAGCAGAGCCAACCCACCACCCGGATGCTGAGCCACTGAGAAAACCAACGTTTTTGGCCACGAAATACACACGAATTAACACGAATGAAAACCGACAACTGAAATCAAGAAATCAATTGCTTATCTCGTTTCGATTTTTGTTTTGAGCTTGATTCGTGTTGATTCGCGTGTATTCGTGGCCAGAGGGTTTCAAAAATTACAAATTAGAAATTACAATTTATAAATTCTTCTTTCCCAGTCGCCGCGCTTTCAGAAAGCAGCTTATGCTGAACCAGGCGCAGAAGAGTGCAACAGCGGCTGTCAGCCAGAGTTTTTTCGGATCGCCTGAGATGCCGGTGCTGCGATAAATCTTCGCCAGCTCAATGCCGGCACGAAACGTGAAAAGGGCTGCCAAAAGCCCTACAATTTCCAGCCACAACGAATAAAATACCCTGGAAAAGGACGAGGCTAAGGATTTCGCCCCGCTGAAGACAGCAAAGCCCAGGCGGCTGCGGGCCAGCGCTTTGGCAGAATTCTTCAACAGAGAGACATTGGCCATTTGCGCACTATTGTACCTTGAAAAAGTATGGCAAAGAATGTAGTGTCAAAATCGGGAGATGCGGCTCGAACCCAATGAAACAGCTATGCTTGATTTGGCATCCAATTGAATAAGTCTGAAAAACAGCATCGGACGGGGAGCGCAAAGTGGATACACGGCTTAAAAAGCTTATGAAAGATCTCGGAGACGCAATCAATGGTTCGCTCTCCGAATCAGAGCAGATTGCCCAGGCAATTGCGAAAATCAAAGAGCAAGGCTATGACATCTTTCTGGTGCTGGAAGCTACGATCGGCTTTAACCGTAAAACTGAGGAGGCGGCGCCAACTCAGCAGGAATTAGTCCGGGCCCACACTCGCAATGGGGAGCCGGAGCTTACCATCAATGCCAACGACGTGCGCTTTCTCAAATCGCTGCGTATCAGCGTGGAGGATGCAGCCTAAAGACTTTCTTTCTGTTAGCATTTTATTCTTCAGCTCTGATGGTGTGCGGAGCCCCTCTATGAGAAATACCCTGGGAGTATTGCTGGCGGGCGGAGCAGGAGAACGCCTTTATCCCCTTACTCGTGATCGAGCCAAACCGGCGGTTTCTTTTGGCGGAACCTACCGCATCATCGATATCACGCTCTCCAATTGCATAAATTCCGACCTTCGCAAGATCTATATTCTCACTCAATATAAGGCGCTCTCGTTAAATCGTCATATCCGCGAGGGCTGGAGTTCGGTGGTGGCCCGGGAGTTGGGAGAGTTCATCGAGATTCTGCCGCCCATGAAGAGGGTCAGCGAGAATTGGTATCTGGGCACAGCCGACGCTGTTTATCAAAATATTTACTCCATCGGCAGCGAGCAACCCCAGTATGTCCTGATTCTTTCCGGCGATCACATCTACAAGATGAACTATCAGCTCATGCTGGATCAGCATTGTGCTGCGGGCGCCGATGTGACGCTGGCCACCATCCTGATCGATCCCAGTGAGACAGAGCGCTTTGGGGTAATGGAGGTCGCCAGGGACGGCCGGATCACTGGATTCGAAGAGAAACCCAGGCGCACCAAGCTGCGCTCCCCTTACCATCCGGAGATGGTTTCCGGATCCATGGGTGTCTATCTGTTCAACACCGATGTGCTGCTGCCGGTGTTGCTCAAAGATGCAGAGGACCCCAGCTCTTCCCACGATTTTGGCCACGACATCCTGCCCAAGATTCTCGATCAATACAAAGTCTATTCATTTAATTTTATCGACGAGAACAAGAAAGAGGCGCTTTACTGGCGCGATGTCGGCACTCTGGAAGCGTATTACGAAGCCAACATGGACCTGGTATCGGTCTCGCCGGTGTTTAACCTTTACGATAAAGCCTGGCCGATTCGAACCCATCACCGCCAATACCCGCCGGCAAAATTTGTTTTTGGAGAACCTGGACGCACCGGCACGGCGATTGATTCGATTGTCTCTTCCGGGTGCATCGTCTCCGGTGGCACTGTCAGGAACAGCATTCTCTCGCACGACGTGCGGATCAATTCCTATTCCGAAGTCGAAGCCAGCATTATTTTTTCCCACGTAAATATCGGCCGCCATTGCCGCATCCGCAATGCCATTGTGGATCGCGATGTACATATTCCCGAAGGCGCAATTATTGGGTTCGATCCGGAACTCGATGCCAAAAACTTTGTGGTCACCGAGACCGGCATCACCGTGGTTACGCGTGATTACTCGCTTTTTGAGAGCCCCGTGGCGGTGGATTATTTCACATCAGAGTGATGGGGATTTCTAATTTCTAATCCTTGATTTTCATCCGATCACCCGATTGCATGTCCGTCGAAAAACTCTCCAGGAAGTTAGCTTTTCAATGGACCACGCTCTCGGTGTGGTCAAGCGGCTGAGTGCTGACTGCTGAATGCTGAGTGCTCGCCACTGGCCATGAGCCGAAGACTGCCGCCAGAAGATAGAGACTGCCAACCATACAGAAACCCAGCGCCAGGCTCTTGTGATGCGACACAGCGCCAACAGCCAGGGAGAGGAATAGTTGCAGGCATGTGCCCGCGAAGTAGAAGGTATTTTGCACGCGTCCCATGAAATGCTTGGGCACCATCTCCATGATGGTGCTGGTAATTGCAACTCCTCCCAAAGCCCGGCCGCAGCCCATGGCGCAATAGACCATGACGGAGACCAGCAGGCCTGCACTCATCGCCGCAGAGCCCAACGCAATGCGTCCGTGCACGTGAGCGCCGACCAGCGGTAATAACATCAGTGAGCACCCCAGCGTGGTCATGGCGACTCCGACTGCCCGGCGGTGTCCAGTCCCGCGAATCAATGCGGGTGTATACATCGCGCTCATGAAAGCACCGATGGCCCAACCTCCGTTTAACCAGCCGTAGCCAATGGCGCCGGCCTGCAGGATGCGATCGCTGAAGGGAGCGGTGATGACTCCCTGAGTCAACATGGCTCCGATGAACAAAGCCCAGCATGTTCCCATCAACAGAAGCTGAGGCCGAACGCGGATAAACGAGATGCCTTCTTTCAACTCGTGAAAAAAGCGGTCCACAGTCGCTTGCGGCGCATCTTCGGCAGGTTCGACCATCACCGTATGGTGGCCTTTGCGCACAAGCAGATAACACGTAAAGGAAAGCAGGTAACTGGCAAAGTCGATGAACAACACTCCCGCCAATCCAATGGAGTTATAGACAAAGCCCACCATGGAACCGGCAATCAGCCAACCACCCTGTACGCCGGCGATCAGAAAGCTGTTGGCATGGGTGTATTTCGATTCGGGCGAAAGTTCCTGGATCAATGCGGTAATGGTTGGCCAAAACATCCAGAACCCGGCTGCCACCATGATGCTCATCAAATAGACCTGCCACAATTGGGCCACGCCCCGGTACGCGAGCACGGCTACCACCACGATAATGACGGCCCGGACTGCATCCAAAGTCATCAGCAGTTTTCTTCTATCTTGGCGGTCGATGAAGACTCCGCTGAAAGGCAGCATGATCAGCACAGGGATCGTCTGGAGCATGAGCAACATGCCCAACGATGCTTCCGAATGCGTTTTTTGAAGCACGTACCATGTGACCGCGGCAGAGTTCATTCCACTGCCGATCATGGAGATAACATTGGCGGCAAAGATGAGCCGCAAACCACGATGTTGAAGGATGTTACGCACGTCTAATCACTTTAGCATTCTTGGCTGGCAGAATTTAATGGGATAATGACCAAAGTGCTGACTTCGAGTTACCACAGATTATCGAAGGTGGGAATCCTGGTCGCCACCCTGGGGATTGCCGCGCCGGCTGAGAATCCTGCCAAGCCGCTTACTGCCTATTTTGAGAGTACAAACGTACTGCTGGCAGCCGATGGCGCAGGCACGCGCCAGCTTGCTTCGTTGGGACCATGGGTGTTTGGACCACGGCTGCAACAAACCAAGCCTCTGGACAAGCGGTTAAATCTCTACGTCGTGATTCCGGGCACGCAATATCGCTCACCGGCTTCTCCCGAATACGATCACACCCTGATCGTGAATGGCCTGACCCACGATAATCCGCGCGAATGGGATATCTTCTGGTGCCTGGTGCTCGATCCGAAGCTGTCTGAAGATCTTCACAGCGAGAAAGATTTGATTGCCGCTGCCCAGGACACGTTCAAACCCGCAGACTTGTTTGACTTGGAAGATGTGCCCGCGCGTAGCGTGTTGGCGGAAGAACTTGGAGCGCGAACTTTGGCCGACCTGCGACGTTACCGCCACAAAGATGGCCGGATGCCTCGTCTGCTGATTCTACCGGCACGTTTCGCGATCCGGGCAACGGCGGAGATGCCGGAGAATGCAGCAGCGAAGTAGCGGCCAACTTAGCATTCAGCCGTCAGCAATCAGCATTCAGCCCGCAATCAGTTTTGGCTGAAGGAATACATTTTTTGTGGGCATGGTTAGTGTGCCAACCCTTTTTTAGCCGCGAATACACGCGAATGAACACGAATCAGAGAGCAGTCAGACCGAGTTTTAGCTTAGTCGAAAGTCTATTGATTTTTGCTTACGTTCTCAGCATCAGCCCGCTCGACATTTTGGGCTGAAGAAAGACAGCATCGTGGGCTTGATCAGTTTGGAAACTCACTTTTTTGATTCGTGTGCATTCGTGTTTATTCGTGGCTGAAGTTTTCCTGCACTAAACATGTCCACGAAGCCGCATTCCTTCAGCCAAAAATGACGAGCGGGCTCTCGACTAACTGCAACGATAAGGTGCTTGAAATCAATGACTGTTCCAAAACCGATCACCCGATCTCCCGATCACGCGCGATCACCCGATTGCATGTCCGTTGAGAAACTCGCCAGGAAGTTAGCCTTTCAATGGACCACGCCCTTGGTGTGGTTACGCGGCTGAATGCTGATTGCTGACTGCTGAATGCTAAGTAAGCGATTTTGTATACTGGGAAACAGTCTTATCGAGGCAAAGAACTGCTTCCTTTCATCCATATTGGACCGCTTTCGATACCCACCTTTGGCCTGCTGATGTGGCTGGCCTTTGTGATTTCTTTTTTTGTTTTGCGCGCTGAAGCGCAACGGCGCAAGCTGGAAATCGATCCGCAATCGGTAGTTCTGTGGATGGTTCTGGCCGGCATCCTGGGCGCAAAGCTCTGGCACATTTTTGACACTCCAGCAGACCGGCCAACGTGGTCGATGTTCGCCAGCCGGGCCATCTTTACCTGGTTTCAGAGTGGATTTGCATGGTTCGGCGGCTTCACTGCGGGAATCGCAGCCCTCTTATATCTGGGACACAGATATCGCATCGGCATGCTCAAGATGCTGGATGTCTGTAGTCCGGCAGTCGCCATTGGCTATGCGGTTGGCAGGATCGGCTGCCTGATTTCAGGCGATGGAGATTATGGCAAGCCGACAGCCTGGCCATGGCCGTGGGGCATGGCTTTTCCTCATGGCTTGGTGCCCACAACGGAAACCTGTGTGCAATGGGGCTGGCCACAGGATTGCCGTGTGTATCCCACGCCCATCTATGAGTTCCTTGCGGGTGTTCTCATCTTCTGGTATCTGTGGCGCAGAGGAAAGCGGGCTCTTCAGCATCCGCTCGCGACGGGCGTGATTACCGGCGAATTTCTGGTGCTCTTTGGCATCGAGCGGTTTCTGGTCGAATTCATACGCATCAATCCGCGAGTGATCTTCGGCATGAGCAACGCTCAATTTGCCGGGCTTTTGACCGCGATTGCAGGAATTATTCTTTTGATCATTGCGAGGCGTCGATTTCGCAAAAAGGATCCGGTCCAGCGTGTTTTCGAGCACGTGAACCAACACGGAAACGATCCCAAGCCCGAATATCATCGCGCCACGCTGGAGTGCCCTCATCCGGAACGCTGGAGAATGTTTGACACCATGACAGCCGAAGTCGAGGTCCTGGAGTTTTTGAAATGTCTTATGACCACCGTCAAGCCCACTACAGTGGTCGAGACTGGAACTTTTTTGGGCGTGAGCACCGTCTACATGGCCGAAGGGATCAAGCAGAACGGATTTGGCAAGATCGTGACCTGTGAACCCGACGCGGCCATCTTCGCGAAAGCCAAAGAGAAGATCGTGAGCGCCGGCCTGCAAAAATGGGTGGACAACCGCTGCGAATCCAGCCTTAAGATGAAGGTCAGTGGAACCATCGATATCCTGTTCTGCGACTCATTGCCGGAATTGCGTGAACCTGAGGTCCGCTACTTTCTTCCGCAAATCAATCCTCATGGCCTGATCCTGATGCACGATGCCAGCTCGCACTTGAAGACCGTCCGCGAAGCCGCGTTGCGCATGGAGCAGGAAGGCTTGATTTCGGTGGTGCTGTTGCCCACGCCGCGGGGTTTGGTTGTGGCGCAAAAACGAGAGGGGAGATAGCCGTTAGCACTCAGCACTCAGCACTTAGCATTCAGCCCGCTCGGCTTTTCGGGCTGAAGGGAGACAGAATCGTGGGCATGGATACAGTCAGTAGTTTCTCTTTGCGAGGACGGGATATATTCACACGCTAATCGCGCCGGTAAAAAGCTAGCTGGAACGCCTGACGACCTTTTCCGATTCATGTCTATTCGTGTGAATTCGTGGCTAAAGGTTCCCAACACCAACCATGCCCACGATGCTGCATTCGTTAGCCCAAAAGCCGAGCGGGCTGCATGCTGAGTGCTGACGGCTGAGTGCTACTTCGAAGGCTTTACCGCATCGATTCGAATCAGCCTGAGCGACTCGAGCTCTTGCGGGAGTTCTGCTTTTCCTTCCGGAATTTTATTGGCGCTCAGCACGTACGCTACTACGTCAAGGTATTGCTGGCGGCTGAGCTGGCCGGGATTGTCACGCGGCATTTTCTTTCGAACCTTCTCAAACAGCGCGCCGAGGGTCAAGCCGTCCCAGCCATCCAGAAAGCTCTTGCCCGTCAACGATGGGGCATCTTCCACGCCTTCGAGCTTTGCACCGTGACAGGTTGAACAACGAGTTACATAGACTTCTTCACCACGTTTCGCCTGTTCGGGGGTGTAGACGCCATCCCAAACGGAATGATTCTCACCATTTGCCTGGGCCTGTTGCGAATGGGTTCCCGCATGGGCGAAGAGCATTAGAAATAATCCGATAATTCCGATTGTGATTCCGGTGCGCATAAAGGTTTTTCAATCTTAGCATTGCGGGTTGCATTCAGTCGTTTTGGCGGGACGCCGCTCACTTTGCGCGTTTGAAGACGAGGACTTTTGATGTAAATATGTGCACGGGCTGGCCATCTTGATTCAGAGTGGTGCTCTTGATTTTGACGATTGCCTGGTTGGGTTTTGAGCGAGAAGGCACAATATCAATGACCTCGCTTTCGACGTGCAGAGTATCTCCAGGTCTGGTCGGGTTCGGCCACGCCAATTCGCCACCGAGTCCAATAATGCCGTTGCCCAACGGGAGGCCTCCATCGACTAGAAGACGCATGGCCACTGCGGCGGTATGCCATCCACTAGCCGCCAACCCGCCAAACACTGTGCCCTTCGCGGCTGCCTCATCAAGATGGAAGGGCTGCGGATCGAATTCTGTTGCGAATGCTTTGATCCGGTCTTCTTCTATCCGATAGCTATCAGACGTGAATCGCTGGCCTACGTAGAGATCTTCCAGATAGAGCGCTGGTTCATGGGGCATCTCGGGGATTCTACCAGAGCTGTCTGAGGTAAAAAATAAAGGACGACCGCAGGGGCCATCGACAATCTATGAAACGTTGGAATCTACAGAGGCCGGCTTGAACACCGGCCTCTGTAAGGTTAGAAGCGATAGTTGAATCCTGTGCGGAAGATATGCTGTTGCAGCTCTGATTGATGCGTAAAAACATTTGTCGGGAATGGAATAGGCGGAGTGAATGCTGTAAGGTTGGTGCTGGTTGTCTTCACTTGGCCAAAGTCGGCGAACAGGTATTCACCTCTCATCGTCCAATGTTTTCCGCCGCCAATCTTGAACTCGACGCCACCACCTGCTACCCAGCCCGGACGAATCTCATCCACGCTGCCGCTCTCGTGCGCAGAAGCGAACGTGTCGAGAAAGAGCGCTTGGTAATTCATATTGGTTACTGCAACCCCGGCCGTGCCATACAGCAGCACCGGTCCTCCGGCAACTCCGAACCGGGGACGGGCAGTCCAAAGCCAGTCGGTGCTGACGGTCTGCTTCACGGTTAGCGCAGTAGGAGCACAGCAGGGATATGTCGTGGTGCTCACGAAGTCATCGTTGACGTGCATCGCGCCAAAATCTGTCTCGAACCCCAGAACGAAATGATTGTGCTGAAAGTTGTAGCCGACTTGTCCGCCGCCCGTGAATCCGCGTGGGCTCAGTTTCTGGTTACCAGCCGCAGCTATGGCCGGAATGCTGGAAAGCGCAAAATAGCCAGTTGGACTGAATACAGTGCTGGTAAATGAGTCTGAGCTGCCTTTCACTCCTCCAGCGTTGCCACCAATATAGAAACCTTTCCAATCAGCAGTCTGTGCCGATGCTCCTGCAGACAGCGCAAGAATCACAGCGCAGAGTCCAGCCGAGAGTTTGTTCATGATTACCTTCTCCTTAATAAAATTTGTGGATATTACATCTACCGGACACACATCAATCCGGTACAGGCAGTAAAGTCTGTAGCGGGACGTGCTGGCCTCTAGATAGGTTTATTCCTTGAGACCCTTATAACACGCCACTCATTGAACTGACATGTTACAAATGTAGACGGAAGAGTCAGGCTTTTCCCTTTCGAGCACGTTAAGACAGTCTTTGTGAAGAATTCAGCCTTGGAATCTTATTTTGAACAGTAATCAACACTTAATATCACGATTTACAAAGAAAGGTGGATGGTTACTAGAGAGTGCTAGACAATGGCCATCTTGTTGGTTAAGTCCAAACGGAAAGCCAGCTAACAGAGAAGAACTACCTTTGACCTAAGGTCGCGTGGAACTGCTTTATCGCCTCCACAGCTCGATCCAATTCGACTCGAAGGGTGTTGATCTGGGTCTCAGAGCCGAGAGAGCCGTCGTGGGCTGTCATTTCCAAGTCGAGTGCCGCGTTGGCGGCCTCGGTGGCGTCAAACATATTGCAGATACCTTTAAGCGTATGGGCATTGATTTGGACCTCGCGTGCATTTTTGGCCGAGTGCGCAACCTCCAACGCAACCATGCACTTCTGTACTTCTTCAGGGAACAGGCTCGCCATGCTTACCAACAATTCCTGGTCACCACCAACTCGTTCCAAGAGTTTTTCTTGATTGATCCAGCTTGCCAACGGAAGCCTACC
>DASZFK010000413.1:0-7604 GCA_035939855.1 Candidatus Angelobacter sp.
AAAATCCTCGTTATCGCCTGCATAACGGGCTAAACTCAATACCGTTCACTTAAGTTAAGAGGAACCTGTTTCATCAACAGCATAGCTGAGCGGTCACCGCTGGAGAGATTCTGTCGTCATCTTAAAACAAAGTGCCGGTAGGCACGACCCGAAAGTAGCCCGGCACGCAGCGTTAGCGGAGTGCCGGGTCCTGGTTCCACACGGGATGAGAGTCCCGCAGGGACGACTGAGTCGGCACAATGATTCTCCCCGTCATACACAAGCATCACAATTCGTTATATCCGCAATCAGGTGCAGCATCATGCCAGGAAGAAATTTGATGATGAACTCAAGATGATTTTGAAACGGCATGGGATTGTTCCCCTTGGGAGAATGACTCAGCCGTCCCTGCGGGACTTTGTGGAACCTGATTGTTTACCCGGCATTCCGCTAACTAACGCTCCATGCCGGGCTATTTTCAGCCGCGCCTGCGGCGCTGGTTGGCTAGCCTGCCCCAGCCTGATGAATCCTGCCGGGCAGCTATGCGGTTGATTTCAACAACACCGTTTCTTAAGTGAACGGTATTGGGGCTAAACGCTTGCGTCAATCCATTCATCTCAATATGCTCTTAAGAGCATATTAACTGTCTTAATACGCTCTTGAGGGAATATAATGATCGAATAGTGGTCGCTCGGAACCCATTGCTGATGGCCGTTCCATATCCGGTGGAACAGGCCCTTAAAAAGATTGGGAATGGCCTGCGTGTAGCCCGCCTGAGGCGAAAGTTAACGATCGAAGAGGTCGCGGAAAAAATCGGGGCTGGCC
The DNA here is from genome assembly GCA_035939855.1 of Candidatus Angelobacter sp. Classification (GTDB taxonomy): domain Bacteria; phylum Acidobacteriota; class Terriglobia; order Terriglobales; family Acidobacteriaceae; genus Angelobacter. The sequence continues at coordinate 805 of DASZFK010000413.1, forward strand.
CACGTGCTATTAGAGCTGCGGAAAATGGAAAGCCCTCTACCAGCATAGCGGTTTACACGGCGCTGCTTTGGGTCTACGGTCTTCTCTCTCCATTTACGGAGTTAGCAGATCCTCAATCGGATGAGGCCGGCCTCGCTATGGTGACTGTAGGCGAGCGGGCGCGCAAGAGCAAAGGTCTGGACAATGACTTCTAATTCCGCCGAGGAGTGCTTTGTCTACATCACTTTGCCGGGCGCTGTCTCTGCTGTCACCGCCGGCAAATTTGTACTCAGCACGACTGGCACGGGAGTACCTCTCGGCAGATTCGTATATGGCCGCTCGTATCTGAATCATCCCAAGGCCGTCGCCATCGATCCGGTGGAACTTTTGCTTGCCAACAAAACCTACGAGACCATCCAGTTGCATGGAGTGTTCGGCGCCCTGAGAGACGCCGGCCCTGACTATTGGGGCCGCCTGGTCATCGAGAAGCACGCCGGAAAAGCAAGGCTGGGCGAACTCGACTACCTGTTGCAATCAGCGGATGATCGGGCAGGCGCGCTCGGCTTTGGATCAAACCAGGTGCCGCCGGCCCCGCTGCGGAAATTCAATCAAACCATTCAACTTGAGAAGCTTCAGAACCTGGCCGAAGCCCTGATAAAGGATGAACTGCCAAATGACCCTGCAGCTCCCCAGGTGCAGGAGTTATTGCTGCTCGGAACCTCAATGGGTGGAGCGCGGCCTAAGGCAGTGATCGAGGACCAAAATGCTCTCTGGATCGCAAAGTTTAATCGGCCCGATGATCGCTGGAACAATACCCGTGTAGAACACGCAATGCTGCGGCTGGCCCGCGAATGCGGCATCAGCACGGCAGAAAGCCGGATGGAGACAGTTGGTGGAAAAGATGTTTTATTGATCAAACGTTTTGATCGCGAGAAAGTTGAGGAGGGTTACCTGCGCGCGCGCATGGTTAGCGCCCTGACAATCTTGCGCGCCGAAGACTCCCCACAACAGAGAGATCGTTGGTCTTACGTGCTTCTCGCTGAAGAAGTGCGGCGGATCGTCGCTGAACCCAGGAAAGACGCTCAAGAGCTATTCCGGCGCATGTGTTTCAATGCGATGATTTCCAACCTCGACGATCATCCCCGCAACCATGCTGTTATTGCCAACGACAAGGACGAGGACAAGCACTGGAAATTGTCCCCCGCCTACGATTTGCCCCCCTCTCCAGTCATCGCCCGGGATCGCCGCGACCTTGCCATGGAGTCAGGTGATCTAGGGCGTTACGCCAACGTCAGGAATCTTCTGTCGCAACATGTTCGTTTTCTTCTGGAAAAAGAAGAAGCGGAAAAGACGTTGAATGAGATGGCGGTCCAGGCCGGCAAATGGTATGACGTCGTGCGCGCCTGCGGCCTGTCGCAACAAGACGCGGAAACTATCCGTAGCGCATTTCTTTACCCAGGTCTGTTCTACTGACAGAAGTCAAACAATCTAATCCTCGGTTCCCTCGCCATCGAAACTTTCGGGAATGGGTCGTTCCAAGATTTCGTTGGCTATCGCAGCATCCTCCTGTTTGACCTGCAGCTTAACTCCTCCAAGAAAGTTGGAGATGAACCAGTCGAGGCGGACCATATTATCGTCGATGAGCCAACATTCGATGCCAGACGAATCAAGCCTTCCTTTAGCCATCCACGCTTCAGGTATGTCCCTGAATTTTCGAATCACGACGACATCCTGAGATTCCGCAATGTCGGCGTCAACCGGCAAACTCTCGTCTTCGATATCTACAGATTCGAGTTTTCCCCTGCGATCCATTTCCTCGTTTAAGACGCGGCGCGCCACATCGGTGAGCGCCCCCGGCTCTGCCGCAATGCTGGCCAATTCTCCATCTGGCATGCCGGAGTAGACCTCAGCCAGGCGCTGCCTCTCCTTTTCATCGTCTTGGTTAGCCATAGAGATACACCCCCTATTGTTAGTGCAGGCCGTGGGTGGAGCGTTTCACAAAAAATGATCGGCAGCAGTAGTATAAGGGTGTCAGTCCGAGCCAGGCATGCCCCTTCGCGGTCCGCAATCGCTGGATGAGATTCTCGCGCCCTTGCGGGAACAGGTTCGAGCATCTGGCATTGACGATCAAGAACTAACGCGTTTGTTGCAATCCGCCCGAGAAAACGCGGCTTCTGGAAAGCAACCAACCTAAGCAGCCCATTGAGGAAAACTAGCCAAGCAGCCGACCTCCCGCCAGACCAGGAAGCCTGCGAAATTCTGTGAACACACGTGGAAAACAGTGTCAATTGACCTTGGTGATAGGAATAAATCTTTCGGGTCGCGCGCATACTTGATGGGAAACAGAACCTTGCCGGTATACATACTCTTGCGGGCCGGATTATTGTACTGCCCGACTCCGAAGACCTTCAAAGTTTCTTCGCTTAATCCCCGAGCTTTCAGCCAGTCTGAAGGCACATAATATTTTTCATACTTACCCTCAAATGGCTTATTTTCGGAAATTGTCTCTGTTGTATCAGTATTGGTTGAAGGCTGCACATAAATCGGCTCAACGCCGTTTGTTGGAGCTGTTTTACCGAGTTAAAGTAACCGCTTCTTGAAACCCAATTTTCTTGAGCTTCATCAGCAGGTCAATCGCGCCTTTTCCATGCTCCCCGCAAGAAAAGCAATTGAATTTTTCATTTGTGAATGAAAAGGATGTGCTGTTTTTCTTCGGTTGATGGAACGGACATTTCATTGTCCATTCCATTTTGCCTGTCCTCTTTTTCATCTCGGAATGACCGAGCGAACGAAGAACATCAGGCAAGGGAAATACTGCGGACGCCTGAATATTGGTCCATGAATCCTCCAATTCTGAACTAATCGTTGTTCACGAGAAGGTAACTGCATTTTCACGAACAGCAACCAGACCAGAATTATTTGGAGAGTTCATATTTCACATATTTATAAACGTGGATTACACCCACAATTGCGATTCCGAGGGCCAGAGCCAAAGCTGGAATCACGAGAATTACCTCCAAAATCCTCACCACACTCACCCCCACCTAACTCTTGTATTTGCAATGCTTTAAAAAATAGGTGCAACTTCTATTTTTTCGGGTGTTAGCCGTCCTTTTACTTAGAACCCCGCAAGTCGAACAAAATCTCCTGTTACATTTCACTTTTTTATGATGTTTTTTCAATGGGTTAGTCCCCTCTTAGATTATTACCCACACGAACGAATAATTTTCACCGACTACATCCGACCGAACAAGCGCGGGACTTTCAGCGTGACCCGGCAGAAGGGAGGCCCAGGAGCGTTTAGGGGTGTCAGTTCGGTATCTGTACAAGGTCAGGAATCGGGCAGAAAAACTTGCGAGGCTTTATGAGGCGCTCGTGGAGACGGGGGTTATTGAGTGACAACCAATGTATCTTCTGGGTTACTTTGGTACGGTTGACCCAGCTCACCTAGGCGATTACGTTACGTTTGTAACATTGAAATCTCAAGTAATTGAGAGAGGTAAGAAACACTCATATGACCCGTCAAAAAATGGAAAAGACTTTTGGCCTGATTCATTACTGCATTCTCGAAATAGGTCTCATCGCTCTTTTGCTTTTAGGTCTCTGGGACATTGTTCATGGCTTGCTGCGTTAAACAAGCTTTTTCTCCAGCAAATACACGAGCATTTTGGCTCTTGCATCGGCTTCGGTCTCGGCAATTAATTCGTCATATTTGTCGTCTTTGATGCTGTAATTTGTAATCGACTGTTTTCCAAGTAATGTTAAATCATCAGTTGAGCGTTGTTGCCACAGTCTGTAATTTGTTAATGGCGGCAACATCTCTCTGAGTTCGGCAACTGTGAAAGCGGAAAACATATATCGTCGGCAGTTCCTCGTAAAAGTGAGCATCCTCATCATTCAGGTCATTGAAACAAGCTTGACGGACAATCTCGCCGTCACTCGACCGATGAATGGCCTCAAAGCTTTCAATCGCTTTCCCGCAGCGGATACAGATTTTCCCCACATCTTCACCGACCGCAGTTGTCTCTAAAATTTCATTTAATGCACCGCACATATTGTTTTTCTTTCTCCCTCTCTACACAGGAAGTATGACAAACCTACAGAACTGCTTTTGGCAAGTTGGTTTGGCCCACTTCGGCGGTTTGTTCTGGCCCACCTTAAGGCGTTAAGGGTTAAGAGGATCGAGTTCTGTTCTGCCGGAGCGTAGCCCGAAGGGCGGAGCGGAGGCAGAACGGAACTCAATCCTCAGGATCAATCCTTGCGTTTCTTGCGCAAGGTTCTGCGAAAGCGATACGACTCCGAACCTGTTTCGATAATGTGAGCCTGGTCGGTCAGCCGGTCGAGCACGGCCTTGCAGAGCCGGGCATTGGTAAAGACCTGCGGCCATTCGGAGAACGGTAAGTTGGTGGTCACGATGATGGCCGCTTTTTCCGCCCGCTCGGCGATCACCTGGAAGAGCAGTTCGGCGGCCACCTCGGCCAGCGGGACATAGCCCAGTTCATCGATCACGATCAGTTCCACGCGTGACCAGCGTGCCAGCATCCGACTGAGACTCTGTTCGCGTTGGGCCTCGACCAGTTGGTTGACCAGTGCGGCAGCCGTCGTGAAGCGCACGCGCTTCCTCTGGCGGCAGGCGGCGATGGCCAAGCCGGTGGCCAAGTGAGTTTTCCCGGTGCCCGGTTCGCCCACCAGAAGTACTGGTTCGGAGCGTTCCAGATAGCCGCCTTCGGCCAGGGCCCGGATGCGCGAAGCCGGGAGGTGGGGCGACTGCGCAAAGTCGAACTCCTCCAGCGTCTTCATCCGGGGCAGGTGCGCATCCTTGAGCCGCAGTTGGATCGAGCGACGTTCGCGTTCTTCGGTCTCGGCCTGGAGCAGCGCTTCCAGGTAATGGAGATGGGAGTGGTTGTGTTGCCGGGCTTCTGCGGCCAACGATGCGAACTGAGCGCCGATGGCGACCAATCGCAAAGTCTGGCAGTGTTGAGCGATGCTTGCGGCTTCCATACTCATGCCGGCACCTCCATGGTCAGCAACTGGTTATACTCGGCCATAGTAGGCACCGGCCGTTCGTAGGCAGCCAGGGCACCGATCTCGATGGTGGTTGCGACCGCGTGCTGAAGCGCGTCGCTCATGAGCAGATGACGGATGGCAGCCACATCCGTGCAGCCCAGCACCATCGCTTGGGCCACCGACGTTTCCAGCTTGGCGTAGCCGAATTCGCGGCCCAGGCCGATGATCGCCACCATGGATCGCGTTCCACACTGGCGTCCATGCTTCTCATTCATCAACTCCCATAGCTGGTCATAGCTCTCCGGCCACCGGCCTTGCGCCCTCCACTGCGCCAGTGGCTTGGATCCGCGCAAGGCTCCGGGTTTTCGTTCCAGCACTTCAAGGTAGTGTTCGAGATCGAGGATCTGCTGCGAACGCGCATAACTGCGCTGGTGCTGCGCCACAGGTTCGCCGTTCTGCCGGAACTTAACCACGCTGGAGTAGGCGCGGGCCTCCACCACCGAACCTGCTTTCAGCGGCACCGAGTAGAAGTTCGTTAACACCTTCGCACATCCCGCCTGATCAACTTTGGGAAAGCTGACTTCCGCCAACTCGAAGTCTTCCGCGGGGAGTGGCAGCAGGTGTTCCTTCTCGGTCAGTAACAACACACCGACACTCTCCTGGCGGCCCGCAATCCTGCGGTTCTCATCGTCATGGCAATCGACCAGTAGCTTGGCGTTCAGTTCCGCAAGATCGCCGGCTACAGGTATGGGAACCCAGTGATTGCGGCGGAAGTAACCTACTTCGCCTTCGACGCCACCCTTCTCGTGGCCTTCCCCGGGCGTGCAGAAATCGGCCTGATACTGCCAGTGCGAACGGAAGGCGATGAAGCGCGCCGTCAGTTCGCGCTCGTAGCCGCGCAGGATCTTCTTCACCGCACTGGAAAGGTTGTCGTAGCGAAGACGGTGAAAGACACCACCAAAGTAATGGAACGCCAACTCGTGCGCTTCCAAAAATGCCTGCTGGGTGGCCCTCAGATAGGCGCAATGGTAGGCCGCTCCGCTGGCCATCGAACGGAGCGAAAATACCTGCAGCTTCACCCGTTCGCCGTCCAGGTCAGCATAGGCTTCATACCAATCGACCTGGGCTTCGACGCCCCAGTCGTAGCTCTGCGGCACGAAGATCTCGCGCTCTGCCAATCCCAGGGCTTGCTTACGCTGCTCCACGTACTGCCGTACCGTGCGCTCGGCCGCCGTGCAGCCCGGCACTTCCGCGCGTATCCGTTGCCAGATGCGGTGCGCAGTGTGCCGCTGCTTGCGGGGTGCCTTACGGTCCGCTTGCAAAATCTCTTCGATAAAAGCTACTGCTGGAACCAGCTTCGTCCGGGGCCGTTCGGTCTTCTTTCTGCGCACTGGAACCGAACTTCGAATCGCCTCCCGCACCATGCGCCGATGCACTCCCAGCTTCCGTGACACTCCCTGAATCGTTCCTACTCCAAACTCATACTCCCGTCGAATCTGTTCGAATATCTCCACCTTGACTCTCCAATCCAACTCCCCCTCCGATCAAGTTTTCACTCAATCAGACTACGGAGTTCGCTTTGCCCAAGGTGGGCCAATTTAAACTGCCGAAGTGGGCCACTTCAGAATGCCAAAATCAAGAACGGCGCAAGTGCGAGAAAACCTCAATAAAACCGCATATTTCCTAAAACTTATCCACAGAAATGCAAATGCAAAAGCATTCGCAAATACGTCATAGCCTCATCCGTGCAGCAAGCCCTGAAATACGAGTCCAAATCCCCGGTGCATGAGGTATTTGTGGCTGACAAATCAGAA
>DASZFK010000414.1:0-12123 GCA_035939855.1 Candidatus Angelobacter sp.
GAAAGAGTGCAAGTTTACCCAATTACAAAATTACCGATTTACCCAATGCTCAGAAGAGTCTTTCCTGCCGCTTTAGATTTCCAAACGATCCAATGTTGGCCAAGGTGAAGGCAAACCGGTATTGGTTCTCATTTCGCACGGCCCCCAGTGCAAATCTACGGTATTCAAAGCTGAGTCCGCAGCAATCCCAGTTATAAGCTGCCTGGGCGGCTCCATACTGGATGAAACTGAAAGTCGAGTCGAAGCCAATGTTAACAGCCGCGCTCAAGCCGCGCTTGGTGGGGCTGCCATAACCAACCAGCGCTCGAAACTGGTTGAATTGTGCCGGAGTGCAGTTCACAGGAAGAGGGCCCGAAAGAGGACATGTGGGAATCGGGTTGGTAACGAAAATCTCTCCCGGAACATGGAAAAAAGCGTGGCTGCCCTCCACAAAAAAATTGCTGATGTGGAATGTGGTGTAAAAGGTGCTCGCGTTGATCCGGCCTTTTTTCGAATCGTAGTCAAGCTGCCACTGAACGCTCGTGTTGGCGCTTGTGCGCATCCGCAGCTTGGAAACCACTGGAGAAAATCTCCTGGGATCGGTCAAAAATGCAATGCCGGCAAAGTCCGCAGTGGTGGTGAGCACATTGCGCCTGCCATTTACAAGCGCGCCCCCAAAGTTTGGATCGAAGAAATATTTCTGCTTGACCTCCCAGCTAATGAATTCATTGGCGCCCGCAGGCGTGCAGTTTCCTGAATTGGCTTCCTGTGGCTGGGCGGGGTTTGCCGTCGTTGGCGCTTCATCGGCACAATCCCCGCTGGAACGCTTCAGATAAAGCCGTTGGGTCAGAGCGTATTCGAATTCATTGGTATCGCTGACGATGTCCCGAAAATCAAAACGAATGATCGCAGGAAAATTGTCGATGCCGCTGACATTTCGGTATACCAGCCGCGGTTCGATCGTGTGTTTTACCTTTCTGCCAGCCAGGGTGTGGTCAAATATCCTGCCCAGTGTTGGTGGACGAAGCTCCACATCAGTTTCAACCGAGCGACGATTCGCCGCATCCTGGATGGCGGTACCGACGCCCCCGCTCGCAATTCTGTCCTCCGTATAAAAGGTGTTCTGCAAGGCAATTTCCGGACGAACAGTCCATCCACCAAAAAACAAAGGCAATGAAACCCTGGGGTTGATGTCAAACCGGCCTACCAGGTTGGGCGTGTCGAATCCGGGTTCAGTTCGGCGCAGCCCCTCGGTTGCTGCATCAAAGCTCCAGTACAAGGGCAAGCGGCCTATTCGCTGATCCACGCTGGAAAGCTGAATGCCGGGAGCATGAAAAATTGTGACCAGATCACCCGCGTTGGTGCTTTCAAAATTCTGGTAGCGGGAGGCGAAAGTGTTGAGCGAAAATCCTCCCAGGGTTTTCGATAAAAAAGCGATTGACTTCACTTCAGAGTTCACTGCTTGGGAGAAGTTCTCGGTGAATGCCAGCCGGAAAACAAATGAGCTGAGATAGTTCAGGGAAGCTACCCCTCGGATATCGTAGGGCAAGATGGCCTCTCCATTCAGCTTGATGTCCTCGCCACCCTGATCCTGTTTGAGAGGGCCAAAGCCCCGGTCAATTACGCTGAAGAGATCAAAGTTGAGATAGGCCTTGTCGCTGGGCCGGGCCCGAAAATTGTCGTGAAGCGCCCATCCGCGCCTGGAGAAATATTCCGCTCCCACCGTTGCGTCCATGCTTCGATCAATTGCCCAGTAGAAAGACTCCCCCAGAATCGTGCCCTTTCGCGATGAAGTTCCGAGCGTAGGAATCAGAAATCCGCTCTGGCGTCCAAGCCTTTCCACCGGAGGCGAAGCAAATGGCAGGTAAACGACCGGAACTCCCTTGACCTTGAAAACGGTATTGTAGATTTTTGCCGAATCGCCCACCTCAATCCTGATGGTCGAAGCGCTGAATATCCACTTGGGATGCGGAAGTTCGCAGGATGTAATCGTGCCGTCGTGGATCACGTATTCTTCCGGACCGGTTTTTTCCACTCGTTTGCCGGAAAAGGCGATTGGGCTGGAGGAAGTGAGCACAACATTCCTCCCTTTAAATCGTGCCCCCGTGGTCCCTGCGACCTCGTAAAAACTGCCGGTTTGGCTGCGGACGTTGTAACTGCCATGGCTGGCCGTAATGTGTTCATCGTGGAGGCCGCCATCAAACACAAGATTACCTGTTGCAGTTATCTCTCCAGTGCTGCTGTTGTAGGTAATGGTGTCTGCCTTCAGCGTGCTGTTCCTGAATTGAATTTCAACATCGCCGCGCAGAGTATAAACATCGCCGGCTTTTTCCTGTTCGCGCGCCGTGATCGTGATCGGTTCGCCTTCCGTGGCCGAAATTGGAAGCTTCTGGCCCAGCCGGCTCTTAGCGTCACGCTGCTCCGTGGAGGGCTGCGCCTGGCTGATAACTAGCGGAACGCCGAGAAACAGGTGACAAAGCAAAATTGCTGTGATAACAAACTTGTGTTGGGACTTCATGCTGATGTGTCTGAAGGGGCAAGGTAACATGCCAGCTTTCAGAAAGGCAAAATGAATTCGAACGAAGATGCCATACAGCCCTGGCGAGAAGAAGTGATCTCGCGGGTTCAGGAGCACCGGGCCAAAAGGCGCCGGCGACTTGACCCGAGCGCCACCTTGCCATTGGATTTCAGCGACTCAGCGACTTCTTCCATGCAAAATCACGGGGAGAGCGACCAGCCTGTGGCTACGCCGGTTGTCGTGAGGCCCGAGGCGCCCAAGATTATCGAGTTCCGCCGCCCAGCTTCCGTGCAGCCAGTCTTTGTTTCTAGCGGCAAAGACGAAATCGAAGACTTCGAACTGGCGGAGCCCGTCTTTGAAACACCGCGTATTCTGGAAGCGCCACCCGTTGAGCAGATGGACCTGCTTCCGGCCTTTACCGATATCCAATTGGAACCAGCCACTCAACGCACCGAACCATGGGTCGAAGTGCCTCCTCAATCCGCCGCGCTCCAGCAACGTGCGTTTGCCGGACTCGTGGACCTGCTGATTGTGCTGGTCGCGAGCGCTGCTTTCATCTCGATTTACCTGATGGCAGTGCGCGATTTGCCTCAACCACGCCTGGTTCTGGTAGTCACATCGGTGGTGAGCGCCTTGTTGTGGCTGGTTTACCAATATCTATTTCTGGTCTACTCGCCCGGCACACCCGGCATGAGAATGGCCCAGCTTGAGCTTTGTACTTTTGAAGGTGGACCAGTCTCTCGATCCCTGCGCCGCTGGCGTGCACTGGCCAGCCTGCTTTCCTGCTGTTCCTTCGGCTTGGGTTTTGCCTGGGCCTTAATCGATGAAGACAGGCTGGGCTGGCACGACCGCATCACTCAAACCCATCTGAAGACAAGCCGCGAGTGCTCGACCGCATGAAATTCAAGCCGCTAATGTATCCGGCGCTTCTTTGGGAACAACATGGACGCTCTCGCCGGATTCAGCCGACAGCAGTGGCCATCCCTTTCTAAGAACAAACTCCAGCCATGCTCCGGCCGCCTGGGAAGTCAATACCGCAACCAAGACCAGTGTGGTATAGAAAGCAGAACTGATGATGCCTGCTTCAAAAGCCACGCTGGCCAGCACAATTCCGGGGCCTCCACGAGCATTGGTTGCAACCGCTAAGTTCACAATGTCGAGACCGCGGAACCCTGCCAGTTGCGCTCCCAGCGCCACCGAAGCCAATTTGAGAAGGCAAGCCCCGGCCAGAAACGCCACCAACATAGGTACTGAAAAAGCTTTGCCAAAAACCAGGCTATAACCCACCAGCGCGAAATACAGCGGAATAAAGAATGCAAAAGAAAAGCGCGAGATCGCCTCCAAGGCTTCTCCTAAACGCTTCCGCGACACCGCAAAACCCGCAAGAAAAGCTGCAAATACGAGGTTGACATCCATAAGGCCGGCAATCGCAATATAGGTAAACGCGATCAGCAAGGTATATGTAACCGGAGAGTTGATGGCCAAGACATTGAATCTGGACTTGGAAATACGCTTGAAGATTCGGGGGGCAAGTGCCAGTCCTATGAGGAAATACAAAAGCGTAATACCAACATGAGCAACGATTTTCTTTTCAGGCAACCTGGAAGAAGCTGCCAACGCCGTGGCAATCGCGAGCACCGCCCAAAGCCCGATATCTTCGAGTACGGCTACCCCTAACACAAGGCGGGCAAATCTTGTGTGCAATATCTTCAGATCAAAGAATATTCGCGAAATCACGGGAATCGAAGTTACCGCAACGGCAATACTCATGACCAGCAAAAGGGAACCACGATTACCTTTACTGCCCATAAACCAGGCCAAAGGCAGAATGGATGCTACAGCCAGCATGGCAAAAAAGGGCAAGCCCGTGCCCGCGATCGCCAGCCATGTAATCTGTTTCCGTTCGTGCCTTTGAAATAGAGTTTTGGTCTCCGCGCCGGAAAGAAACATCAACAGCAATAGGCCCATCCAGTAGATCAGATCCAGGGCAGCCTTCTTCTCTGAAGAATGTATGTTCAATTGCAACAGACTGGCGAAGCCGCTCCACTTTCCCAGAACAAAGGGGCCCAAAGCGATTCCTGCCAGAATCTCGCCAATCACTCGTGGTTGGCGCAATTTAGCAAAGAGATATCCAAGCAGATGGGCCGTCACCAGAAGGACTGAAAGAAAAAGAACCAAAGGACCAACGGCGCTGGAAGGCATGAACTACATCCTGAGAAGCTGCTACAAAGAATTGAGATGAGGCTGAAACCTGCAGTGTTGCTAAGAGATTGTCAGGATAACGGCGGGGTATGCCCACCCCAATTGAGATTTCTTGTTTACCTAGCAGCCGGGAGCCAGAAACCAGCAGCTCAAAATGCTACTATCAAATAGATGGCAGGAAAAATTCGCGCGCGTTTTGCTCCCTCACCCACCGGACAAATCCATGTAGGTAATGCTCGCACGGCCCTCTTCAACTGGCTCTTTGTACGTCGCCAGAAGGGCATTTTTGTTCTGCGGATTGAGGACACCGATCTGGAGCGCAGCGAAGCTCGTTATGAGACTCAGCTCTTAAACGACTTGAAGTGGCTTGGCCTGGATTGGGACGAAGGCCCCGATATCGATGGCCCTTATCGTCCGTACCGCCAGACCGACCGAATGGATGTTTACCGGACCACCGCCCTGCGGCTCGTCGAAGAACAAAAAGCATACTATTGTTTTTGCACAGCGGAAGAATTGGAGCGAGAGCGGAAGCGGGCGGTTGCCGAGCATACGCCGCAAATCTACTCGGGCAAGTGCAGAAAGCTGGATCCAGATGATGCCAAGCACCGCGTGGCCGCCGGAGAAGCTGCCGCCATCCGCCTGAAGATTCCTGAGCACCCGATCAAGTTTCATGACCTTGTTCACGGTCCGGTGGAATTTGCCAACGAGGTGGTGAGCGATCTTATCATTGTTCGTTCTTCGGGAGTGCCGGTCTACAACTATGTGGTGGTTGTCGACGACGCTGCGATGAAGATAACCCATGTCATCCGCGGCGACGACCATCTTTCGAACACTCCCAAACAGGTAGCCCTCTATGAGGCTCTGGGCTTGCCGGTGCCGGAGTTTGCCCATCTTTCCACCATCCTTGGCCCGGACCGCGAACGCCTTTCCAAACGTCACGGCGCAACCTCCATTGCTAATTTCCGTGATATGGGAGTCCTGCCTGAAGCCTTGATGAATTACCTGGCGCTTTTGGGTTGGGCGCCCAGTGGGGGAACACGTGAGACTTTTACCCCACAGGAACTCATTAAGGAATTTTCACTGGAGCGTGTCACGCCCTCTCCAGCCGTCTTTGACATGGAGAAGCTCTATTGGCTGAACCGGCATTACATCAAGCAGAGCCAGCCATCGCGTATTCACAACCTGGCGCGCCCGTTTTTTGAAGCAAAAGGTCTTTTGCCGGCCAACATGGATTCGAGAGTTGAGAACTGGTTTACCAGGGTCGTTGACTTGTTGGCTCCTTATGTAGATCAGTTCGACCAACTCCCCGACCGCGCCGGCATCATCTTTGACTATAGCGCTGGAACTGCCATCTCACACCGGGACAATGCCGAGGTCTTCGCAAGCGAGAAGACTCGCCCTGTGATCCAGGCCTTTGCCAACCTCGCAGCCAACGAATCCCCTCTAACCGCTGAGAAATTCAAGACCATCATGGACGAAGTAAAGGCAGAAACCGGGGCGAAAGGCAAAGATCTCTTTCATCCCGTGCGCGTTGTGCTTATCGGATCACATTCAGGCCCGGCCTTCGAGAAGCTGATTCCCTTGCTGGAGGAAGGAAGCACCCTGGATCTCCCGGTTCATGTGAAGAGCGTGCGCGAACGCATTGCCGAATTTATGACCGCGCTGGAATAACACTGATGTATTCTCACCACATACGATTCAACTTTGTCTTTTCTCGAAACTATGAGGCCAAAATCCTTGAATCCTATTCGCTGGTAAATCCTGTAGAGCAACTTCATCACTTCCCAGCCCTGCTTGAAGAAGGCGATCGGTCTGGGATTTATGTTCGAGTCACTCCGCAGCACGGCAGGGCATGGGTCGGTTTCTTTGCTATGGGATTCGAATCCGAGCATGTAGCCCGAGGCCTTTATTCCTGTCCCAATCCCGATTTCCTATGTGTCGTGGCAGGTGGATATGCTTATTTGATCGACACAACTCATCCTCAACAGTGGACGCAACTGGAACAACGACCGGTCATGGATGTTCGCCCTATTCCCGAATGCAGATTGCTGCTCTTCATAGGAGTAACAACGATAATCGCTGTAGGTGAATCCGGCCAGCAATGGACAACGGGCCGCCTCTCTTGGGAAGGCATAACGGTCTCAGACATCGAGAAGCATAAGCTGCGCGGCGCCGGTTGGGATGCCCTAAAAGACCGGGAAGTTCCCTTTGAAGTTGATCTAGCTACAGGCCAGCACACCGGCGGTTCACGGCCTGGAACTCAGGATTGAGCGTAGTTCAAGTATAATCGGACATGGCGACTCATCCGTCTTCTTTCACGCCAAATCCCGCCTTGACTGCGAAATTCAAGCAGTTGCAGGCGAAAGTCGCCGCCAATCGTCCCCAGGACGATCTCGAAATCATCCGCAAAGCTTACGACTTTTCGCTCAAACACCATGAAGGCCAGTCGCGCGCTTCCGGCGAGCCTTACCTGATCCATCCGCTCGAAGTTTCACTGGTGTTGGCCGATATGAAGCTGGACTCCACAGCCATCGCTGCCGGCCTGCTGCACGATGCCATCGAAGATACTCCGGTTACCGATGAAGATGTCCGGCGCGAGTTCGGCGACCAGGTGGCCCACATCGTAGAGGGCGTCACCAAGATCGACAGGATTGATTTTGCCAGCCGCGAAGAACGCCAGGCAGAGAACGTTCGCAAGATGGTCCTCGCCATGGTGGATGATATTCGCGTAGTTTTGATCAAGCTCGCGGACCGTCTCCACAATATGCGCACGCTCAAGCATCTTCCCGAAGAGCGCCGCCAGCATATAGCCCGCGAGACGCTTGAGATTTATGCGCCCCTGGCCCATCGGCTCGGTATGGGCAAAGTCCGCGGCGAATTGGAGGATTTGGCGTTTCGCTTCGTGGATCCCATTGGTTATGAGCAGGTGCGGGCTGCGGTTGAATCCCGGCGCCAGGCAGGAGAAAAGTTTCTCAATAACGTGGTCCAGGTCATTCAGAAGAAGCTGAAGGAAAACAGCGTTGAAACCATAGTAGAGACCCGCATCAAGCGCCTCTACAGCATCCATCAAAAGCTCATCCGGCAACGGATCACGGTAGACCAAGTCTACGATTTGCTCGCCATCCGCATTATCACCAAATCAGTGAGAGACTGCTACACCGTTTTGGGAACGATCCATCAAATGTGGCGTCCCGTGCCGGGCCGCATTAAAGATTTCATTGCCATGCCCCGCCCCAATTTGTATCAATCGCTGCACACTACGGTGATGACCGAAGGCGGCCATCAGTTCGAAGTACAGATTCGAACGGAAGAGATGCATAAGATGGCGGAGGAAGGAATCGCAGCTCATTGGAAATATAAAGATGGCAGCCCCGTGAGCGCCAAAGACGAGCAGCGGCTGGCCTGGCTTCGGCAAGTCGTCGAATGGCAACAGGATGTCAAAGACCCTAGCGAGTTTCTATCGTCGCTCAAAGTTGATCTTTACCCTGAAGAGGTTTACACCTTCACTCCAAAAGGGAAAGTGGTTATCTTGCCCCGCGAGGCTTCCCCAATCGATTTCGCTTATGCCATCCACACCGAAGTTGGGCACACCTGTGTGGGTTGCAAGGTGAATGGCAGAATGGTTCCCTTACGATCCAAGCTGCGCAATGGCGATGTTGTCGAGATCATGACCCAGCCCGGGCACAACCCCAGCCGCGACTGGCTGGGATTTACCAAGTCCCCCCGCGCGAGAAACAAGATCCGCCATTGGCTCAATATCCATCAACGGGAACGAGCCATCGAGATTGGGAAGAAGTTGATCGAAAAACAGGCGCGCAAATACCGCCTGGCGATGAAGAATTTCGAAGAGAAGGAGCTTGACAAGATCGCCCAGGAATACGGTGTCGGCTCCGGCCAGGATTTGATGGCGGGCATCGGCTACGGCAAGTTTTCAGCGCGTCAAATATTAGGCAAGCTGTCCCCGGGTCTGGGTGAGGAAGCGCCGGCTGAAGAACAAGCTAAGCCCTTAAGCGCCTTGGGTACGGTGATGCGCCGTGTCTTTGGCCAGAGCGCCGAGGCCGCTGCTATCAAAGTAAAAGGCCATAACGATCTCTTGGTCTATCGCGCCCGCTGTTGCAACCCGATTCGAGGAGAAGAGATTGTAGGATACGTAACCAGGGGCAAGGGTGTTGCAGTTCATGCAATAAGCTGCCCCAACGTTACCAATCTGATGTATGAACCTGATCGCAGGATCGACGTCGAATGGTCGAAACCAGCCAGGACGAAGCAGGTCGAAGGCGACTCCAGATATCCCGTAAAATTGACTGTTTTCTGCGATGATCGTTCCGGCATGTTGAAACAGCTCACTGCCGTAATCAGCGATGACAACGCCAATATCCGCAATATCGAGGCTCGCACTGCCGATAGCCAGGCGACCATCGACATGGTGATCGATATCGAGGACGTAAAACATCTCGAACGAATCATGGCCGGTCTGAGAAAAATCCCCGGCATCCGTGATGTACAGCGCCTGAATAAAATATAAGCAGATTGCTCTGCTATTCTTGTCATTCAATTTTTGGAGGCAAAGCCAATGAGCGGGCAATCCCGAGAAGCGATTTCTACCCCCAATGCACCCAAAGCGATTGGGCCATATTCGCAGGCCATAAAAACCAATGGATTCGTTTTTATTTCCGGCCAGGTTTGTTTTGACCCGGCCACCGGCAATCTTATAAGCGGCGGAATTCAGGAACAGACCGAGCAGGTCATCAAGAACCTTTCGGCTATCTTGCAAGCGGCTGGAAGCGGATTGGATAGAGTAGTGAAAACAACTGTGTACTTAAAGAACATGGCAGAATTTGCGCAGATGAATGAAGTCTACGCAAAGTTCTTTCCAAGCCCGCCGCCCGCGCGCTCGACCGTTGAAGTAGCGCGGCTTCCGAAGGACGTCTCCGTAGAAATTGACGTGATCGCGCTGGGGTGAATCCACAAAGCGGGGAGTGAATCTCCCCGCCAACCATAGATCAGCCAGACTCTCCTACGGAGCAGGGGCCGGCTGCGGCAAATCCTTTTCAAGCGGCTTACGCGGAAACATCTCGTCGCGCATGGCAGCATTGTAGACAAACGATGCCACGATCACCGCCATCTGTTTCAGGTCTTCCGGTTGTAAGCGGTCATATACGTCCATGTTGGAATGATGAGTGCGCGTGTCGTACTCAAGCGGGTCCTGGATAAACTGGAAACCCGGAATGCCTACGGCATCAAACGACTGATGATCTGTGCCCCCAGTGTTGCGCATGGTCAGCGTATTCATCCCCAGATCTTCGAAAGGTTTCATCCACGCTTCAAAGATCGGCCACGCGCGGGCGTTTTCCTGGAGATAAACGCCACGAATCTTGCCGCTGCCGTTATCTACATTGAAATACACCGATAACTTGGCCTGTTCCGGTTTTAATTTGAGAGGTCCATTCTCGCGACGCTGCACCGTGGGATCTCCCTGGCGCTCCGGGTTCTTCGATTCAGGACGTTCTCCGAAATGATGCATCACGTACCACTGTGAACCCAACAAGCCCTGCTCCTCGCCACTCCACAAACCAATGCGGATGGTACGCCTCGGCTTGATTTCCAGGGACTTCAGAATCCGCACGGCCTCCATCATTACGACCGATCCGGCGCCGTTGTCGGTCGCTCCCGTGCCGCTATGCCATGAGTCTAGATGCGCTCCCACCATTACGACTTCTTCTTTCTTGTCAGCGCCGGGGATTTCTGCAATCGTGTCCCATTGGGTCATGGCATCATCGTAGAAGCTGTTTTTAACATTGAGTTCCAGCTCCACATTTTTCTTCTGGTCGAGGAGCCGTGCAATCCGCGCCCAGTGTTCGGTGGCCATCGTAATCTGAGTGACATTGCTCGTTTGCCCTACCTTGTACGATCCCCCTTGTTGCACAAACACGGTACCGCCACCGATAGCGCCTCGGCTGTGATCGATCAAGGCCACCACCTTCTCATCCTCGAAGAACTTAACGATCGCCCGCTGTGCCTGGGCACGATTCGCAAATTCGCGAAAGAGGGCGTTGTTTCTCTCACCGGGAATCTGGTATTGACCAAGGCTGGCCAGCGACTTCTCGTCGTGCCGCGCGGAGAGCGGCTCAGTGGAAGGCTTGACACCAGGATCATCTCCAATCAGCACGATCTTGCCTTCCAGCTTGCCTTTATAGTTGGCAAAATCCTGGGGACCGGTGATATTTACACGGACGACCTGTGCGCGAACTTCGCCCGAAGTTCCAGGCGTCCAAGCCTTCGCATAGACAATCAGAGTCGCGACATCCGGTGTAACCATGCGGACATTGATGTAGTCATTGGACCAACCTCGTCCGAAGGGCCCCCACGGTTCAAGATGGGCATTGGAAAGCCCGAACTCAGTGAGCTTGTCGCGCGTCCATTCGTTGGCCCGCTTCATATTGGGCGACCCAGTCAAGCGCTGGCCGATTCCGTCCATAAGGCCGCTGGCGAGTTCCATGATTTTTGAATTGTGAAACCCTTCGTAACGGATTCGGTTGACCATGTCGAGGTCAACTTTTTCCTGTGCAAAGGAACCAATAGAGAGAACACAAATGAAGAAAGAAAGTAGAAGACTGAAAGGCCGCTTGAGCACCAAAACCGCTCTCCTTTTTAGCTTGTTTAGCTTGGCAGGATTTCGAGAAAGAAAGTCTAAATTGCCGACCAGAGCAGGTCAAACCACGACTTTGTGAAGAATTGTGAAGTTGAGGCGTTAGGAGGCGTGAGCGGAGCGGGAGCCTCCTGCCGAAATCCTGAGCGTAGCCGAGCGACGAAGGAGCGAGGGCGTAGCGAAGGATCTCGATTTTGAGACGTTCAGGAGGTGTGACCAGGAGCCTGACGAAGTCCTGAGAGAGCCCAAAGCGAAGGAGCGAGGTCGCAGCGAAGATCTCAGTCCCGGCCAGAAGCCCTGCGAACGCTGCGAACCAGCGACACCGTGAATCCGCTGAGAGCAGCCAGCATGGCCACCGGTGCTGCGACTTTGTAGGTTAAAGTCATGTCCGGGCGAAGATGGCTGAGAGCACCGGCCAGCAGCAGCACGAAGCACAAAAAGGCCACTGAAAGGAAGAAAGAGATGACCCCAGACACCAATCCGATCCCGGCGCTGACAAAAATCTTTCCCATCATGTTCCTGTTTAGGCGATCAAATGCGCCTACGTTAGAATAATATCGTGACTCAAACTACTTATGACGAGATGCGGAGTGCGCAAGAAGTAATCCGCGACGCTCGTATTACTCAAGCCCCAAACGGTGTTTGTTACACCACCTGCGGCGAGGTGAACCTGGCGACCGCTGATCTGGAACGGATGGTTGCCGCGGTACCTCCTGCAATCGCTGCGGCCTTGAATCGCAAAGCATTCTATTTTGTCCCTTTGACGGTCAGCGAA
>DASZFK010000415.1:0-1570 GCA_035939855.1 Candidatus Angelobacter sp.
TGCTGTAGCAAGTCATTGAAGCAGGAAGATACATCAAAATAGCTTTGGGCAGCCGCTATTCCTGGCAGACCCAATATTAGTAGAAAAGCCGTAAGCATCCCGAGAAGCATGCACCGAAGTCCGTGACCAATCATTAGATCCTCCTAACCGCACTAAATATTGCGGCATCAACCATTGGATTTTGAATGTGACGAGACCGAGAGCACTGATATCGACCCCCTTGGCCCTCCGCATCGGTCACAACAAATGAAACGACAGCGATACTTAAAACCCTTCGTGTAATCTGGCTCCATCTCCTGCCCGGCCAATGGTATACAATCATGCAACGTAGATATGGATTACACCTCCCTGCCGCCCGAGGAATTGATTCGCATGTGCGCGCAATCGGGCCAAGCTAGCGCGTGGGAGGAATTCATACGCCGTTTTAATCCTCTAATTGCTAGGGTGGTTCTTAGAACGGCACGACGCTGGGGTGAGTATTCACGGTCGGTATTGGACGATTTAGTCCAGGAAACATACCTAAAGATTTGCGCCGAGGACTGCCGATTGCTGCGCACTTTTCACTCGCGCCAGCCTGATGCAATTTACGGCTATCTGAAGGTCGTTACCAAGAATGTCGTCCATGATCATCTCAAGGCGACCCATGCCGCCAAACGTGGGTCCGGCGAAGTTGCCGAGGACATCGAAGCTGTAGGGTTGAACGGGCGAAGGGCCACACAGGATTCTCAATCGAGCCAAAAATCAGTAGAGCGTCAGATACTCTTGCAAGAAATAGATCGACATCTGACCAGGTTTGTTTCGGATGAAAATGCTCAAAGGAGCAGGCTGATTTTCTGGCTTTATTACCGATCTGGTTTAAGCGCCAACGCTATAGCTTCCATTCCTGGCATTGAGCTTACGACTAAAGGTGTTGAGAGTACTCTGTTGCGACTAAGACGAATGGTGAAGCTCGTGCTCGCGGATCGGACAAGCGAACACAAAGAGAAACAAGAAGATTCTTCGAAAAATCAGAAGGGGATTATGGGGGCGGAATCGTTCTAGAAAGGAGAGCGAGATTTGGCAAGACCAACCGATCAGCACCTGACTCAGGATGAATTGGAGTTCCTTGTCTTGTCAGGTGCGTCACAAGAACAGGTATTGCCTTCGCCCGGAATGGACGCGGAGGGCATGTCTTCACACATTGCCCAGTGCGAAAAGTGCCGCTCGCTCGCTGCGAACTACGCCTCTATCGAAAACCGCCTTATCTCCTTGAAATCAGGAGACATTGCCTTGCGGGGTGAGCATTGCCCGCCTGACGAAGAGTGGTTCTCTGTGGCGGCCGGACTTTTGCCCGCGGAACAGGCTGAAAAAGATATGCAGCACGCGACAACTTGTGATCATTGTGCGCCTCTGCTAGGAATTGCAATCGAGGACTTTTCCAATGAGCTGACTCCGGAAGAGGAGTCTTTGGTGAACGGTCTTAGCAGCAGCGACAGCAAGTGGCAAAAGAGTTTTGCCAAGCAACTCAGCGTCGCGGCGCAGACCCGAACCACGGAAGCAAATGCCGCCACCCAATGGTGGAAGATATTTG
>DASZFK010000416.1:0-25525 GCA_035939855.1 Candidatus Angelobacter sp.
GCTCTCCAGTTCCACAAGCGACGATAACGCACTCGTTGCGTCTTGCTTGCACAACTTATCGAGATCAGAGGCATTGTCGATATCCAGCAGGATTCCTGGATCTTCCACGGCCAGTTTATGAATGTCTTCCAGATGGCTTCCGAAGATTGCCCGGCAGCCGATGTCGCCCGTAAGCCCCATCAGTTCCGGAAAAACTGAGCGATCTAAAAGAAGGGGATTCCCACGAAACCCTTTGTACATCGGAATCAATATCTGGGGCCGGTGACGATGATGGTATTCGATCAACTGATCCAGAGTGTTCGCCTGCACGAAAGGCTGGTCGGCCAAAACAATCAGTGCGGCTCCGCAATCCGGATCGAGGGCCAACAGACCAGTCTTGAGCGAGGTTCCCATACCATCCTGGTAAGTGGGGTTGACGGCAACTCTCACTCCATCAAGGGCAATCTGCTGCTGAATTGTCTCGGCGGCGTATCCAAGCACCAGGATGATCTCATCTGCTTGCGACCGGCGGACATTCTTTATTACATGTTCAAGAAGGGTACTATCGCCCAGGCGCAACAACTGCTTGGGCGTGCCCATACGTCTGGACATGCCAGCCGCAAGGATGATGGCGGAAACTCGGGAATGAGATTGCATGATGCTATTGGCAATACGTGACGCAGGAGAAAAAGTGAGCGCAGCCGGGGGCGGCTGCGCTCCATGTTTGTTCTTTGGCCAGCAGCTAGAAGCTCACCGCTCCTTAGAATTCGCTGCACCGTTTCCTGCCGCCGCATTCTGCGGTTGTTGCGGGTTGCGCTGCGACTGGTAATAGCCATCAAAGAAATCCAGGCCAGCTTTATTAATCGCGGAGCGAGCTGCTACTTGATCACCGAATTCCAGTGTTTGATCACTCTGCGCATCATAAACGGGCCAATTGGGCAGGCCTTTTCCATTGGGGTTGCCGGTCTTGGCAAAGTTCACCCAGTAACTCGAAACGGTTTCAGAAAGTTTATGGTCAGCGTCTTCCCAAGGGAATTGCCATACAAAAGTGCCAAAAACGTAGGCGATGTCAAGGGCATGAAATGCTCCCAACTTGTTTCCTTGCGGACCAGGCACCTTGTGGCTGAAGTAATAGAGATACGTGGGATGGTGTCCGGTCTTAGTTTGCAGACGGGCCCAGGTACGCATCTCCCAGCCAAAGACCTGGTCACGGTACGCGGCATAGAACGACGACACGGCCGCATCATCCGTGTCTGCCGGATAGGTTTTCAGGAACTGATCGGCAGCCCCGGCATATCGCTGGCGCACTCCGTCGGTATAGGCTGCGCTTTTGACCATTGCGCCTTGAGGAGCAAGAGTTGTTCCCTCGTTGGCATTGTTGCCAATCAGCAGAGGCACATCATTCTGCTTGCCCTGCGAGAAAATGGTGTAGATGTCCTGAGGCAAGACGTAGCCATCCACAACAGGCCGGATTACCTGCTCGCTGCCCGCCTTAAGCAGTTCATCGGTTGATTTAGCCCGCAACGACTTGACCGCGTCTTGGGTGATTCCCATGGCCGAGGCTAGTTTTTCGCCGGTTTTTTCCGATTCCGCCAGAGTCCTCATCGGAGCAAATGAGGCGCCGCTCTCGCCGACGGCGCGATGGAAAAGTCCTTTGGCCAGCGGACTAGCCATGAGGGCGTTCACTGCCCATGAGCCGGCTGACTCGCCGAAAATGGTAACGCAATTGGGATCACCACCAAAGGCAGCAATATTCTGCTTGACCCATTCCAGTGCTGCGATCTGGTCAAGCAGGGCATAGTTCCCGGAAGCATGGTGGGCTGATTCTGCGGTCAGTTCAGGATGGGCCAAAAATCCGAAAACGCCCAGCCGATAATTGATGGTGACCAACACCACGCCTTTGCGGGCTAGCATCTCGCCATCGTAAGCGCTTGACGAGCCTGAGCCGCGAGTAAAGCCTCCCCCATGGATCCATACCATTACAGGCCGGCGCTCCTTGGCCGACTTGGCTGCTGTCCAAATATTCAGATAAAGGCAGTCTTCGCTCATGGGACCAAGTTTCGACGAATAGATCGATCCGGCTGGATATGCGGTTTGCGGACAGGTGCTGCCGAACTCTTTCGCCTCACGCAGACCTTTCCATGACGCAGGAGGCTGGGGCGCCTTCCAGCGTAGATCGCCTACCGGAGGAGCGGCATAGGGAATGCCACGGAAGACTCGCACGTCAGGATTCGTACCCGAAACCCCGAAAACCAGTCCCTGCTGTACGCGGACCGGATCGTTAGGGGCTGCGAATGCAGCCATACCGAACGAGGCAACTAGAAGAAAGACCAGCAACGAGCGAAATCTTGTGAAAGGATTCATGGCAAACTCCCTCAATTAATCGTCAAGCCGACCTATCGTAAACCCGAGCGCAAATGAAAGCAAAGTTAAATCAAACTGCCCCGAACCATTGTCAATATCGGAATTGGCCACTAGACTTTTCAGGATGAATCATTCGGATGAACCACGCCAACGCTATCTCGTCGTCTTTGGCAAGAACGCCAAAGACCTTGAAGAAAAGCTTAACCATCCTGACTTTACGCCGCCGGGTTATAAAGTCACGCAGCTCACATTTAACTCTGTGAATGGAGAATACCTGGCCATCCTTGAAGATGAATGGAGATAGATAAATGCGAGCAGCAATATTTGTAGTTGCTTCTGCTTTGGCCGCCTGGCCTCAGACCCAATCATTGGCCAAGCAGGTGGAGACAGCGTTCCCGGATGCTCGCGCTCTGTATCTCGACCTGCACCAGCACCCGGAATTGTCGTCGCACGAGACACGAACAGCGGCAACTCTTGCCGAGCGGTTGCGGGGCCTTGGTTATGAAGTCACCGAGCATGTTGGTGGCGCCGGCATCGTGGCCATCATGAAAAATGGTCCTGGTCCCACGGTCATGCTGAGAACCGAACTCGACGCGCTTCCCCTTGAAGAAAAAACGGGCTTGCCTTATGCCAGCAAAGTCCGCGCGAAAGATGATAGCGGACGCGACGTGGGCGTGATGCATGCCTGCGGACACGATCTGCATATGGCGTCATTGTATGGAACCGCAGCCATCATGGCGCACAGCAAGGACACCTGGCATGGAACACTCATGCTTATCGGCCAACCGGCCGAGGAAACCATTTCCGGCGCGAAGAAGATGGTTGACGATGGACTGTTTACACGTTTTCCCAAACCCGACATCGGTGTTGCCCTTCATGACACCAACGGCCTGCCCGCAGGAAGAGTGGGTGTGACTCCCGAATATTCCAAAGCCAACGCCGATTCAGTGCGAATCACCATCTACGGAAAAGGAGGACACGGAGCCACTCCCGAAAAGACCATTGATCCCATCCTGATTGCCGCGCGAACGGTGGTGACGCTGCAATCCATCGTTGCTCGAGAGATCAAGCCGGGCGATGCCGCGGTCATTACTATCGGATACCTCCAGGCTGGAACCAAAAACAACATCATTCCCGATGAAGCACAAATGGGGATTACGGTTCGGTCGTATAAACCTGATGTCCGCCAACGCCTGCTGGCATCGATTGACCGGGTGGTAAAAGCAGAAGCCCAGGCTGGCGGCGCAGAGCGGATGCCGCTGATCGAGAAATTCGAAGCAACTTCGGCTGTCTACAACGACCCTGTCCTGACAAAACATCTCGCTGAAGTGTTGGAAACTGCCTTGGGCAAAGGTTCAGTGGAAACCGAGCCGCCCATTATGACCTCGGAAGACTATTCCGTTTTCGTAGAGCAGGGAGTTCCGTCGTTCTACTTCACGCTAGGCGCGGCCAACCCCCAGAAGTTTTCCGAAGCCAAATCCACCGGCAAGGACTTGCCAGCCAACCATTCTCCGCTCTTCGCGCCCGATGCCGATCCCGCTCTGCATACCGGCATCACCGCCGAAGTGGCAGTGCTGAGGGATCTGCTGAAGACTGGCACGGATGTGCACAAGATCACTGGGCCTGCGCCGGGGAATTGAAGTTAGGGAAGTACAATTTTTTACAATCTAAAAAAAATTGTCATCCCGAACGGAGCGCCGCAACTATCTTAATCGCAACGAGCTGCAAGGCGCAGAGTGAGGGACCCCGGTGCAGCTTCAGACTTAAATGCAGATACGGGGTATTCAACCCGGTTCGCTCACCTAACGAGCTTCATCAATGCGTTGATTTCTGAACAACATCTCTCGACCCCAGTTTGCGGACAGGTCTTTCCAGCGAGGGTTTAAGCTTTCGATGAGAGCGATCTTCTTCGACCGGCGCCAACCCTTGAGTTCTTTTTCACGGCTGATGGCTGTCCAAACGTATTGATATCGTTCATAGTAAACAAGCCGGTTGCATCTGTAGCGTGCAGCGAACCCTTCAAACTCACCCGATTTATGTTGTTCAACGCGCACCATGATGTTGTTCGTAATGCCGATGTAGAGCGTTCCCGTGGCGCTCGCCATAATGTAAGTACAGTAGCTACGTTCCATGCAAGAACACCTCTTGCTGCAACTCACAACGTGCAAAGAGAAAACCAAGTTTTATGTGAGAATACCTCGGATCTGCATTTAAGGCTGAAATATTATCGGGGTCCCTCACGCCGCGCCTTGAAGCTTCGTTATGACCAACATCCTCGATGCGCTCCGTTCGGGATGACAATTTTTTATAAATGTCATGACATCACGAAGAGATTAAAAGTTCGTTTCCCAAACACTTCAACACAGCATCTGCATCTTCCGCCTGCTCCAACTGCAAACGGAACTTTTCATTCATCAGCTTGCGGGCCAGTTGCGAGAAGACCTGCATGTGCCTGCCATTGGCGTTGGACTCGCGGGCTGCCAGCAGAATCACTGTGTGCACGAGTTGGCCATCGAGCGCGCTCCATTCCACCGGTTTGCTTAGTTTCAGGACGCCGATGGATTCCGTAGTCACCGCGTCGCTCTTGCAGTGGGGAATTGCGAAACCATGCCCCAGCCCGGTGGAATAAACTTCTTCGCGTGTCCAGACCGCTTCTTCCAATCCGTCAGGATCATTGGTGCGCGCTTCCACATAAAAGGCATTGACGATTTCTCGAATGGCTTCCTCTTTGCTTTCGCTCTTGCTGCTTAATATGACCAAATCCTGATTAATCAATGAGGATTGTGTGCTGCCCAATGTCCCGGCAGCCAGCAACGAGTCGACCTCTGCCGCGTTTTTGCATTGGAGCGCATTTGAAAGAAGGCTGCGACAGTCGGATACGCTCAGGCGCGAGATGTGCTCTTTGAGAATAGGAATCTCGGTGGATGCGGCGCTGATGCCATCCAGCCCGAGACCGAGCAGAAGTGGAAGGTGTAATATGTCTCCTGCCATCTCCCCGCACATTCCGATGCGTTTTCCCTGTTGGTGCGCCTGATCGACAATCTGCTTGAGAAATCTGAGAAAGGCCGGATGCCGGACGTTTGACAGATGCGCGACTCGAGAGTTGCCCCGGTCGGCAGCAAAAAAATACTGAACGAGATCGTTGGTGCCGATGCTGAAGAACTCTACTTCTTCGCACAATTGGTCAAGCATGAAAGCCGCGGAAGGGACTTCGACCATGATTCCCACCGCCATGGCCGGATCAAATGAGATTTGCCGATCGGCCAACTCCCTTTGGGCTTGGGCGAGTTGGGCTTTTACCCATAGTATCTCCTCACGCGTGGCGACCATGGGAACCAAAATATGGACTCGTCCGAATCCCGACGCACGCAGAATGGCACGCATCTGGGTCTGTACCAGTTCCTGGTGCTGTTCGTAAATCCGCACTCCGCGAAATCCCAGAAATGGATTGTCTTCGGCAGGAAGCTTGAGATAAGGCGCGGGTTTATCTGCGCCGACATCGAAGATGCGCAGGACCACAGGGCGTCCGCGAGCAGCCCGCGCTGCCTGGGCGTAAATCTCAAATTGCTCGTCTTCCGAAGGAGGGTGCTCCTTGGCAAACAACATTTCGGTGCGGAACAGCCCGATTCCATCCGCGCCATTGGAAAAGGCCGGTTCTAATTCTTCAGCCGAAGAGAGATTGGCGGCTACCTCGATCACTTGGCCATCCACAGTGATTGCTGGGGCCATAGCATCACGGACCAAAGCAGCTTGCCGCTTTCGCTGCGTGATCAGCTCACGCTCATAGTATCTGCGCACAGTGGGTGTCAATTTGGGAATCACGACTCCCCGGTTGGCGTCCACAATGACCTCTTGTCCTGGTGAGATAAGTTGAGGAAGATTTTTGACTCCAATCAAGGTTGGAATCGCCAGCGATCGTGCCAGAATCACTGCATGAGAAGTTGTTCCCCCCGATTCCATCACCAGCGCGCGAATTCCGGTTCGATCGAGATCCAAAAGCTGTTGGGGCGTCAGCTTCTCCGCGACAACTACAGAGGGGCCAGTAAGCGCCGGTTTACGCTGGAGCTTGGCCCCATATATTTCGTAGAGGATCTCATGGCCTATTTCATGCAGGTCGTCGGCTCTTTCGCGTATGTAGTGGCTCTCTGCTTTTTGCAGAAGCCCACTATAGAATTCAGTTGTCTCCAGAATGGCCTGGCTAGCCGGTGAACCTTGGGCGATCTTTCCAAGGATTCCATTTGTGAGAGAAGCATCTCCGAGAATGGCAAGATGAGCTTCAAGAATCGCTCGTTCGCTGGAGGAAATCTCTCCTGCCAACTTTTTGCGGATGCGAGCGCGGGCGCCTTCGATGCCGTGCTTTACCCGCTCCTGCTCCAGTTCAGGATCAGCAACTTTTTCGGCCTTAAAGTCTGGCGGCGCCATTCCACCGATAATGACTACATTGCCGTATCCAATACCGCGGCTCACCGGCACACCGCAATAAGTCTCCAATCCCTGCGAGCGTAAGGAGCGTGGTAGGGCTCCGTTTGCGCCATTGAGCGAAATCTCGGGCAGGGGCACGTCACATGCCGGCAGTTCCTGTGCAATAAATTCCTCGAGCACGCGGCACGCAGATTGTTCGTCGTCACCGCAAACGCGCACATTGCATTCGTCTTTCAAGCCAATATCTGCGGCAATGAGCGACAGGACGCTCTTGAGATCGGCAGTCCGGCCGTTACGACGGTTCAACAATGTGCAATCGGAGATGAACTTGCCGGCCAGAGTAGCCAGATGACTCGCGGGCCTGGCATGGAAGCCATTGGGCAGGGGACAAAGGAATGTGAATTCTGGCGCCATGCAGGCTTTCCGGGTCATAGATGGAGATCAGCTTTGAATCTTGTCGAAAATTCCTTTTGCGTTTTTGATGGCTTCCTGTAGCGGAACCTCGATGATCCTGACTCCTTTAAATCGCTCGCGTCCTTCCACAGAAATATCGACGGCAAAAATTGCTACCTGGGCCTGCCGGATGTCGTTTTCGGAAAGAGAATTCTCAATGCCCAGCGCGCCCTGGGTTTCAACTTTGATCTCGTGCCCCAGCTCTTTGGCGGTCTTCTCCAGCCGCGCCGCGGCCATATAGGTATGCGCGATGCCCGTGGGACACGCCGTTATTGCGACAATCTTCATGGATTGCTCTCCTGCGGTTTTTGGCCAGAAAATGACTTTACAACAATCACGCACAGAGCGGTAACCAGTGTGCCCACCACGATGGCCACCATGTATACGAGTTTGTGATCAACCACAGGAAGCACAATCGGGCCGCCATGTGGAGCATGATCTCCAACGCCGCCCAGCATGGCGATGACTGACGCCACCATGGAGCCGAACATGATGCAGGGAATAATTCGTGCAGGGTCGGCAGCGGCAAAAGGAATGGCGCCCTCGGTGATTCCAATCATTCCCATGGCCAGGCCCGCGATCCCGGCTTCACGCTCTTCTTCGTTCCAGAGCTTCCGGCGCAATAGCGTTGCTAAACCCAAACCCAAGGGTGGAGTACAGATAGCGGCAGCGCACGCTCCCATAATCCGTGGGTCGCCTTCCCGAATCATCGCCGCTCCAAAAAAAAATGCGGTCTTGTTGATGGGGCCACCCATATCAAAAGCGATCATCGCTCCCAGAACCATGGCCAGCCAGATGCTGTTGCCAGTGCTCATCGTCCTGAGCAATTCCGTGTTTGAAGTCATCAGACTTACGATCGGAGCTCCAACGACCTTCAACATGACAATTCCAACGATGAAAGAGGACACGATGGGAATTATCAGAATCGGCATGACGGGGCGCAGGTACTTTGAGACCGGTATCTTCTTGATCAATTCGGCAATATATCCGGCAAGGAGCCCGACCAGGATTGCCCCGAGATAGCCGGCCTTGATCTCGCCAGAGAGATATCCGCCGATGAATCCGGGAACCAGGCCCGGCCGCCCGGCAATCGAATACGCGATATAGCCGGCCAGTACTGACAACATCAGAGAAAAAGCAGCGGAGCCTATGTCATTGATCAGCTTTAGAGCCGGGGAATGGGAAAAATCAGGTCCCGTCGGAGTCATGGGAGCAAAGGCAATCGAAACAGCGATCAGAATGCCGCCACATGCAATGAACGGAATTGCATACGACACGCCGGTGAGCCAGTGCTGGCGCAATTTCCTGAGCTGCTCAATCATGCGCGGCCCATTCGTTTCTTGTTGTCATTAGGATACTTTGCAAAAGATATCATGCGTTTTGTAGTTCGAATCAGTCTACCCTCTAACCACGCCATACCAAGCGGGTAGACATGGAACATTTGTTGGACTAGAGTAACATTTTGTGGGAGTCCATCGCCGGTCCATCGCGACGCAATCGCAAGCCCACAATGTGATTGTGGGTGAACTGGAAGAGTTTTTGCGGGAAAGCCGCATCCGCCATGTGCATTTTGCCGAGGGTAGCGTGGTTCCCCCTGCCTTGGCCTACGTAACGAATTTTCCCCGCCTCTCCCTGCCGCTCAAAGGATGTCACAAAATGGAACTGGCGCATACAGGGCGCATTGAAAGCATCAGGCCGGTGCGCGGGCATGCAGTCTTCGTGCCCGACAATGCCTGGAACAATCCCGATTGGTCCAGCCCGGTGCAGGTGCTGACATTTCTGTTTGGAGCCAAACAAATAGGAATCAGCCTGGTGCGTCACAACGGCAAGACCGACATTCCGGCGAGCGCGCTGAAGACCAGCATCCATGGGGCCCACGACGGGCTGACACCCACCATCCTCAGCGCCCTTATGCTTTTTGCCACTGAGACCACCAAGGGACCATTGGCCAATCTGCTGACGGAAGCGCTATTGCATTCTTGCCTGCGTCTGCTCAAAGCGCCGCCAACGCAGCGCTCCCGGAAGGCGCTCCATACTTATGAATCGTTGTGCCTCTACGTGCAGGAAAATTTTCAGCGTTCGATCAGCCGTGACACCGTTGCCCAGCACTTCGGCCTGGCTCCCAACCACGTCTCACGGCTGTTCCGCGAAGAAGGCAAGATGCACTTCAACGATTACTTGAATCTGGTAAGGGTGAACCGCGCTAAATTCATGCTACAAAACTACGGAACAACTTTAAAAGAGATCGCCGCTAAATGCGGATACAGCGATACTGCTTACTTCTGCAGGGTCTTCAAGAAGATCAGCAAGGCGACACCTACGCAGTACCGCAGCGGCGAAAAATGAGCAGCGCTGGGCAAGAATTGGTGTTGTTCATTCGTGTGGATTCGTGGCAAAAATGGTTTTGTCTTACCCAGCAAGTAAACGATAAGTATCGAGCAGCTTGAGAGCGAAGTTTTCAGGCTTCAACTGCGCGGCCCGGGATAGACCACGTTGGATCAATTGATTTTGCAATTCTCTGCTTTCGAGGACTCGCTCGATGGCCCCTGATATGGAAGAGACATCCATTGGGTCCACCAGCAACGTACCTTCTCCGGCAACTTCTTCCAGCGAGGATCCATGGGAAGTGATGGTCGGCACGCCGCTGGCCATGCTCTCCACTACAGGCAAGCCGAAGCCTTCAAAGATCGACGGAAATACAAAGACCTCGGCCGCGTTATAGAAGAGCGGCAGATCGTCGTCAGAAACATAGCCGGGAAAGATCACCGCTTTTTCCAGCCCCAGTTCGCTGATCTTTGCAAACAGCATTTCCGCCTGCCAGTCTTTCTTGCCCACGATGACAAGCTTCGTTTCTTGCCGCTTGAGACGAGCATAAGCCTCGACCAGGCGCGGCAGATTTTTTCTCTGCTGGAGCCTGCCTACATACAGAATGAATGGCGAATCAATTTTATATGTGCGCGCGAGGTGTTCCCGGCATGCCTGCTTGTCGCGCGGGCGGAACCGGTCAGAAGGCGCCTGATACGCGACTGAGATTTTTTCTCTGGGAACGCGGTATGTGCGTTCGATATCGTTAGCCGAAAATTTTGAAACCGTGGTGATGTGATCGGCGCGAACAGCCGTTTTCCTGACTTGTCTTCTCATGCGGACGCCCTGCAGCGGATGAAAGAATTCAGGAAAGTGCTCGTGCGCCAGATCGTGAATCGTCACCACAGTTTTCGTTCTGGTAAATGGAGGCAGAACATACTGACAGTGGAAGACCTCCGGTTTTGTTCGTCGCAGCAACCACGGAAGAGCGATCCCCATTCTGAGAACCGGATTCTTGGGAATGGAAACCAGAGAAAAGCGGGGATCACGCGCAATTTCCGGTATGCCATCGGGGCCTGCATGGAAGATGATGTACCGATTGTCGCTCGGGTCTTGAGCGAGTCCATGCAGAAGTTGCCGAAAATAAGTTTCGTTTCCTCCGGCCTGTGATC
Source organism: Candidatus Angelobacter sp. (assembly GCA_035939855.1). Lineage (GTDB taxonomy): Bacteria > Acidobacteriota > Terriglobia > Terriglobales > Acidobacteriaceae > Angelobacter. The sequence goes on from DASZFK010000416.1 coordinate 10,695, forward strand.
CTATGCTATGCGCGTCAATCGCGATTTTCATGCCGGTATGGGGGTTGCGAGTTTCACCAGTATACGGCAAAAGCGCTCGAAGAGAAGCACTCAGCCGTCAGCACTCAGCATTCAGCCCGCTCGGCTTTTTGGGGCTGAAGGGAGACAGCATAGTGGGCATGGTTGGTGCGTGAAAACCTTTTAGCCACACATTCGCTCCGCTCAGTGCAGGCTCCACACGCGAATGAACACGAATCAGAAAGAGGGTAACCCTGAGTATTTAGTTTGGTTGAATCCTGCTTAAGATCAAAGCAATTCTTCTCTGCGTTTCTCTGCGCTCCCTGCGGCCTCTGCGGTTGTGTTGGTTTCCCGTGCGTCCATCGCGTTCTGCCCTGTAAATTGGTTTGATTGGGTGCGCTCCGCAGTTGATTTAGTCTTCCTCGATGGTCTCTGTCGTGAAAAAGACTTAAAATGTTTTTCACTCATGGAGCCCATTGATTTCCAGATGCCGGTGCGGAAGTTCTTCCGCAAGAGGCGATTTCGAGGGTTTGTTGCCGAATATCAATCTTGCCAGAAAATCCTGGATGTTGGCGGGGAGCACTATACCTGGCCTATCATCGGGCGTCGTGACGGAATTACCATCATCAACGTCAGAACTCCGCAAGAGACGGAAGGGTTCCAATACATCCAGGGTTCAGGCTGCCAGATGCCGTTCAAAGACAAGTCTTTCGACCTCGCATTCTCGAACTCGGCGATTGAGCATGTTGGCAGCGAGGAAAATCAATTCCGCTTCGCGCAAGAGATGCTGCGTGTAGGAAAAAGAATTTATTGCCAAACCCCTTCCCGTCTTTTTCCGATCGATCCGCACCTGACCACTCCGTTTCTGCACTGGCTGCCGGTCTCCTGGCTCACGCCAAAATTCTTGCGCTATTTCACCTTGAACGGCTGGTTGTGGAGGAAACCCTACGAATACGACGTGACCTGGATTTCAAAACGAAAGCTGAAAAAAATGTTTCCAGGATGCAACATCAAGACGGAACGGTTCCTGTTACTGCCCAAATCATTCATTGTGACGAACTGATACAATCAGTTTCCCTTATCCGGAGAAAGCCGATATGCAATCTGTAAGAGCGCAGGACCATGTAAAAGTACAAAATGTTTCAGCCGATTCTTCCCAAGCCCTGTCTCCATCACAGTTTGCGGGAACGTGGTTGAATACCAACACTGACAGTCCGGGAATTGTTCGTGTTATTTGCAAAGTAGCGGGTTCGAGTTTGCAGTTAAGGTTTGAAGGCAATGGATCGTCCGAGCCTTCTGACTGGGGTGAAGTGACCGCGGAATTGCTTTGCGCGGCCACCATTCAGGGCGGGCCTGGCATGTCATTCGTTGCGTCGTTTGACCTTGGTTCCAAAAGGGCCCAAGTGGGAGGGAACCTGAATCAGGGACTACTGGTAATCGCCGTCTATCATACGATTCAGAACCAACTTGGGTCTGGGCATTCCAACTACTTCACGCGCGAGTTCTTCCACCGCATAGCAGAGGGTTGAAAATCAAGATGAGCAACGCACAACTGGCAGAAAGAAGAGAACCAGCAACTGCTGATAGACACAAACTGGATGCTTCCGACCTTCTCGGAACTTGGGCCAACACCAACAGTTCTGCAACCGGAATCGTGCGGCTTATGCTGACCCAATCGGAGGACCGAATCCGGGTACGGGTTTTCGGCGCCGGATCCCCGGCGATTGATTGGGGAGAAGCGCCGGCCGAGATCTTTGCCGATGGTATTGGGCTCTCGCAGGCTACCTCATTCACATCGTTCTACGATCTGGGCTTCATGAGCATTTGGCTACAGGCTTATGTGGTCAAGGGAGTCCTGGTAGTCGTCTCCTTCACGCGCTTCCAGGATGGCAGCGGACGCTCGAACTATTTTGGGAAAGAGTTTTTCTTCCGCTCCGAAAAGCCGGTTGCCGTCGCATAGTATGAGCGTATCCAGTCCGTTGCGTTTCCATTGGAGCCTTTCCCAGGCAGGAGACAAGTTCCGCCGGCTTCGGCCTCCCGAGCAGATGCCGGGCCGCTTGAGCCTGGAAAGTCAATTGGAGCTATGCCGGCAGGGGGAACGCTGCGGAATCGAATCCATGCTCATGGCGATTGGCTTTACCCGGCCTGATCCAACGTTGCTTTCGATTGAACTTGGGTTGCGGACGGAGAAGATGAAGTTCATGATTGCCTGCCGCTCAGGATTGATCTCTCCCACATACTGGGTGCAGCAGATCAACACGGCCTCGGCACTGCTTCCGGGGAGGATATGCGTAAACATTGTGTGTGGACATTCTCCTCATGAGCTGCGCTATTACGGTGATTTCCTTTCCCACGACGAACGATATGAACGGACCGACGAGTTTCTGGCTGTCTGCCGGGCGCTCTGGGCCGCCGGGCCGAGCGGGCCAAGAGTAGATTTTCAGGGCAAGCATTATCGCGTTGAAAAAGGCTTGTTGCGTACGCCGTTTGTCTCCAGCAGTGGAGCCATTCCTGAGATTTTCGTCGGTGGAAATTCCGACCAGGCAGCGGCGCTGGCAGCAAGTCATGGAGACTGCCTGTGGCGCTTTCCCGACCGTGACGAAAATCTGCGGCCTCACTGCGAGTTGCTGAAATCCGCTCATAAGCAGATTGGATTGCTGGTGTCGCTCATCACGAGGCCAACCCACGAAGAGGCCATGGCAGCGTGCCAGGCATTGCTGGCGCATTTTAACGCCGACGCAAGAACCGCTCACCAGCAGTTCGCCAACCGCTCGGATTCAGTTGGGTTTCGAAGTGTTTACGCGCAATCGGTGGAGCAGCCAGAATGGCTTACTCCCTGGCTTTGGACAGGCGCAGTCCCTTACCTTGGACCACCCTCCATTGCGCTGGTCGGTTCTTTCCAGGAGGTTTCAGCCGCTCTTTGTCGTTATCAAAGCATGGGTATCACGCAGTTTCTATTTACGGGCTGGCCCGATGTTGAAGAGATGGAGTATTTTGGCAAAGGAGTCCTGCCCCTTCTGTATCAAGACGGCGCGGCAAGGGAGAGCCAATCGTGCTGAGGTTTCACTGGAGGCTGGTTCAGGGCGGTGAAAAGCGGTCGATGACTCGTTTTCTTCGGGAAGAGCGGATTGAGAGCGCCCTGCCGGACCTGGAAACTCAAGTCGAATTCTGCCACAAGGCTGAAGAGAGCGGGATCGATTCTCTCCTGGTGGACATCAATTTCGCCACTCCTGATCCCATGATGCTGGCGGCGGCGCTGGCTTCCCGGACCCGCATAGTCAAGCTCATCGTCGCGGTGCGTTCCGGCCTGATCTCGCCGACGTTGTTCGTTCAGCAGGTGAATACATTCTCATCCTTATATGGAGACCGGATCAGCCTGAACGTAGTTGCCGGGCATTCTCCCGATGAGCAGCGTTGTTATGGCGATTTTCTCGATCATGATGCAAGATACGAGCGGACCCGGGAATTCCTCGACATCTGCCGTAGATTTTGGCGGCGGGAAGAGGTGAACTTTGAAGGCAAGTATTTCCGCATTGAAGGTGGCCGGCTGAACACGCCCTATGTTTCATCTGAAAGAGATCATCCCGAAATCCTGGTAGCGGGCGGATCTGAAGCTGCGTGCGCGCTGGCGATGGAACACGGTGATTGCTGGATGCGCCTGGCCGATGCTCCCTCAGCTCTTGCCCCAGGCATTAGTCCTGCTTTGCAATGCGGAAGGGAAGTGGGCTTGCGGCTCTCAATGGTAGCCGGGCAAACCCGGACGGAGGCGTTGGAGGCTGCCCACGCGCTGGTGGAGCAATCCTTATTGCAAAAAAAGGACACGGCAACGGAACATCGTTTTGTTTCTGCGAGCGATTCGCGATCGATCGCGGCGGTTTATCGCTCGGCTGAAAAGGAATGGCTCGCTCCGTGCTTGTGGACCGGCATGGTGCGTAGCCACGGAGCGCCATCCATTGCCCTGGTCGGCTCTTATGATGAGATTGCGGCCGCGCTGCTGGAATATGGTTCCTTGGGCGTCACCCAGTTCATCATTTCCGGATGGCCGAAATTGGATTCCATGGTTTGTTTTGGAAGCGAGATATTGCCGCGCATCCGCGCAAAGGAGCATAAAGCGTTGGCCCATGCCTAAACTTCTTTCTGAGGAACAAGTGTGCGAATACCGGGAGGATGGCCTGGTGTTTCCCATTCCGGTGTTGTCCGCTGCGGAGGTAGCGAGGGCGCGTGCGGCCTTGGACGAACTGGCGGCGGCCTTGGGAGGCCATGCAGAAATCACACGCCTGCGTCACCTGCAGCTTTTCCATCGTTGGGCGCAGGAACTGGCTCTTCATCCAACGGTGCTCGATGCTGTCGAAGGCGTTCTTGGTCCAGACATTCTCGTTCACTCCAGCACCGTGTTTTGGAAACCTCCGTATAACGCTGCTTATGTTTCCTGGCATCAGGATGGGTATTATGTGGGACTAAGCGAATTGAGCTATACGTCGGCCTGGCTGGCGCTAAGTGACAGTTCCGCCGACAATGGCTGCCTGCGCGTTGTCAGGGGCTCTCATCGCAACGGGATCGTCTTTCATAACCGGGCCGCGGTTTCTCCCGACAATTTTGTTTCAGGACTGGAGATTGCGTGCCAGGTGGATGAAGGCGAAGCTACGGATGTGACTTTGCAGCCCGGCGAAATGTCTCTTCATCACGTGGCCGCAGTCCATGGGTCGAATCCCAACACTTCGGATCGACCACGGATCGGCTTTGCTGTCAGGTATGTATCCCCGACGGTGCGGCAACAGCTTGATCATTATCCCTTGATCCTGGCGCGCGGCCAGGATCGTTTTGGCAACTATCGCATCCTGGAAGAGTTGCCGCATTTCGAGCTGAACGAGGCGATCGAGGCGCAGGCCGAACTTCAGCGCTGGGTGTTCGATTCGCGCGCCAGCAGCGTGCCCATATCGCTTCCGGCCTCCTGCCGGTTGAAGTGGAAGAAGACGCATAGCGTTGACATCGAATCTCTTGAATGCTCAAGCTAAGGAGAAGCTATGAATGGGAGACTTTCTGCCGGGCAAGTGCAGCGCTATCGTGACGACGGAATCCTGTTTCCCATCAGAGTCCTCGACATGGCGGAAACAGCAGCGTTCCGGGCGGCTTTCGACGGCATGGAAGAGCATGAAGGCCCTCAGAAATACGCGCCCCATCCGCATTTGTTTTTTCCCTGGGCTTATGCGCTTGCAACCCATGCCCAAGTGGTTGATGTTGTCGAGCAGATACTTGGTCCTGAGATTCTTGTGGAAGGCACGGTCATCCTGACCAAATACCCCTCGGACGGCTTATTTGCCCCCTGGCACCAGGATGGAGAATATTCCGGCTGGTACAAGACGGCGTCAGTTTCGGCGTGGATCGCGCTTACCGACAGTCATCGCGAGAACGGCTGCATGAGGGTGGTTCCGGGTTCTCATCGCGGCGGCAGGCAGCCTCACCGCGAGACGATCTACGAGAACAGCCTGTTCCGGCGCGCCACTGAAATCGAAGTGGAAGTGGATGAGACCCTGGCAGTCGATGTGGAACTGAAACCGGGCGAACTGTCCCTGCACGATAGCAGCATCATCCACGGCTCATCGCCAAATCAATCGGATTCGCGCCGGGTCGGCTTCGTGGTGCGCTTTGTTACACCGGCGTTTCAATCCAGAGTCCATCAACATCCGGTGGTGCGCGCCCGCGGCACAGGGGATTGCGGCAAGCTGCCGGTGCTGGCTACGCCACCCACGGGAGAGTTGAGAGAATGCTTCACCCGCTGGAGGGCTGCATTCCCTCGATCGTCCGGGACGAATGTTGGGCAGGCCACCGAAGCGACTGGCGCCAATCACGGAAGATAGTCATCATGCGCATCCTGTTGTCCTCGAACCATCGTTATCCGGCGGCCGGAGCATCGGGCAGTGGCGCCGTTCCCAGGGAGTTTCCCTCAGGATCGGGTTTCGTGATTCACGATCTTCTGGCGAAAGGACTGGCTGAAGCAGGACATGAAGTTTATTATCTGCTGCCGCGCGGGGCGGAGATGCCGCTGCCACCCGGCGTCACGTTGTTGCGCGAACCGATTTTCGATGTAGATGTGGTACACACCATGACTTTCCGGGACTATGACCTCGTCCGGGCTGTACGGCAGGTGGGTATCCCCTGGGTTGCCACATGTCATCTCGATCCTACGGTTCCTGGCCGGACGATTCCCGATCCAATTGAATACAACTGGATCTTTGTTTCACGCACCCTGGCTCATTCGCTGGGAAGAAGCCGGTATGTGTTGAACGGAATCGATCCCGAAGAATACCTGTTTTGCGAGATGCCCGATGATTACTTCCTGTTCATGGCCAGCCTTGAATGGTCGGCGCACAAGGGCTTGGATGTTGCGCTCCGTCTGGCTGCTCGCCACAATCTTCGCTTAATCGTGGCTGGGACGGGCAAGACTGAGGAAGTCATCGAGCAAACTGCCCGGCAATGCCGAGCCGTGGGCGCGGAGTTCGTGGGAGATGTGCGCGGAGTCACGAAAGCGCGTCTGCTGGCTCATGCTCGCGCATTGCTCTTTCCAACCCAAGTCAACGAGGCATTTGGGCTGGTGATGGTGGAGGCGCTGGTTTCGGGCACGCCGGTAATTGCCAGCGCAAACGGGGCTTGCCCTGAAATCGTAACTCCGGAAGCGGGTTTCGTCTGCCGCTCTGAACAGGATTACGACAACGCGATCCGCCGTGTTAGTGAGATTTCGCGGCGCTCCTGCCGCAACCTGGCTATCAACCAGTTTCACACTCGGCGTATGGTTGCCGATTATCTCCGGGAGTACGGCGCTGAGATCGCATCCCGCAGCAATCACAGTGCGGCCCCGGCACAAGTCATGGGAGTGCAACCATGAAGGTCCTGTTACGAAGGCTTTTTCCATGTCCACCGGTCGACCGCTGGCGCTGCTTCGAAGGAGTCATGAAGGAGTGTCTCGGCGAAATGGGGCACCAAGTCCTGGAGATGGACCTCGATCCAAGCTTTCCTCCTGATCCCCCTGAAGCCGACTTCTATATCTATGCCCACAAGACGCGGCGAGAGGTGCCCCACGCAAACCTCTTTTACAAAGAAATGCATATCCGCGGGTTATTTACTGTGGACGATCAAGGATGGGGCGCCGACCATTCCCGCCTGCTCACTCCTCCCGATCTAAGCGTAGTTTCAACTGAAGAAGCAGAGAGGTTCTGCCGCTCGATGCGCGCGGAATTTCTTTCGAACGGCCGCTCGAAGTTCGAGCAACCGGCCATGAATGACATCCCGGCTGAGATAAAGCCATATTTTTTTGCGCCGCTTCAAATGCCCGGAGATGACGTGATTATGTACCATTCGCCCATCACCATTCCACAATACGTGTCGCTCATATCACAATGGGCAGAGCAACGCGGGCGCCACGTAGTATTCAAGCTGCACCCCGGACAGATGCCTGCTGAAGTTGTAGAAGAGGTAAAGAAATGGACAGCATCGAGTTCGAATGTTTTCCTGATGAATGAAAATGTCCACAGCCTGATTTCCGGCGCTCATGCGGTCATCGTGATTAATTCCGGTGTGGGCTTCGAAAGCCTCATCCACGGCAAGCCCGTAGTTACGCTGGGAGCATGTGACTATCAATGGGTTACATTCCGGGGCACAGTCTCTGACCTGGATGCCGCCTGGGAATGGGGCAACACTTTTTCCGATCACGACCGGCTGCAGGGTTTCCGCTTTATTCACTATTACTACCATCAACATGCGTACTTGACTTCAGAAGCGACCAGGGCCAGCGTGAAGCCGCGGGTGATGGAATATCTCGAGGAGTATATGCGGAATTGAACCGACGACGAAGCCTGGCAAGCTCCATTCCCGACAAAATAAAAGCTGCCGTTCAGCGAGACTTTGAAGACCCGGACCGCATTCTGCTGCTCGTTGGGCAGTTCCTGAATTATCCCCGCTATAACCGCGAGTTTTTCCAACTCCTGCTGCAAACGGCCCGAGGCGAGGCAGGCGAATGCTGGTCCGTGCGTTGCCTGGCTCTTGCTTTAATGGAGCGCCAGCTTGAAACGCTCAATCCACTCAATTTGCCAGAATTCGACGAGGTGCTGGTCAGTCTCGGCCTGAAAATGCCGGGCGAAGACTTGGTCGCGGCAGAACTCGTTGGGGGCACGGCGAGCATGGCTCTCGCTGAATTTATTCCTCACCTCCTGCGCAAGATGAGTCGCCGGGACACTTCCAAAGTGAGTGACAAAGATCGTGAGAGGGAGCTTGCGGACCTTCTCCATCGCTCCACTCAGGAATGCAAATTGATTCTGGGGCCGTGTGTGTTCAGTCCAGCGGAGGTTTGCGAGCGGGTCATCATGCAGGTGCAGACTTCAGACGGCATACCATTATCATGGTTCGCTCCGATCGAGAAGAAATCTGCCGGCCCTTTCGGCCTTTCCAGCTATGAATGTCAAATTTGCCACGCGCTGCAACGCAGCAATCAGGTCTACTGGGTAAGCCCAACAACCAGCTCCCGAATCAACTCTTTGGTCGAATACCCTCTCGGCACAGTGGCTCTGGCCCTAAAACTTCCCGGCAGTGACGTGGAAATTGAGATAAAAAGAGTTGGGAAGCGCGAGCGGCCCTTGGGGGTGCTGTTTGCGAGAAATGGCGATCCTGTTCCGGTTGCGCATCGTTTGCAGGGCGGCAGCACAGGATGGATGCTGCAAGCGGAATCCGACAATGAAAGCCGGTTTCGTTCTCTGTTTCGCGCCATCTACCAGAAAGAACCGCCTTTGAGCCGGACGCTGTTCATTACCAACATCCGGCGAGTCCCATGCAAATCGGGCGCCGCCGACCTTCTTACCTGGTTCATGGATCGGGAGAGCTTCGGAGCAGATTTCGAGGAGATGCGTTCAGCCCTCAAGAGTTGTTTAGAAGCCGGCGGCAGTTCGGTGCCTCCGACTCCTTTGGGCCAGACGGTCGCGTTCCTGCGGGACGCCAAGCCCCGGCAATCTTTTCTGGCCGGCACGAGCTCATTTCGCCTGGACCGGCTCAGCGAGTACCTTTCCTCGCTCGGTCCGAGGTGCTACTTCGATGATGGGCTGGCAATCAAGTGGATCGACGATGATGCCAGGCAGTTTGCAGATGACCTGCTTGAGGAAGTGCTTGGGCGATACATACAACCCAACGAGCGGTATCGTACTCATGAGCAATATTTGAAGGCTGCATTCAACATTCCTGAAAACCGGGCCGCCGCCAATGCCGCCTATGAGTTTTGCATGGAGCAGATTGGCGTGGTCTGGGGAACGATGCTGGCCGTTGGATCCTTTTCAACCGGTGAGTCGTTTGTTCCCAGAAATGCCGGGTTAAAGAACAGGTGGCATGACGGGGACTGGAGGGTGAGGATCATCTTTATGGATCACGACTGCCTGCATTCCCCTGATCCGGAGCAGGCCGACTTTCATGCCGCAGCCGTTATGGCTGGAACCATGCAGGATGAGATCCACATCTTCGGCCACGCGCTGCCACATCGGGACAACATCGGCGCGGTGACGTGCCTCCAGGAAATCTATCGTACTCCAAAGACGGTTGCGCGCGAGGGCATGCGCAGTCTTCGTCGCACAATGCTCGATTCCTTTTGCAAAACACGCAGAAGCGCCGCTGGACTATTGTCTCCCTCGTACCTGAGGCAGATGCTCAATTTTGAGGAAGTTGTACGGATGTCACTCGATCCCCGCCTTGTAACAAAGTGGGAAGAGCAGGCAGTATCATGGCTGGTTGCCAAAGGACATACCGAGGAACAATCGCGCGAATACCAGCAAGCCGCGAAAGAGCATGAAAGGTTTTTTCGCGAGCACGCCTTTCTCTATCAACACCAGCCCTGACGGTTTATTTCGATGCCTTTATGCTCTTTCCCGTTAATTTGATTGTTTTCTTGTCATCAGCAATATTGCTTGAATGCGGTTCCAGCGCCTGAGTGAGGGCCTGCAAGAGATCATTTGCGACGGTGCGGTCCAGGTGGAGCACGACCGGGCCGGTTGATTCAGCAGAGCCGCTTTTGTTCTTACCCATTTTGAAACTCTCCTTCACTTCAACGTTTGTCTCAACCATGCTTTTGTACAGAAAAAGGCTGGGCTGTGCAAGTGGTTTCGGGTGGAAATTCCCAATTTCTAATTTGGATTTTATTGTTAGGATTGGGGTGCAGGATCAAACTGTTCAAAATTGCACAGACCGTATTTCTTGCGAAGGCCTATGATCGCTTCAGCAGGACAACCCGGCAGTCGGAGCCGGGAAATCAATGGGAATGGTGCAGAACGCAATGCGGAAACCTCACGTTGGGGCGATGGATCTTTTGTCCCAAGCCCCTGCGCGCAGCCCGAGAGAATAATAGTACGCTGGAATCGGTCTATAGGTGTACAGTGCTGGACGATCGGGAGCCAACTAAAAACGGAACTCGACCTTAGTTGCCCAAACCTCGACGTGACGGCGTTCTGAAGACAAACCCTGGAGGAAGACAGTATGTTTCATTTCATCTGGTATATTCTTGTCGGGCTGATCTCGGGGGTCATCGCGAAAACGGTGATGCACGTGCATATAACGATGTTCTGGACAATCGTGCTGGGCATAATCGGCTCGATCATCGGCGGCTGCGTTACTCACGTGTTTTCGCGCCCGAGAAACGAACGATATCACCCGGCGGGCCTGATTTTTTCCACCCTGGGAGCGATCCTAGTTCTCTTCATTTGCTATAAGCTGAAGATTCATTTTCCCCAGATCTCTTTCTAGCTCATCAACGATGAGTCTACTAAGATCTAACTCCACCTGATTTTTTCAAACTATCCCTAGCCAGCAGATGCCATCCTATCGTGATTCCATCTGCATCTCATGAGATAACACTTGCAATCCACGGTGACGGATATTTTCCTCAACTACATGAGAGTCAGCGGTGCGCTTGACACTCACTGAAAGTTGGGAAGTGGAAACAGGGTTGCGAGAACAATATATTTTATGAAGTACGCCACAGGTTCAGTCGTTTTAGGTTTGTGCGTTTTCGGATTGCTGTTGGGTTTCTTCCCTTCCTATTGCCAGGCACAAGCGCAAGGTCAATGGTCGTCGCTGGAGACATGGCCGACGCGGGCAATTCACACCAGTCTATTGCCCGATGGCCGAGTGTTTTTCTTCTCCTATTATGATGAGGCGCTCCAGCCCAACATCTGGGACCCGGCAACGGACACCTTTGCACCCACTGCAGCTTCAGCTTACTCGCTTTTCTGCGCCGGCCATACCACCATGGCGGATGGCCGCATCTTCATTGCCGGGGGACACATCGCCGATTACACCGGCTACGCTCATGCTGAGATTTACGATCCCTTCACGAACACCATGACCCAGGTCGCGGACATGAACGAGGGCCGGTGGTACCCAACGGCCACCGTCCTGGCCAATGGCGACATCCTGGTGGTTTCGGGCGACGTAAATCCCAATAATGTTGTCAATCCGTTGCCGCAAGTATTTCAGATAGCCGCCGGGACCTGGCGCAGTCTCACCTCGGCACAATTGCTGATGGACCTCTATCCGCTCATGTTTGTGGCCCCCAATGGCCAAGTGCTTAATGCCGGTCCGCAGCCGGTATCGCTTTATCTCGATACCTCGGGCACAGGGGCCTGGACGGACCTTGCCTCCAGGCAGTTCAGCGGCGACCGAGATTACGGCCCGGGGTTAATGTACGAAACAGGCCAAGTGCTGGTGATCGGGGGGCACGATCCACCTACAGCCACAGCAGAGACTCTCGATCTTACGGCGGCTACACCCGCCTGGACACTTACCAGCAACATGCATTTTGCCCGCCGCCAGCACAATGCGGTGGTCCTGCCCGATGGCAAAGTGTTCGTAGTTGGCGGAAGCAGCGGAGGTGGTTTTGACGACTCCACCAATGCTGTGTTGCCAACGGAAATGTGGGACCCCGCCACCAAAAAATTCACGGTAATGGCCAGCATCGCGGTTTATCGCGGCTACCACTCGACGGCCTTGCTTTTGCCGGATGGCCGCGTGCTCTCTGCAGGCGGGAATGTGGCCGGGGCCAACGCCCAGATATTCTCCCCACCATATCTTTTTGCAGGTACGCGTCCCGGCATTTCTTCGGCTCCCACCAGCGTAGGTTATGGACAGACGGTCTTCATTGGCACGCCCGACGCCGCAAACATTTCCAAGGTGGCATTTCTACGAAACGGCTCGACCACTCACACCAACGATATGGGCGGGCGATTCATGCACTTGAGCTTCACCAAGGTCAATGGCGGATTGAACGTGACCCTGCCGGCCAATGGGAACCTTGCCCCGCCGGGTTATTACATGCTGTTTCTGCTTAACTCGTCCGGGATTCCTTCGGTGGCCAGGATCATCCAGATCACGCAAAACGGCGGCGCTACCGGAACACTGACGGGCAATGTGACCAACACCTCTGGCGCGCCGTTGAACAATGTGCAGGTTTCGAGCGGAGGCATCTCCGCCAGCACCGCGCCCAATGGTACATACACACTCAACAAGGTGCCCGCCGGACCCGCCACAGTAACGGCAATGCTCCAGGGTTACCAAAATGGATCTCAGAGTGTTACTGCTGCCGCCGGAAGCAGCACCAGCGTTCCGACGATCCAGCTTGCGCCCACCAACCCCGGCACCATCACCGGAAGCGTCGTAGACAACGCGGGAAAGGCCATTGCCGGGGCCACGATAATCGGCGCCGGCCTCACCACTAGTACAGACATCAACGGAGCGTATACGCTGGCCAACGTTCCGGCAGGATCAGTCACGCTCACTGCTTCTGCAAATGGCTTCCAGCCAGCTTCGGAGTCAGTTACGGTTACTGCGGGTAATACGACTACAGCACCGGCGATGACCCTGCTTTCCAATAACGGCAACGTGACGGGCAAGGTGTTTGACTCTTCGAACAATGCCGTCAGCGGAGCCACGGTGAGCTTTGGCGGCGGTACCGCGACCACCGATTCAACCGGTACTTACAACTTCACCAACCTTCCGCCGGGCACGATTCAACTGGTCGCTTCAGCTGCCGGATTCCAGAGCGTGACCCAAAACGTGACCGTAGCCGCAGGGACTACTACTACAGCAAATTTCACTCTGACGCCGGCCCTCCGCTTCGTGGCGGCCACGCCCTGCCGGGTTGCGGATACGCGGAATCCGAACGGCCCCTTTGGCGGACCGTTCATGAGCGCAGGAAGCACCCGCTCTTTCGCGGTACCAAGCAGCGCTTGCGGCATTCCATCTACTGCGCAGGCTTACTCTGTAAATGTTACGGTCGTGCCAAAGGTCAAACTTGCATACCTGACAATGTTTCCCTGCGGACAGGCACAGCCGTTTGTTTCGACACTGAACTCCGATCACCGCGTCAAGGCGGCTGCGGCAATCGTACCTGCCGGCACCAATGGGGCCGTGTGCATCTACGTAACGGATGACACGGACGTGGTCCTCGATATTAACGGTTACTTTGTTCCCGCGACTAACCCATCCGCTCTGGCCTTTTTTCCCGTCGCGCCATGCCGCCTGGTTGATACTCGCCTGGCGACCGGACCTTTAGGCGGCCCGTCGCTTCAGGGCAATGGCGCGGCAAGGTCATTCCCTCTTCGTTCCAGTTCCTGCAATGTGCCTGTTGCGGCACAAGCGTATTCCCTGAATTTCACCTCCGTGCCCAACGGAGGACTGGACTACCTGACCACATGGCCGACGGGACAATTGCAGCCGTCAGTTTCTACCTTGAACGCGCCCACCGGCGCCATTACTGCAAATGCGGCCATTGTGGCGGCAGGCACGAATGGCGCTATTTCGGTCTTTGCCTCCAACACCTCGGACTTGGTGATTGACATCAATGGATACTTTGCGCCGTCCGGCCCTGGCGGTCTATCACTCATCAACGTTGCGCCGTGCCGCGTACTCGATACCCGCATTCCGGCGGGTAGTCCTCCGTTCAAAGGAACTCGGGATGTAAACGTTGCCGCCAGCGGCTGTGGCGCTCCCGCATCGGCGCAGGCGTATGTGCTCAACGCCACGGTGGTTCCGTCGGGAGTGCTCGGATACCTGACTCTGTGGCCCCAAGGAGCAACTCAACCACTGGTTTCCACTCTGAATGCCAATGATGCCGCTATCACTTCGAACATGGCCATCGTCCCGACAACCAATGGCTCGATCAGCGCTTTCGCTCAAGATCCGACGCACTTGGTCCTCGATCTTTCCGGGTATTTCGCGCCATAACAGGGGCCATCGTGAACTAAAAACCACGAGGCCAGTATGGATGATCATCTGCATTCCGGTACGACCCACGTCTTCCTGCTTACACCCAGGGTGAATTCATCGGCGATACGGAAGTTCTTCGATACTAATCTGACGGATGAATGAACGGGGCCATTCCATCGCTTTACTTTCTACATTCATGATGGACGCGGATCGCTGGCAGGAGCCGTTATCACTTATTGCCGCTCAGCAATATTTTCTAAGTATCAATTTCGCTGCCGCCCACTGTTTTCCCGAGGGTACAATTCCACTTGTGGGGGTGACAATATGCCATGGATGCCAGTCAATTCAGCAGACAATAAGGGTGGCGACATCGCAATTGGAATCATCGTCGGCATTGGTATCACGGCAATAGTCTGGATAGGTATGCCGTCAGCCCGTTCATTTCTTTACTCCGTTCCCGCAGCCATCGCGGTCGCGCTGGGACTGCGTTACTGGCACAACCGGCGCGCAGTGGACCTGATCCAGCTCGGATATAAAGACAACAACCTCAAACACGACTGATCTACCATGTTTGCCAGGGTTTTTTACCCGCCTGAATAGGCTGC
>DASZFK010000417.1:0-4985 GCA_035939855.1 Candidatus Angelobacter sp.
GAAAGAGCCGTCTTTCTGGAGCGTTTCTGTTGTGCCAAACGGAAGCAAGGGAAAGATAGCTGTGTGGTCGGCTCATCTCCGGTAGACTGTCCAGTGAAACCTGTATTGTGCGGAAATAGTGGGTAGAGAAGTATCTGAACACAACAGGGGCTTTACCTGCTGGAATGTGCTGCCGCAGAAGAAAGTAGCGAAGAGGGTAGAGAATCATACTTGGGAGTGGCGCAAAGACTAGCAGCCACGGACGGAGTCACGAATGGGGGTAATGACAGAACGTCGGACCGCAAGACGGTATGACCTGACACTCCCGATAAGTATTCGCTTCGCCGCCGAGAAGATTATCGGGCGACAGGACGGCAGAACCCGGGATATTTCCACCAGGGGCTTATACTTTGTAATAGACCAGGATATGGATGCGGGCTCGGAATTGGATATCACTTTGACCCTGCCGGCGGAGATCACTCACGGTACCGCCGTATATGTTCGCGCGCAGGGGAAAGTAGTCCGAGTGGAGAGGCGCGTGGAAGAAGGTGAACCGCGGCTAGGAGTAGCGGCGGTCATCGAGAGGTACGACATCATACGAGGCGAGAACGCCGGATCGTGAACCGTCGGTGTGGGCGATGCAACAAAAAGGTAAACTAAGAGAAGAAAGGTTCCTGCCTTTGTGCCGAGAGTTCCCGTTGAGGGAAACTAACTGTCAATCTTGATGTCCCGTTGGTTGTAGTACCTGCCTGCTGTTTGAAACGTATCATCTTAAAAAGAAACGGTTTAGTTTTTGCCGCCGTACTATTTGGCGATCTTGCCTTTTCGGCTGTTTGGGCACGGATGTGCACCCAAACCAGCGGAATGAATATGGCCGAAGAGACCGTCAAGAAAAATGGCAATGGAGAAAGACTGAACCTGTTCCCCCCGGACCACGTTCTGTTCGGTCTCTCCAAGTCCATGGCGGAAGTACGAAATCGAGCGCAAAAGATTTGCCGCACGAACATCCCGATTTTGCTCTCCGGAGAGGGTGGCACCGGCAAAGAAGCGTTGGCGCGCTGGATACATACCAATTCAGAGTACGGTTCGGGGGAATTCGTCAAAGTGAACTGTGCTGCGATTCCCGGAGCACTTCTGGAGAGTGAACTTTTTGGGTACGAAAAAGGCGCGTTTACGGGGGCCCTGCAATCAAAACCGGGGCGCGTGGAACTGGCCCATCGCGGAACACTATTTCTGGATGAAATCGCCGATCTGGATTTGAATCTTCAGAGCAAGTTATTGCACTTCCTGCAGGACGGGACATTCGCGCGAATTGGCGATCAATCAGAACGCAAAGTCGACGCCAGGCTATTGTGTGCGACAAACAAAAACCTTGAGGAAGAGACAGAAGCGGGAAGATTCCGCCAGGACTTGTACTATCGGATTCATGTTTTCCGTTTGAAATTGCCGGCATTGCGAGAGCGGCGAGAGGATATTCCATTGCTCGTGGAGTTCTTCCGGCATCAGTTTGTGAAGCAATTTGGGATGAAGGCGGATCCAATTCCCACGGAATTGATGGAGTATTTGCAGAACCTGAATTGGCAAGGAAACATCCGCGAGCTGTCCAATGGCGTGGCTCGCTATGTGTTGATTGGCCCAGAGGCCGTGATCCAGCAGGAGAATGGGCAGAAGCGAACCCGCATTCCGCTGACGGTTGGAGACGCGGCGGCACCGATTACCCTGAAGCGATTGGCAAAGGATGCCATCAAAGAAATGGAACGGAACGTTATCCTCGAAACGCTACGGGCAAATCAGTGGAATCGGCGAAAGACGGCCGAAGCGTTAAAAATCAGTTACCGGGCGCTGATTTACAAGATACGCGATAGTGGTCTGGCACAGACGAGAGGCGTAGTGCGCGGCCTGCGTGACTAGTTGCTAGGCTCTCTTGCTGAAGGCGCGCCTGTAGGCAGCAAGTAGGTTGCTGACAGAATATTCCCAAGCAAGTTCCTGTTCGACTCGTTTTCGGCCAAACTGACCCATAGTTTTTCGTGCATCGGGATTTTCGAGAAGCCAAAGAATCTTGGCGGCGAAATCCGGAACCTGATTCGTGTT
The DNA here is from genome assembly GCA_035939855.1 of Candidatus Angelobacter sp. GTDB lineage: Bacteria > Acidobacteriota > Terriglobia > Terriglobales > Acidobacteriaceae > Angelobacter. The sequence goes on from DASZFK010000417.1 coordinate 2,071, forward strand.
GTCGCTATACAGTGATGCTTCGCCGGCGCTGAAACGACCCTCCGTGAGGTCAAACTGAACGATCGGCTTGCCCAGGGCCATATACTCCATGATCTTGATCATCGTCGAAATATCATTCATCTTGCAGGGTTTGTCGGGGTTTACACAAACATCGGCCGTGGAGAGAATCTCTAGGAGATCTTTGTCGGGGATTCTACCGGTGAAGCTAACCGTGTCCTCGAGTGATTTGTCCTTAACCAACTGGCGAAGAGCTGGAAGCCCGGGCCCTCCTCCGACACAAGTGAAGTGGACATCGCGCCTGCCTGACTCTTTGATGCGTTGAGCGACATCCAGAAGGATGTCGAGTCCTTCTTGTATGCTCATCGTTCCTACGTACCCGACGAGGTAAGGTTTGCCGTACTTCAGCGTGGCAACGGGGGGAACGGGTTTGAAGGTTTCCAAGTCTGGCCCATTGCGCACGATGAATACATCCTCAGACGCGAGGCCACCGCGGGTGATGGCAAGGTTTCTGTAACTCGCATTGGTGGCCATAACGACGTCGGCAAAGCGATAACTAAGCTTTTCAAACCAGACCTGAATCTTGTAAAAGAAATCTTCTCTTTCGTATTTCGAGAAGTACAACTCCGGGTTCGCATCGTGATGGTCAAAAATGTATTTGACGCCGAAGAGTTTGAACGGCAAGGCAACGAGGAAGATGTCGTCCGGCGGATTACAACCCTGAATCACATGAAATCCATGCCGGAGAAAAATCCACCAAACGTACAGGAATTCCCAAACTAGGGCCCAGGCATACTCCCGCACATAGCCGGAGGGGCTATTGCCTTCCCGCGGCATGGGATGCCGATACACGCGAATGTTATCGAGGACTTCATAGTTCTTCGAGTAGCCTTTTCCGCGGGGGCACAAAACGGTCACTTCGTAACCGTCCTTGTAAAGAGAAGTAGCTTCTTTCCAAACGCGCGAATCGAAAGGTACCGGCAAGTTCTCGACGATGATGAGGACTTTTCTTTTCATGAATCGGATCCCATTCGTTCTACAACAACTGGTAGAGCCCGGCGAGCGCGCAAAGCATGGTTGCCTGCCCCCAGTGCAATGTTGGGGTCTTGTTCACCAGCCAATTTGCGTACCTTCGATAGTAGAAATAACCGGTGGGATCCTGCATGTTTTCGATTGTCCACGTTGCCACGCGCACGGCCAGCGGCAAGCTTTCGGGATCGCGATCGTGGAAGAAAACAAGTGTATCGATGGCCTGAGAGGAACACTGGATGTCGATGGGCAAGGTTTTGTGATCGTAGTAACGCGGAGTCCCGTCGACGTGAAAGAAAGTCTTTTTCCAGTAGTCGTAACCCGACTGGAGGTTTGTTTCAAAGCGAAGGTCGCCAGTCGCAGCCATGTAGTACTTGAAGCAATCCAGAACATAAGCCGTGTGGAAATTGTCGACCCAGTGGAGGTTGGCGGGTTCTCCATAATACCAGGAGGAATCGGCCCGTTGATACTTGGCAGTGTATTTGATGGCCTTCTCGGCGAGCGCGCGATAGGCTTCGTTGCGTGTATGCGAGTAGGTTCGCGCCAGTAAGCTTGCGCCTAACGTATTGGAATTGTGCACCTGTTTGTTCTGGCCCGGAATATAGCTGATGCACACAGAATCGCCATCCGCATGGGTGTGTAGATCGCGCAGAATGTGCTCGCAAGCACTAACAGCTACCTTCAGATAGGTATCGTTCTGGAAATGGTCGTAACCATCCAGAAAAGCGTGGCCGATGAGCGATGTCCACACAATGGTTGGAACGCCCTTGGGCAAGTAAAAGCTCCTTGATTGATAGTCGAAATGGTTGCCCCAGCATGCCCCAGAGTAGCCTGGAGACTGGTGATCGATGAGCCACTGCAGAGCGAATTGTGCTCTGTCCGCCCAGGCCTTCTCACCGGTGGCTTGGTTCAGGCGGATGAACGCTCTGGCCAGAAAACCCATTCCTTTGGTGGAATGGCTCTTGGGGATACCCAAAATCGGGCGCAGATTAATGGGGAAGCGGCGAACCCCTTGTTGCAGCACGGTTCGAAGAAAATTAGTTTCAAACGTCAGGGGACGAGCGAACTTTGCGTTCAAGCCATCAAACGTGTCATAGCCCTGATAGTCGTTCTTTTCCAGCCAGCCGGATAGCCGCCTAATCGCTTCAGAAATCTGATGCTTGGAAGCGCTGCTGCTTTTGACCTTTACGTCGTTACCAGCAGATGCCGTCGTAGCCATTTTCGCTCCTGCGATTCGTGATCCTGACAAAATCCACGAGACGCTGACCGTCTCGCAGGCGGGCAGGAATACCTTGGAATTCCTGGTCTTTGTTTCCGATCACAACGGTTTGCGCATGCTTCAGTACCGAATCAATGTCTTCGACCATCAGTTTGGAGATATGGGGGATGCGATTGAGAATAAAATCTCTGTTGGCACCCACCAGCCTTGCGATATGCACATTTTTGTCATAGATGCGAAGGTCAAAACCTTTGCCCAGGAGGCGCTCGATGATCTCAATTACCGGGCTTTCCCGCAAATCGTCGGTACCTGCCTTGAAGCTGAAGCCCAGTATCCCAACCCGCTTGTGCCCGCTTTCCATAATGAGCTGAAGGCCCCGATTCACTTGCATTTCATTGCTGGGCAAGATGGAGCTGAGGATGGGCAACTGCAAGTCATTGGTTTTGGCTTTGTAAGAGAGCGCGCGCAAGTCCTTAGGCAAGCAGGAACCGCCGAAGGCAAACCCCGGCAAGAGGTAAGCCGGAGAAATATTCAGCTTCAGATCCTGGCAAAAAATCTTCATGACCTCGTGTGCGTCGATCGATAGAGACTTGCAAAGATTGCCGATTTCGTTGGCAAAACCGATCTTCAGAGCGTGCCAACTGTTGTCCACGTACTTCACCATTTCCGC
>DASZFK010000418.1:0-1854 GCA_035939855.1 Candidatus Angelobacter sp.
ATAGTTGAGCCAGGAGAGAGAATCCCAGGTACTTTCCCCGCAGATGTGATCCCTGTGGCCTGCCGATTATCCCCCATGCCGCGCCAATAGTGACGTATGAAAATGACGTTCGCCGATATGAGCAATAGACCTAGAAGAAACCAAATCAGATAGCGCGACGTGCCATGGCGGCTCAACCCCTCATTGGCCCGTGCCTCTAGCTCGAGAGGGTCCACACAATCTTTTGAGCGGATGACAAAGCCTGCTTGCGCAGACTTCTGCCGAATCGCAGCTAGCCGTGGACTGGATCGGCTGGCAAACTGAATTTGCCTCAGGGCGTCAAAATTTTTGCTCACGGGCCGCCACTGCGGTGTGCTTTGGGTTACCAACTGGGGACTGCCTACACCGTAAGCCGTCTAGGCGGTGATGTCAAGGGGGTATCAGCGAGCCGCCAAGTCCTGATAATTCCGGCGGACTCAATGGGTCGATGCAACACTTTCACGAAGTCTTCTTGCAGGAGCCTGCGAAGCTGATTTCGTTCGCGAGCGTTGATTCAAAAAAAGCACTGCCCTGTTTAGGTTCTAATCGAGTCCTGCCTTACAGATCGATTCTCGAGGGGAAGTATTGTCAGATTAACTAATCAGATGGTATTGCATCGACCGGTTGAGCTGGCACTTAATATCGGAATGTAGCCCGAAGCGGGTTTCCGCATTCCGAGAATCGCTGATCTTCACGTATGGGACCCGGCGCCTGGATTAAACTATGGGCGGGTGGATACTTCTGGACGGAAGTGCTACTCACCGAAAGAGGATATATGTCGTTGGTTACTGGCGTTGCTGTTGTCTTTTTGCTTCTGGCCGCCATCCGTTGGTGGTCGAGGCGGCGCCAGTGGTTCAGCCGCACGCCGATGCAGAAGGAAAGACGGCGCAGTTATCGAGTGGCGCTCGCCACGCCCGTATTCGTGTACGGATGGCTGGCAGATGAGCCGTTTTCGGAAAGCACGGAAACTCTGAACGTTAGCGCAGTGGGGGGATTGATACAGCTTTCTGCAAGAGTGATTCGCTCGCAAGAGCTGATCCTAACGAACCTACAAACGAACGAAGATGTGCCTTGCCGCGTTGCTCGATCGATACAAGAGGGGGATGAAAAAACTCTCGCCGGGTTGGATTTTCTTCAAGATTCACCAAAGTTTTGGCAAATAGATTTTGTTTCTAGATCACGGCACTCCTTCGGCAGAGGCGGTCTTACGTACAATTTAGTCCCGCTGTTAAGGCAAAATCGAATCACGACAAAGCGGGCTCAACACATTTTACTAACCTTCTTCGTAAGTTGATTTCCCAACTTCCGATCCGTTCTTATCGGAGGGTGGCTTTGCGATCTCATGGAGACGAGTTTCCATATTCCAATAATCCTGGCGGTCTCAATGGGTCGTTGCAACACTTGCTGGAAGTCTTCATAAAGGAGTCTAAGAGGCTGATTTCGTTCGCGAGCGTTGAAACAAACGAAACAAAGCCCTGTTTATGTTCTGATTGAGTCCTGGCGTACAGATCGATTCTCGATGGGAAATATTGTCAGATCAACTGGTTATATGGTGTTGTATCGACAGGTTGAGCTGGCACCGTTTATCGGGACTTGAGAAGCCCTCGTTCCTGTCCAGTTCAAACGAACATCGGACCCATGAATAAAATCCGCAGCGTGCAATTGCAGACTAGAGTGACGCACCTTGAGACAATTGGGCGTGCGGCACCATCCGCCAACGGTTATATGCCAGGAATACCAGAAGTAGCCCAACGACCACGGTGGTCAGCGCAGCTCCGCGTTGCCCGGTCTTCAAGTTCACCGCTGTGGCACCGATCATAATAACCACCAGCCCGA
>DASZFK010000419.1:0-13865 GCA_035939855.1 Candidatus Angelobacter sp.
GGCGCTCAGGAATTCGAAAAACGGCGGCAGCAACGGGAAACCCATTCCTTGCAACGACGAGCGGCTACCTTGGGCTTCTGTTTGGTACCAGCCCAAAGCTAAAACTAACTGACTTACGAAAGCAGTTTCTGGAGAGCCCGCAAACAGTTTTGGCTGAAGGACTACATTGTCGTGGGCATGGTTACGGATTGGGCTTTAACCAGCTAATATCCAACCATGCCCACGATGGTGTATTTTCCTTTAGCCAAAATTCAGGCGGGCTGAATGCTAATTGCTGAGTGCTGAGTGCTTGGCGCTAAATGCTGCCTGTTAGAATCTCATCGTGTCTACCGACCGCGCGCAAAAAATCAAAGTCATTCTTTTCGACGTGGATGGAGTGCTTACTGATGGCACCATCTGGCTCTTCCCGGCACCTTCGAATGCTCCCCGCAGCACCGATGCTCACGCACAGCAGCATGCGAACTCACCCGGGTACGGCATTGTGAGCCAAAACGTGATTGAGGCCAAGGGATTCCATGCACACGATGGCACGGGCATCTCCCTCGCGCGCCTCGGCGGGCTAAAGACCGGTTTGGTGACCAAGCGCATTTCTGAAACTGTGGCTTTGCGCGCTCGCGACCTGAAGATTGATTTTCTCTTTCAGGGCGCACATAACAAATCCCAGGTTTTGGACAAGATTCTGGCCGAGAATGGATTCCGTGAAGAAGAGATTGCCTACGTCGGCGATGACATCATCGACCTGCCGATCATGCGTCGCTGTGGTTTAGCGATTGCAGTAGCCAATGCGCGTCCGGAAATCATGGCGATGTCACACTACCAGACGCCGTCTGCCGGAGGCGCAGGCGCCGCCCGCGATGCCGTGGAATACATCCTAAAGGCACAAGGGAAGATGGAGAAGATCATTGAAGCATATATCTATGCGCGAACTTCGGTTGAGCAATAAAGCCTTACCGCGGATGTTTCGCGGATGAGCGCGGATACACTAGAGAACCATTTAAAAACATTTAGCCACGATTTCACACGAATGAACTTCAGTCCGCCAAAGGGTCCTTCGCAAGAGCGCTCAGGATTTCGCCTCCACGCTCTCCTTTTCGCAAGCTCAGGGTCAAGCCTGCAAGACGGTTCAAGCTTTGCTTTTCCGATCACCCGATGAACCGATCACCCGATCACCCGATTTCTTGATCACCTGATTTTTTCATCCAACGTCAAATCCTGCATCATCTTGTCGAGTTGCTCGCGGCTTTTGTCGCGTTGCTGTTCGCGAGATGCAATCTCTCCACGGACCACCTGCAGCTTGTCCTCCTGGTCATTGAGTTCTCGGGTGTAGCGCTGTAACAATGCCTTTTCTTCCGCGCTGCCTTTGAGGGCTTTCATGTTCTCGCGGAGGCGTTGCTGGTCTTGATCGATGGAGCTGATTTGCGCTTTGCGTGTGGCAATCTCGCGCTCCAAGCCGACAATCTCGTTCTTCTGCTGGATGATCTTTTGCAAGGCCTGTAAAGTCTCCGGCTTGATCAGGTTTTCGTTGGTCCACAGCGCAACCTGGGCATCGGTAATGTTGGAGAGGGCATATCGGGTTTCTATCGGCTTAACCTCATCGACCTTCAGCGTGGTCGTTTCGTTAGGCTTGGCGTTAAGACGAAAACGGTAAAACGATGCCGAGCTCTCTTCCGGCTTCAGATCAGCCGGCAGCTTCCAGCCCTGGCGCACCGGATGTTCGATCACCACCTGCCGCGCTTCGCTATCGGTGTTGCGGATCGTGTAGAGCTGGTGATCGCGCTGCTCCTGTGTCTGGATCATCACGCCATGAATGATCTGGACGCGCGTTACCGGGCGGTTCTCCAGGCGGCCGGTGTGTTCAACGCGTACGCTTTGGTCTACCGCATAAGAAAGCAGCCGTCTTTCTTCAGGCTTGAGTGAATCGATCAGGCCTTCCCCGGCAAAAGTATCGTTGTCGATGATGTTGAAGGTTCCGCTATCGAGCGTGAGTCCGCTGCTGTTTTTCACCCATAAAGCGCGCAGTGCACGCGGGGAAGAGCCGCTCCAAAGCGTGACTTTCTCGGCATCGATATGTGAGTTAATAATGGGAACCAGGGCGGAATGGTTCTTGAGGATCGTGACCTTTTCTTTGATGTTGTATTCAAACAGGTCGCCCAGTTCTTGGGCATTAGCAGAAATGCCTTGTTCTTCAGCCATTTCTGCCCGACTTGGAGCCGCATTTGGTCCTCTCCCGAAACCACGGCCGGCGCCGGTTCCCTCGGCCTCAATTAAATTCACCCCTGACTTGGTGACGAGCCGGCCAAGAGTGCCGTTGGCTTCCCTGTCGAACGGAGCCGATGCAGGTTTGGGCGAGGCCGGCGCAGGTGGCGGGGATGCTGCCGGTACCTTCTCCTCCGCGGTCATCGTTCCTTCGTGGGTTTGCGGAGTCAGCAACGCGGTTTCCGGCAATTCCACCACCGGACGCCGCGTATAAAACGGTTGAGAAAGGTTTTGAATGAACGACTGCGGCGCGCCTGCCACCAGGGATAGCTCGACATCCTTCCAGTCTTCGCCCACGGTGTTGTCTACGATGGCCCATCCTTGTAGCAGGGGCTTAGTTCCGGTCTTGGCCGGCAGCAGAATTCGGTAAGTGCTCTTCCATATTGGGACCTCGCTGATGTAGCTGACAAAGACTTTGCGGTCGCCGGCGCCCGAGGTAGAGACTGTCATGCGCCGCAGGTCCTGATCGCGGGCCGAATTCAGCAAGCCAAGGTAGCGAGTGATTTCTTCGTTCAAGTCGCGGTCTTCAACCCGCACGCTGAGCGCAGGAGTCAGCATGAACGTGCGCACCTGTCCGCTGTCGGTTACCACCGAAAGTTCGAGAGATTTGGTCGTTTCCTGCTCGTCCTTGCCTTTTTTGACGGTCTTTTCTTCTACGTTGAGGAGCCGCCCGGAAACCAGCGCCGCGCCATTTCGTACTTGTATTCTGGCTCCACGAAGTGCCGAGAAAAAATCTTGGAGCGTTGTGGCCTCCTCCAGGGGAAGGCGCAAAGACTTCAGTTGTTGGGCAATCGGAGCCAACGAATTGTAGCTGACGCCGGTGATCTTGCCGCCCTGCAAGTCCAGCACGGTCAGCGACTTCAATACGTCGTTTAACTGCGCAGTAGTAAAGTCGATCTTAAGGTCCTGGTTCCCGCGAACCTGGCCGGTGTGTTCAAAATAGCCAACACCGTTCTTGTAAAGCACTACGCGCCGGACAGGCAGCTTTTCCAATGGAGCCTGGGCCACCATAGAAACTGCCGCCCAACATGCAATCAGTATCGCGAGCCATCGTTTCTTCATCGTTGATTCCTCTCTCTCAATAATCCGTCATCCCGGGTTCAAGTGGGATCCGGTGCCCCACACTTCAGTTTTTTGGGAAGGTGGGTAAAGGGCACTTGTTTTTCTGAGAATCGATGTTTCCTTATTATTACGACCGTTTTGCACTTCAGCCAACGATAAATTTGTTGAGGGCTTAAAACCTGTCTCCCAACCTGCGCCGTCTTTGCCCAGGTTGGGAGATTTTGAAGCCAAAACCGTCGTTCTTGCGGATTTCGTACCTCTAACTGCCGATTGCCGGGGTGTTTCAGGGGATGGCGACCTGGGGTGACAAAAATTGTTACTAAAGGCCAAATCTTCGGGTTGCCCGTAGGATTTCACTTTTTGGTTCAATTAAGTGGATCTCTTGGTACCAAATGCGGCAGCTCTGGTTTAGAATGCGCCATCTAATCATTCGCTGTATTTGAACATCTTTAAATTAAGGATTAACTTTGTGCGCGCCACAAACAAGCTTTTCATATTAAGCGCCATCGCTCTGATGGCCCTTTTCGCCAGTACTACTGCGTCCGCTGCCACCAATCGCTATACGCGCCATCGCGGTCATGCGCGCCGCATCAAGTGGAACCCGGTACTGCGCGGTTCCTACGAATCGATGCTCCGGCAGAACGAGGAAATCGATCGCCTCCAATTGCCACGCATCAACGACCAGGCGCAACTGGACGAACTGGTGCGCAACCAGGAACTGGTTCCGATCCACGAAACTTCGGCCTTGCGCGTAAGCCCTGCGATTGAGCCGGTCAAGCGCTATTGCCGTCCCTGGACAAACTACTTTCTCCAGGATATGAGCGAAGCTTATTACCGTCAGTTCCATGTTCCGCTGCAGGTCAACTCGGCAGTGCGCACCTTGGATCAGCAGCAAAAGTTGCGCCGACACAATCGCAACGCCGCTCCCGAAATTGGCGAGATCGCCTCATCTCATCTGGCCGGCATCACCGTTGATCTGGCAAAGCGTGGGTTGAGCCGAGCCCAGCACAAGTGGATCGAAGATTATCTGAAAGACCTGAGAGACCAGGGTCTGGTGGAAGCCGCCGAAGAGAGACGCCAGGCTTGTTTCCATGTAATGGTCTCTGACCGCTATACCGAGTTCCGTGAAAAGAGGCAGATCGCTGATAAACTTGAAGGCGAATGAAGCCGCTTCAAGTCTTTTTCTTTGCCCTGACGCTCACGGCCGGCTCGACCTTTGCTCAAGCTCCAAAAGTTTCTAAAACGGCCGACTCAGCCAATTCCATTCACGAGTCGGCCATAATTATTGATACCCACGCCGACACGCCACAGCGCTTTCTCGATGGAAACTTCGATCTCGGGCAAAACACGCCGGTGACCGACGGACACATCGATCTCGACAAAATCAAAAAAGGCAATCTGGCAGCAGAGTTCTTTTCCATCTGGGTGGAACCCGATTTCAAGGGCCACTACGCGCATCGCGCCATGGACCTGATCGACTCTGTTTATCAGCAGGCGGCGCGTCATCCAGACCGGATGACGATGGCCTTTACAGCCGATGACATCGTCCGCGCCCGCCAGCAGCACAAGTTTGCGGCGCTTATGGGAATCGAAGGCGGACACGCCATCGAAAATGATATCCGTCTGCTGCGCGAATTCTACCGTTTGGGCGTCCGATATATGACGCTTGCCTGGTCCAACACCAACGAATGGGCCGATTCTTCCGGCGATATAAACAATCCCAAGGTGCAGCGCCACAAAGGAATGACCGATTTCGGGAAAAACATTGTCCGGGAGATGAACCGCTTGGGCATGATCGTGGACATATCTCATGTTTCAGACGATACCTTTTATCAGGCGGTCGAGGTCAGCCGGGCTCCGGTGATCGCCTCGCATTCCTCTTCGCGGGCATTGACACCTGCGCCCCGCAACATGACCGACGACATGCTGCGGGCTGTGACCCGCAATGGCGGAGTGGTCATGGTCAACTTTTATTCGGCCTTTATCGATGCGAACTACCTGAAAGCCTCAACAGATCCGGAGAAGATCAAAGAACGTGATGCCGAAGTAGAGGCTTTTAAAAAAGCCCATCCTCACGCCGACGGCATGCCCCTCACCTACGATGAATATGCCCCGATTAAAAAGAAGTGGGCCGCGCAGTTTCCCCGTCCTCCTCTTAAATCGCTGATCGACCACATCGACCACATTGCCAAGGTTGCCGGCATTGACCACGTCGGTTTGGGCTCCGATTTTGATGGCGTGACTTCTCTACCGGAAGGAATTGATTCAGTCTCGGATCTCCCCAAGATCACTGAAGCGCTGGTCGCGCGCGGTTATACCAGTGAACAAATTCATAAAATACTAGGCGGCAATTTTCTCCGTGTGATGCGCGACGTAGAAAAAGCTTCAAGAGAGATTCAGGCAGAGCACAGTTTGCCGCAATAATTACTCGCGAATTTCGATCGCGCCAAAGCCACCTAAAATCCTTTGAGCAATTCTGCGATCTCTGCGTCCTCTGCGGTTGACTTGGTTTCGATTTTCTCAGTGTCTCCGTGCCGTAGCCTGCCCTCGAGGTGGTGGATTTTTGGTTTTTGCTGGTGACTGACCCACTACCTCGCCCTCCGATTTACACAACTCAATAATGATGCGAACATATTTAATTCACCCTTTTCTTGGGAGAGGTTAATGCTTCGACACTTTGCATTTCTTTTTCTCACACTTGGTCTGGCCGTGGCCGCCTCGGGTCAAACTGCCGGCAAAGCTACAGGTACTCAGAAAACAACTGCGGGCACGAAAGGTCGCACCGCGGCGGCCGCCGCATCCAAGAATCCCGTGGCTGTTATGCATACAACGATTGGCAACTTGAGGTGTGAACTGTTTCCCGACAAGGCGCCCAAAGCAGTGGCCAATTTCATTGGGTTGGCCCAGGGGACCAAGGATTGGACGAATCCTACAACCAAAACTGTTGCGCATAATAAGCCACTCTATGACGGCACAATTTTTCATCGGGTGATTCCCGACTTCATGATTCAAGGGGGCAGCCCCAATGGGACCAGCAACGTGGAAGATATCGGCATCAAGCTGGAAGATGAACTATTTCCCGACCTGATCTTCGACAAGCCCGGACGGCTCGCTTATGCCAATTCCGGCCCCAACACCAGCAGCTCACAGTTCTTTATTACCGAAAAGGTACAGCACAGCCTGGATCCCTGCTTTAGCGATCAGCCGTGTCCGGGGCAGGTAGCTAGACCTCATGCGGGATACACGATCTTTGGCCAGTGTGACGCCCCGAGCGTAGTGCTGGTGAAGAAGATCGCGCGCATGAGCCGCGGTCAAGACGACCGGCCTTATGATCCGGTGAAGATCAAACACATTGATATCTTGAACATCAAGACCGCAGGGACCAAACCTCCGGCGCGCAAAACTCCTGGCACCAAGACCACCGCACCAAAAAATTAGATAGAGGAAAGAGGAATTCATGAATCGTCAACCTGGCGCTTATGCAACCTTTAAAACGTCGGAAGGCTCGATCGTCTGCCGTTTGCACGAAAAAGACGCACCTATTACCGTCAAAAACTTTACCGACCTCGCAGAGGGCAAGCGTGAGTGGAAGGATTCCGTCAGCGGCAAAGGCGGCCCTGGAGCACTCTATTCCGGAACAATCTTTCATCGGGTGATTCCGAATTTCATGATCCAGGGCGGCGATCCCAGTGGAACAGGAATGGGGGGCCCCGGCTACAAATTCCAGGATGAGACCAAAGGCTCGCCTCACAAATTCGATAAACCGGGCAAGCTTGCCATGGCCAATGCCGGACCCAATACCAATGGCTCGCAGTTTTTTATCACCGTCGCGCCAACTCCTCACCTCAACGGCAACCACACGATCTTTGGCGAGGTGGTGGAAGGGCAAGACATTGCAGACAAGATCGCCAACGCCCAACGCAACCGCCAGGATCGGCCCTTGAAAGATGTAGTGCTGGAATCCGTGACGATCGAACGAAGCTAGCGAGACTCGGGGGCGGCAGGTGGAACAATCTAAAATTTTGATCTTCGTGGGTGTTTTTATTTTGTTCCTGGGTATTGCCCGAAAACTGTTTTCCGGCTCCACTTACAATTCTGGCGACATGTCATCCTCTCCGAACCCCAACTATTTCGGACCAGATTTCAGCGGGTCACACCCTATTGCGGCTGATGCTAACCAGGAGGACGCAGGCAGAGCGCCGCCAATTCTTGTAGGCGCTGATTTACCCTTTCCGATCAACCTGCCTCCGCTCCAGGCTGATCCCGATGGCAAATATAATCGCCCCATTGTCCTGAACTACTACTTCAAAAAGCTCGACCTGGTGCGTGGACCGGACGACCCTCGCTCCTTCTGCGATGAGTTTTTCATTCAATTCGAAGAGCCGGAAACACAAGCCGTATGGACCAATGAATATATCGTAGCAACCCCGGCAGGTTTGCAACACCTGTTGGATTCTGAGGGTCATGACAGCCTGCATTTCGATGGAATGCTCATCGTCGTCCCAAAATGGAACGTGCCTGATCTCTTGAAGATCATCATGGCCGAAGTGATGGATAAACATCCAACATCGCCAACGCCTAAAGAAAACCCCAAGAAGAAAGAAGCAGAGCGGTATTGGTCGTGACAAACGCCATAAAGATTGGTCGATATTGCACTGCGTTCCTGCTCACACTGGTTCTCGCCGCAACCGCCCAGCCAACCCCAGGCCCAAGGATCACCAAAATCGAACCTCCAAACTGGTGGATCGGCCTGTCGAACCCCATGCTTATGATCACTGGCGAAAACCTGACACACGCCAAAGTTTCAACCACAATGCCAGGAATCAAGGTTCGCCGCACTATGGATGGCCGCAACGGACATTATTTATTTGTCTGGCTTGAAATAAGCAAGAACGCCTCTCCCGGAAGAGTAAATCTGACGCTTGCCACCCTGCACGGACGGCAAACTACAAGTCTGTTTCTCGACCGCAGAAAAGATGAATCCCAGGGCTTCAACGGCTTCAACTCCGACGACGTAATTTACCTCATCATGACTGACCGTTTTGCCGATGGCGATCCATCGAACAACTTCCCTTCATCAGGTACTTACGACCGCAACCAACCTCGCGCCTACCATGGTGGAGACCTGCGCGGCATTCAACAACACCTGCCTTATTTGAAAGATCTTGGAGTCACCACGCTCTGGATCACCCCGATCTATAACAATGACGATCACACCGGGCGCGATTACCACGGCTATGGCGCTGTAGACCTGTATAGCGTGGAAGAACACTTCGGCACGCTCGATGACTACCGCTCGCTGGTGCACACGGCGCACAATCTAGGACTAAAGGTGATCCTGGACATTGTGCCCAATCACATTGGCCCTGAAAATCCCTGGGCCGCCGATCCGCCTACTGAGCATTGGTTGCATGGGACTCGCGACAACCATCTGACCTCTACTGCTGACTTCGCGCATATCGCCGATCCTCATTCCTCATCGCGCGATTGGCGCAACATCATCGAGGGATGGTTCGTGGGCATCCTGCCCGATTTGGGTACCGGCGATCCAGTGACCTCCTTATACCTTCGCCAGAATGCGATATGGTGGGCTGAAACTGGCTCACTCGACGGCTTTCGCCTCGATACATTCCCGTACGTGGACCGGAAATTCTGGCATGACTTCCATGCAGACCTGCATCGCCTCCACCCACGCTTCCGCGCCGTCGGTGAAGTTTCAGGCTTCAATCCGGTCGTTGCATCCTATTTTGTTGGAGGCAAGACTACGGCTGGCATCGATACCGGGGTCGACACGATCTTCGACTTTTCCTTGTATCATGCGCTGCGAGAAGTTATTTTGCACAATGCTTCTTTCAAGCTGCTGGCGGAGGTATTACAGTATGACTGGCTCTTCCCTCATCCGGAATTGCTCGTAACTTTTCTCGGCAATCACGACACTCCCCGATTTATGGGAGAGGCCAACGCTACTCCTGAAAAATTAAGCCTAGCCTTCGCTCTCCTGCTCACCATGCGTGGAATTCCTCAGATTTACGCCGGCGACGAGATCGGCATGGCTGGGGGTGAAGATCCTGACAATCGCCGCGATTTCCCCGGCGGCTTCCCAGGAGATCAGCACAATGCCTTCTCAGCAGAAGGCCGCACCCCAGACGAACAGCGGATTTTTGCTGAACTTCGAACTCTTCTTCATTTGCGCCGGCAACACCCAGCGCTACGATGGGGAAAACAAATACATATCTTTAGCGACGACCAAACCTATGTTTTTCTCCGCGATTTTAAAGGTGAAGATAAACAATGGACTACCACGAGGTCGAAAAAACCGACGCCAACAGAACACCCTGAGCAACTTCTTATATTCTTAAACAACGCAGACCACCAACGCACAGTGGAGATAGAGATAAGCGATACACCACTGGCTCAAGCTCAAGCATTATCGGGAATCAAGGCCCAAAATGAAGCGACCATAATTCCCGGAGCGAAAGTCAAAGTCACTTTGCCGGGAAGATCATTGAGTATTTACCGGGTTGAAGAGTATTAGCGAATCCCCCGAAGCGAAGGGGGATGCATGAAAATAGCCCAGCATGGCTCGGCGCTGCTCTTCGCGCCGAACCCAATGCTGGGTTACCTTGTAGACAAGAGTCCCATTTAGGGGACGACTGAATCAGGTCGGGTCCGATTTTCCAATTTTTTGCAAGATGAATCAACACGAAAAGGCACACGCATGAAGCTTCTTACATCCGCGTTGTTATTCCTAACGTCCTCTCTCATGATCCATGCCCAGCAAGCCCCGGGCGCTCCCGGCGCAAAACCAACATGGACCAACGGCAACAAGGTCGGCGTTGGCACTTCAGTCACGGCCAACTCCAAAGTCTGGTTCACAATCGGTGAAAATGGCACACTAAATGAGGTCTACTATCCCGCGATCGACCGCGCCAACACTCGAACCTTGGAATTGATCGTCACCGATGGCAAGACTTTTGCTGAAATCGAAAGCCAGGATACGAATCATTCCGTGCAGGTTCCCGATCCTGCCGCCCTGGTCTTTACTCAGATCAACACCTCGAAAAGCGGGCGCTATCAGATACACAAGACATACGTCACCGATCCAGCCCACAACACTCTTCTTATCCAATTGCAACTCAAAGTGCTGAAGGGCGGGCCACTGACTGCATTCGTCTATTTTGACCCCGCGCTTAAAAACAGCGGCCTGCACGATAATGGCTCGACGCGCGACAATGTTTTGCTTGATTCAAAGGGCGATGTCGCCTGCGCGCTTGCGGCATCGCCTGCATTCTCTGCTGTTTCAACCGGCTATGCGGAATCGAGTGATGGCTTGATCGAGTTAAAAACCAGCTACCAGCTCACGCAACACTATTCCACTGCATCCGACGGCAATGTTGCTGAGATCGGCCAACTGCCGGCATTATTCTCACAAGGAAAACCGCTCACTCTGGCCCTGGGCTTTGGCGCAAACCTCGATGAAGCGCTGGACGAAGCACAAGCCAGCTTGAAAAAAGGATTCGCAGCAGCACGCGCAGAATACCAGCAAGGATGGCATCAATACGTCGCTAAACTGAAACCTGTGGAGCCACGTTATCGCCGGCAATACCAGATTTCTGCCATGGTTCTGAAAACCCATGAAGACAAAACTCATGCTGGAGCAATCGCCGCTTCGCTCACCATCCCCTGGGGCAACGATGTTGACGCTAGCAAAGAAGATGTTGGCGGCTATCACTTGGTATGGGCGCGTGACCTCTATGAAGTAGCCACCGCATTTCTGGCCATCGGAGATCGTTCCGCCGCCGAGCGTGCTCTGAACTATCTTTTTGAAACCCAACAAAAACCAGATGGCTCGTTCCCACAGAATTCATGGCTCGATGGCAAGCCCTACTGGCCTTCGCTTCAGATGGATGAGGTCTCCTATCCGAGCATTCTGGCCTGGCAGCTCGGCAAGACTGATAAGAATACTTTTGAGAAACACATTAAGCCCGCTGCCGATTTCGTAGTGGCCCACGGACCTGCTACTCCACAGGAACGGTGGGAAGAAGAAACCGGATATTCACCCTCAACCATCGCAGCCGAGATTGCCGGGCTGATCTGCGCTGCTGACATCGCGCGCACGAACGGCGATGAATACTCTAGCAAGCGCTGGACTGAGGTAGCCGACGACTGGGCAAGCAAGCTCCCCCAGTGGACCGTTACGCACCACGGAAAATACGGGAACGAGTATTACATTCGCATCGCCCAAAAAGGCCAGCCGGACCAAGGTGGCCCCATCGCTATCCATAACGGTGGCGGCACGTGGGACGAGCGCGAAATTGTAGACGCCGGATTTCTCGAACTCGTTCGCCTGGGAATTAAGCCGCCTGCTGATCCGCTGGTTGTTAAATCTCTGGCAATCGTCGATAAGGTCATCAAGGTCGATACACCCAATGGCTCTGCTTGGTACCGCTACAACCACGATGGCTACGGCGAAAAAGCCGACGGCAAGGGATACGACGGAACCGGCATCGGACGCCTCTGGATCATCTTCGCCGGAGAACGCGGCGAATACGAACTTGCCAGCGGACGAGACGCTCACACGTATCTCGACGCCATGCAGAAGATGGCCAACGCAGGCGGCATGTTGGCCGAGCAAATATGGGACCAGCCAGTCTCTCCCAAACCGTGGCTCAAGTTCGGCCAAGGCACAGGCTCTGCCACTCCACTAGCCTGGACTAACGCCCAGTTTGTCCGCTTGGCAATTGCAATCAAAGAAGGAAAGGTGCCGGAGCTGCCTAAGGTGGTCCTAGAGCATTTTCAACGTGCCGTTCCCTCCAAGCCGAAGACGGACCATTGATAAAATATAGTAAAATTACTATGATGTTTGATCCATGACCGATGAACCGCCTCTAAAACCGGTGATCTGGATGGGATCAAGCCGCAAAGATTTGCGTGATTTTCCTGAACCGGTCCAGGATCATATCGGCTACGCGCTATACATTGCGCAACGCGGCGGTAAGCACCGCGATACAAAAGTTCTTAGCGGCTTTGGTGGAGCAGGTGTAGTAGAGATAATTAAAGATTTTCGGGGAGATACTTTTCGAACTGTGTACACCGTACGTTTTGAGCGCAGAGTTTTTGTTCTTCATGCTTTTCAGAAAAAGTCCAAGACGGGAATCGAGACTCCACAGCACGATATCGAAGTCATCAAACAACGTTTGCGTGAAGCTGAAAGCATCGCCACGGGGAAGGTCCTATGAATAAGAAGACTTACGAAATGGGGAGCCGAAACATTTTCAAGGACCTCGGAGTACCGAGGCCAGATGAGCATTTGGTCAAAGCGCAACTCGTCTATAAGATCGATACCATATTGAAAAAACGCCGCCTCAAGCAATCCGAGGCGGCTGGCTTACTCGGCATAAAACAACCGGATGTCTCTAAGATGTTGCGAGGGAATTTTCGGCCATTCTCGGTTGAACGCCTCCTTTCATTTCTAGTGGCCCTCAATCAGGATGTCGAAATAGTGGTAAAACCACACCGCGGTAATGACTCGGCAGCCATGCATGTTTCATAGCTGAACAAGAATCGCTTTGAGTTTGCTAAGATGAATTCGCGGGAGAACCTCTTTGGCGACAATCGATCTCAAACCTGAGCAACAACGCGTGATTGATTTGGCGCTAGCCTGTGGTGCGTACAAGGATCCAGCCGAGGTCCTCGACCAGGCATTCGAGATTATCCGTGCACAGCTCGATCTTGAAGATTGGATGTTGGAACATCGTGAATCCATTGCCGCGCATATCGAAAGAGGCTTTGCACAGGCCGAACGCGGTGAACTAATCGATGGTGATGCTGCAATTGAAACTCTACGGCGACGGGCCGAACGCCTGAAGTCCCCGAAATGAGTGCCGCTCTAGTCCTCGATGACGTGTCTTTCCGGCAACATGCGCTGATGAAGGATACGGGAAACCAGAATGCCATCGGGTTCCTCCCGGTAGAAGACGACGTGTTTGCCCTGTACCATGCGACGCAAGCCTGACCGGATATGGTCGCAAGCCTGACCTAGCGTTGGATTCTCAGCCAGTTTCAGGCAACAAGTCTCAAGGTCACTGACATAACGTGCCGCTTGTTCTTCGCCCCAGGTTTCGATGGTATAGGTGGCGATGCTCAGTAAATCGGCTTCAGCGCGACGCGAGAAACGAAATGCCGCCACGAGTTAGCGCCGCGTCTTAGAAAAGTTGAGTTTTCTCCGGACACGTGCAAACACATCCCCGGTCGCAATTCCGCTGGCATCTCCATCGTCAATGGCTGAGCGCAAAGCAGCAAGCTTGGCCTCGTATTCTCGCTCCTCCCGCTCCAAGCTCCTCAATCCTGCCCGAACAACTTCACTGGCATTTTCGAAACGTCCGGTCTTTACTTTCTTGATCACGAAGCGATCAAGTTGGGGAGTCAAATTGACATTGCGAGTGGGCATAGCGGCCTCCGTCCCTGAGAAACAATTATAACTAGTATTGGCAAAGATTGCTAACCGCGAGTTTTGCTGATTGATCTTCTGATAACAACCGCCACCA
>DASZFK010000420.1:0-8000 GCA_035939855.1 Candidatus Angelobacter sp.
CGTTTTATTTCAGCCGCTGCAGGCCAGAGGTAGTAACCGACTCTCACGCCGCCCCAATAAGACGTGGGAGGCCTGGGAAGGACCTCTCCCAAGCGGCTGTCAACAACACAAACTGGGGAAGCAGCCGGGCAAAGCAATCCACTGTTTCTTCAATTTCCCGCCATTTGGCAGGTTCCAGGTCTTTCAGCAATGCCCGATGGTCTTTAACTGGCAAACCGGCCAGCAAAGCACGCGCTCGCCGATTCAAATCTTCCCAAGCGCCGGTGAATGAGGATTCCTGGAGCAGCTTTTTACCCTCAAGCCAGGCGGATGCCAGATATCCAGGAAAAGGCGAAAGCACGCGATACAGTCCTGGCACCGCCGGTGCTCCTGTGGCTTTCTTGAATTCCGAATAAATCAGCCAGACCCTCAAACCTGCTTCGCGCTCATTGGGCACATGGATCTGGACCATTTGCGAGAGCGCAGAAACCTGCTTGGACGTGCTTACGCGGCCCCGCTGTCCGCCGGAGTAACCACGCTGCATGAGCCTGGTGAAGAGCGCGCCGTGCACCATCTCGCGATGAAACAGGCCGACCATTCCTCCAATCACACGCATGTCGGCATTGGAAAATTTTTCAGCCGCCAGAATCTTGGATTGGTCTGAGAAAATCCATCCGCCACTCACTGTGGTTGAGTGGGCCAGCTCCTGGAAAGCACGCGCGGCGGCTTGGAACTCTTTCGACCGGGCAACCGGGCCCAGATCCTCCCACATTTTGCGCAAATATTCGGGAATACCGGCTACTAGCTTGAAAATTGTAGGGACAAAGGGAAGATCGAAGCTGGTGCGCACGTTGCCATAGAGTCGGCGCAGTTCCGGGGTAATCTCATGCTCCTCGTATGCGCGGGTGAGGGCCATCGCTGTTCTCCAGAACAGTTGGACGTGCAGCAGAGCTGGTCAGTTGCTTGGTTTCAGCCTTTAGCGACTAGCCCTTAGTTCTTAGCTCTTCACGCCCTGTTGAATCGGTTATCGTCCGCCTCCTCAGGGGCGCCGTGCCGGCGAAGGAGGCTGGGAAGAGTCTGGGAAAAGGCAGAACGTGGCATGACTGCATCACATCCGGCTTCCTGGGCCTTGAGCTTCAGATCGCCCTGGACGTGCGAGACAAACCCCACGATCGAAGTACCCTTCTTGAGCTTGGATTTCAGCTTGGAAATCACCGTAAGAGGCTTGATGCTGTTGCTGTTCAGATCGACGATGACCAGCGAGGGCTTTTCTTCAGGATTCTCCGCCAGCTTAGCGGTAATCTCTTTGTCGGTTTTTACAAACTCCACCTTAACATTCAGTTTGCGGCCGATTTCCTGGATTTTGGCGAGAAAGAAGAGGTCGTCGATGAAAGCATATATCTTGGGGGGGCCCTCTTGAAGACTCTGCAGCGGCTCAAGTTCGACGCCGGAGGGACTGGAACTAAGGCCATTGCGAAATCGCCCCATCGGCCCTGATCCCGCGCCATTGCCCTGATTCCGGTAGCTATGGTCCATCGGGCCGACAAAAACCGTGTTCCGCCGCTGGCCACGATTGCGGTTACGGTTATTGCGGTTCTGGCCTCCGCCTTGCCTGCCTTGGCCTTGTTGGCCGCCTTGATTTTGCTGGCCGCCCTGGTTTTGATTGCTGTAATTCCGTCTTCGACGCCGCGATTTCCGATTGGAGGGATTCTGTTGCGGCTGATTGAATGTATCGTTCATCTGTTTACCTGTTGGCTTATGGTAGCTTGCGAATGTTTCCTTAAGATGGAAACCGTCTTACCTGGGAAACCTCTAAAAACCAGCCCTGGTTGGATGAAGCCGGCTGAAAATTTTTCCACGTGAAATCTTCGTTGTTAAGCGCCTTAAGTTTGCGCGTGAACAGCCCCGCACAGAATGTGCGGATTTTGAAGACTTTCTGATGTTACCACGAACCGGCCCCGACGCAAGCAAAAAATTGAGGAAGGAGGCGTAAGCCTCCTGACGAAATCCTGAGCGAAGCGAAGGATCTCAGGACCCGCTAGTCCTTCTAACGGAAATCCTGAGCGCAACGAAGAATCACCAAGTTAAATACATTTCTTGACACTCGTTACAATGGTGGGCGCTATAGGATTCGAACCTATGACTTCCACCGTGTGAAGATGGCACTCTACCGCTGAGTTAAGCGCCCGCGCCTGCCTACAGAAAAACTTCTTAATTCGATTTTAGCAGAAGGAGTGCCGACTCGATACTCTTCCAAACTCGATACTTCCGGCTTGACTACTGCACCGAGAATGGTACGGAAAGCATGTGAGTCTGGCTCGATCCGTTGGCTTGTGAACTCACTGCGGTCAACACTACCGTCTCACTGGTAATCGGGCGCGGGGTAGAATTTCCACCACAAGAAATCGTGGAAACGCACAGCATGAGCACGGCAAGGTGAAACAGATTTGACCTGCGCCGGCGGCGAACCAATGCCAGAACCAACCCCATGGGCGCCAGACTCCACCATACCGCGAGATTAGGGCGCAAGGAGGCAGTGACAGCGGGGACTACAAACGAAATCGGAATTTTTTGGCGCGTTGGGCCAAACCCATCACCGGCCAACAAAAACGGGGAACTCGAACCCGTGCTGCAGGAAATTGCGGTTTCGCTGGCACACGTCACGGTCACTAAAGTATTACCGAAGGCAACTGCGCCGGATAAAAGCCAGATGGGAAACGTCGTGGTCTGACCTCTGGCGGCGCTCACGGTGGCCGGCGACCCAGGATCAAGAATTATCGCAAAATCATTATCGGGGACGGCAAAGCCTGTGCCGGTGAATGTCACCGTGTGTGGACTGCCCGGAGCATTGTCCATGCTAATGAATTGTATCGTCCTGGTTCCCGCCCCCAATGGATGGAAAATAACACCGAGCATTCGGGAGGAGCCGGCAGCAATGTTTATCGGCGTGCCAGGAAATATACTCTCGGCTGTAAAGGAGGCTTCCGGCGGGTTAAACGTGAACGAGGGCGCCGTGAGCAGCGCCGTTCCCGTATTAGTAATTGTCAACTCCGTTGGGAAGGCGTGTGGGGTGTTCATGCCGATAGCGGAGGGGCCCAAATCGATGGGACCTGGCGGCGCGCTGAAGTTCGGCGATCCCTGTATTACCCATGGAGACGCAGGTAGCGGCGGCGATAAGGCGCGTCCGTAGGCGGTTCCGCTGGCAAAACCGCTCAACGCCCCAAGTAGCACAACCAGTCGGCCAGCGCGCCATCCCGCGTATTTACTCATCGCACCGCTCCAGTAGTTGGCTGCTCCAGATTCTTCAAAAGATAGCAGGTTCCTGCGAACGGCAGCGTGGCAAATTCGGACAACAGTCAATTAGGACAATAACAAACTTTTCCAACTTCATTTCTAAAGACTGCTGGCTACCGTCGGCTGCAGATTAGCCGCCAGCGAGTGGGCTTTGTTGCCGCCTTCTGCTCTCGCTTCGTCTAACGCCGCCTCGACGCGGTTGATGACCTCGGTTACCACGTCGACTGCATCGAACTGCGGCTGCAGTACGGCTTCTGCAATTCCTACGCTCATGGAAGGCTGCCGGTCGGTTGTGGGAATCTTTGTCGAGACCAGGACTTTGCGCATTTTGTCCACAACCAGGAAGGCGTTCTTCTCGTTGGTATCGGAGAGAACCAAGGCGATTGTGGTCAAGTCGTAGCGCAAAGCCACGTCATTCTGCCGGATATGGGAACAGATGGTCTGAGCCACCTGCTGCATCATGCTCTCGACGTTGGCTTCCCCGACTTCCTTGGTCAAAATGGCAGGCTTGCCAAAATGCATCAGCATCAGCGTTAACGGGGTCCGTTGTTGCATCGAGCGCCTTACTTCCGAGAGCAGCACATCGAGATACGAAGAGCGCTTCAGCAACCCTGATTTTTCGTCGGTAACAGCCAAGGTCTTCATCAACGTGCGCAGCCGGGCGTTGCTGACCGCCAGGATCATCTGGTCGGCGATCGTCCTCAAGACAATCACGTCGGTCGGCCGCCACTGGCGCGAAGCGCACTGCTCCAGGATCAGAATGCCTGCCTGTTCGCCGGCATCCATCAGCGGAACAGCCAGCAGCGATTCAATGGCAAGGCTCTGCACATGCTCGTGGACCGATTCCAATTCAGGCGCGCTCCGGGCGTTGGGAATGTTGACCACCCCGTTGACCGCCAGGCTCTGAGTGATTCCGATGAGCTTCACAATCGACATTACATCCGATTGCTTCACGCCCGGCGCGCAGTATTCAAGCGCCGCCGAAGGAGGCTTGCCTACGGTACACAATCCCGCTACGCAACGGCTGGCGTTGAAATGCCGGCCAATTTCATTTACGGCGGTAAACAGTACGCTCTTTACGTTGGCCTGGCGATAGATGTTGCGGGTTATTTCCGTAACGCGGGCAAAGTTGTCCACCGCATTCTCGTCGTTGAGAGCAGTGAGCGTCACTGCCGGAGCACCGCTCTGCGCTTTTCCCGGAGGAGGTGCGCCTGGTTGACTGTTGGCTGCTGCTTTGGTGGAGGGTTCATATTTCGGCGAAAACCCGGAGACCGTATAAATATGCCGCAGGTTATCGTTTTTTTCTTCTTCGCGCGGAAATAATTTACTAATGCGTTCCAGCCGCTCCAGCGCCTTGGACCTCATGCCGTATTGAAGGTAAATCTCAGCCTGAAGGATAAAATCCTCGAGCACCGTCGGCTCAGACTCTTGGATACCCCCGTCGCTCACCGGGACAGGATCAACTGAACTGGCCACGGTCTGAAAGCGATTGGCGATGGTGTTGTATTGATTCGGATCGATCTTGCCGCGCAGCATCTCCAGACGTTTCCCGTGTCCCGGTTCGTAAGGATCGACTTCGGCAGCGCGATCCAGCGATTCGCCTGCCCGGCCGAATTTCCCAGCCGCGTAATAGAGCTGAAAAAGCTTGACCAGGGTGCGGCAGTATTCGTGTTCGCGGTTGGCGGAGTTGAAGAGTTCCACCAGATATTCCAGGAATTCGATCGAGGGCAATCGCCGGTCCGCGATCTCATTGATCAGCGTGATGAATTCCTTGCGTCTGCCCGCCTTGCTCTCATGCTGCTCCAGTTTCTGGGCAAGCGTGAGCGCATCTTGTGGATCGCCAACATCGAGATACGCTCCGACGAGAGACGCAATCTCATCTACTTGCTGCGGATCATCCTGAAAAAGCTCCCAGGCGTAAGGCTCAGCTTCTTTTGGACGCTTGGCAGCCATCAAACTACGCGCATATAGCTCGCGAATCTCCCTGGTGCTTTCCAGGTTGCTCACAGCGCGATCGAGCACGGTAATGCATTCGGGAATGGCGTTGCGGGAAAAGAGGCTGCGCGCATACAACAAGATCGCTTCCAGGTTCGCCGGATTATGGGTATAGGCTTTCTCAAACCATTCAATTCCCGAGCCGGGCGACTCCTGGTCCTTTGCTTTTCCAAGCAAGACGAAATTCATCGACGCAGTTTCGCCCTCGCCCAGAAGAGCGGCCTTCTCAGCCAATCGCTGCAGGTTTTTGGCATTCGGCGCCAACTCGACTATATGCCGGGCGGCTGACAGCGCCTGCTTGTCGCGTCCTTGAAGCTCAAACCCCTTAAGGGCGGTAGCGTAGGCATCCAGGGCTTCTCTTCGGTCTCGTTTTTCGATCGCCTGGGCAAAGTGAAAGGTTTGCATCGGCGTAGGCGTACCTACTTTGGCAAGCTTCTTATAGGTAACTACACTGGCGTGGTCGCTGGTGGCAATTTGTTGATCCAGGAGCGCGCTCAGAAGAGTGGCTGCCTCAGAGTTGCGTCCGGCTGCCAGGCAAAGATCGGCAGCGGTCTGGCGAACCTGATCGTTCCTTGGATCTTCATCCAGAATATTCAGATACTCTTCCAAAGCGGCATCCGGCTTGCCTCTTTGGAGATATCTTTCCGCCTTCTCCAATCTTTTGGAAATGTCTGGCATTGAGTGCTTAAATTCCTCGGTGCTCTTGGGAGGGGCTGGCCAGGAGCGGTTGACACTGAGGTAACACCTATTCTAAGCGGGATTGCAGTCAGGCTCAAATGCCGGATCATACAGATTTAGATCAAAGACTATCATTTCGGGACAGAACTACTTGATTTCGTCTAAGCTGCTATAACTTTGCCAATGGCTGAGCCTCAAATTAAGAAAGCCACTGAACGCGAACATGGCCTAAAGCGCCAGCTCGCCGCTGGACAGATGGCCATGGTGGCAGTTGGCGGTTCGATCGGTACTGGCCTGCTGTTGGGATCGGGGGCCACCATTCAGATCGCTGGTCCTGCCGCTATCATCTCCTACGTCATCGCTGCCCTGATCTGCTGGACGGTTGCCCTGGCTTTGGGGGAGATGTCCAGCGTGCACCCCGCAGCCGGATCATTTGGTGTTTATGCCGAGCTCTATTTGAATGATTGGGCCGGGTTTGTGGCTCGCTACGGATATTGGCTCTCGGCAATCATGGCGATAGGCTCCGAGGTGGTGGCCGCCGGTACTTACATGCAGTTCTGGTTTCCCAAAATACCGGTTGTTACATGGATGATTGTCTTTGGACTTCTTCTGGTATTGGTCAATTTGTTTCCGGTGGGCAACTATGGCACCTTTGAATACTGGTTTGCCTTCATCAAAGTAGTAACTATCTTTCTCTTCATCGTGGTGGGCGCCGCACTCTTGCTGGGAACCAGGGTGCATCCACAGTATCTTGTGAACGGAGGATTCGCTCCTAACGGCTGGAAGGCCGCATTCATCGCCGCGCCTCTCGCGTTATATAGTTTCCTCGGCATTGAAATGGTTGCCATCTCCTCGGGCGAAGCTCGTTCCGGGAGCGAGGTCGCCAAGGCAACGGGCATTTCTTTTGCCTTGCTGGTCTTCTTGTACGTGGGCGCAATGTCTGTGCTTGTAGGAGTCATGTCATGGCGCGACGCGGGCGTAGCCCAGAGTCCTTTCGTTACGGTCTTCAATGTCGTTGGGATTTCGAGCGCGCGCACGATCATGAACCTGGTCGTGCTTTCCGCGGCGCTCTCCGCAGCCAATGCTCTCCTCTATGTCACTTCGAGAATGCTGTTCTCCCTGTCCCGTTCCGGCCACGCCCCGCGAGGACTGGGTGTATTGAACGCTCATGGCGTACCGATGCGTGCGCTGCTGACTTCGATGGTGGGAATCGTGATCGCCATCTTCGTGCAGAAATATGCGCCGGAGCAGGCATATCTGCACATCATCGGCGCTGCCCTGTTTGGAGGCCTGGCAGCCTGGCTGATCTCGCTGGCAGCACACGTGCGTTTCAGGGCTGTGATCCCTAAAGAGCAGCTCGCAGAGCTTAGATTGCATGCTCCGCTTGGTAGCACCGGATCAATTCTCGGTTTTATCGCCATTGCTATGGCGGTTATCGCTACCTGGTGGTTGCCGCAATCACGAGTGACTATCGTCAGCGCTGGGCCATCTTTGCTGGTTCTAACCATTGCTTATTGGTTGGTGGGAAGGCATAAAAAAGTCTAGGGTTGGGCCCCCAAAAGAACCGGGAATAGTGAGACCCCGTAACTTAAAAACATGGAAGATCTTCTAGCTTTTTTGATCGAGGTCCTTGCCGAAGCCATCTTTGAGGCCTTCGTCGAATACGTCCTGGCAATGTTCGTCATCGTGTTGCTTCGCATCGCGGACAACATCACCAGGTCCCTTGCGCTCAAGGGCGAACTTGCAACCTCTGTTATCTTTGGTTTGCTGGGCCTTTCCGCGGGACTGCTGAGTATTCCAGTCTTTCCTCATCCACTGCTGCACCCAGCCAAGGTTCATGGCATCAATCTTCTGGTCAGCCCGGTCCTTACCGGCTTGATGTTGTCCTGGACCGGCTCCGCGCTCCGTAAACGAGAGAAAGAGACAACGCCGATTGAAAGATTCGGTTATGGATTTACTTTTGCCTTCGGGATAGCCCTTATGCGGCTGTTGTTTGCCAAATAATTCGAACTCACTTCGGTTCCGGGCCGGGCTTTTCGGCGAGTTCAGGAGGC
>DASZFK010000421.1:0-2979 GCA_035939855.1 Candidatus Angelobacter sp.
CTGATCTATATTTGCAATCCGAATAACCCTACAGGGACGCTCACGCCGCGACCGGACCTGGAAGGTTTTCTTCGCAAGCTTCCACCTGGGGTTCCAGTTCTGATTGACGAGGCGTATCACCATTATGCGGGCGGAACTTCATCGTATGTTTCATTTATCGACCAACCAGTGAATGACAGCCGCGTCATCGTTGCCCGTACTTTTTCGAAAGTTTACGGCCTAGCTGGACTACGCATTGGATACGCGGTTGCCCCGATAGAACTTGCGCAACAACTGTCCCAAAACCGCCTACAGTTTGGAGCAAATCTTGTTGGCCTGAAGGCTGCTCTGGCGGCCCTCGACGATACCGAGCATGTCCGGCTCTCGGCGAAGCGCAATGCCGACGATCGCCAGGAGTTCTTCAATGATGCTAATGTGCGCATGGCGGCATGGATTGATTCTCGTACAAACTTCATCATGTTAAAGGCCGACCACCCGGTGGAAGAAATCACCCAGCATTTTCAGAAAAACAACGTCATTGTTGGGCCTAACCTAGCCCTTGGCCAAGACAAATACATTCGGATTTCTCTCGGCCAGCCTGAGGAAATGAAACAATTCTGGCGAGTGTGGGACCTTTTGCCCCATAGCGGGATGGCCCACTGAATAGATTGCCAAAATTGCCATAACTGCCAAGATTGCCATAACTTGGAGCAGAGTTAGTGGCAAAAGAGCTACTTCTTCGATCACGAGTGATCGCTGTGGGTGTTTCATTAACCATCTAGTTACGATTGACGAATCAACGTCTCCGTGGTCTGATGTGTGCGCTCCACGGCGTCCGCTGACGCCAAGAACTGAATCCGGGTCAGTGTCCTGAACGATATGCTCGAACATATGAAGACGAGTTAAGTAGTAGAAGACGAGTTGCTGAGCTTACGTTCTCTCTTGCACCGCCCTCCTTAACCATCACTTAAAGGTTGAACGATTAACGATTGAAGACACGGTTTCCTAATGAGCCGGTCTCATGGAGGGTTCAAAATGAATAGCGCACGTTCGGCTGTCTCCGGCGTTTCCGCCCGCTCAACATTTGCGCAACATTTCTTGATGATCGTGCTTGTATTGGTGGCTCCTATGGCTGTGCATGGACAGGCGAACCTGCACGGTCAATGGAAAACGCTTTCCACCCAAACGCCGATCAATCCGGTCCATATTGCCCTGATGCATACCGGCAAGGTGTTGATCGTCTCTGGTTCGGGGAACGTAAAGGGAAACAACAATTTTGAAGCTGCGGTGTGGGATCCGCAGGCTGACACCATCACTACGCAAACGTTGGCTTGGGATATGTTCTGCGACGGCATGGTGGTTTTGTCCGATGGCCGGCCTTTTGTGATGGGCGGCACGCTGCAATATGATCCGTTTCACGGCCAGAAGTTGACTGCGGCATTTGATCCGTCGACCGGGACTTTCACCAACCAGCAATCGATGGCGCACGGCCGCTGGTATCCAACGGGCACAACACTGGGCGACGGCAGCGTCATGGTATTTTCAGGCCAGGATGAGAACGGCGTTACCAACAAGACTGTGGAGATATTCAAAATAGGCACCGGATGGGGCGCAGCCTCTACAGCGCCCTTTACTCCTCCGCTGTATCCGCGCATGCACCTATTGCCGAATGGCACGGTTTTCAATTCCGGAGCGCAAACGACCTCGAACATTTTCAACCCATCGACCCATATCTGGACTCTGGACGTAGCGAAGACCAACTTTGGAAGCACCCGGACTTATGGCACGTCGGTTTTATTGCCCCTGAGTCCCGTCGATCTTTATAAGCCGCGCGTCGTCATTATGGGCGGGGCCAACCCTGCTACCGCGACTACGGAGACCATCGATTTGTCGGTGAGCAATCCAAAATGGGTAACCGGCCCTTCCATGTCGCAGCCACGAATCGAGATGAATGCAACGATTTTGCCCAGCGGCAAAGTGCTGGCTACCGGCGGCTCGGCCATGGACGAAAATGGATCAACCGCCAGTCTGAATGCGGATCTTTTCGACCCAACGACAGAGAGCTTCAGTTCGGCAGGCGCTAATGTTTTCCCGC
This sequence comes from Candidatus Angelobacter sp., assembly GCA_035939855.1. Taxonomy (GTDB): domain Bacteria; phylum Acidobacteriota; class Terriglobia; order Terriglobales; family Acidobacteriaceae; genus Angelobacter. Next base: position 2,075 of record DASZFK010000421.1, read on the forward strand.
GGCTTTATCACTCCAATGCGTTGCTCCTGCCCGACGCAACCGTCCTGGTAATCGGCGGAAATCCGGCCCGCGGCACGTTCGAACCGCACCTGGAAATTTATTCGCCTGCCTATCTCTTCACATCCAGCGGAACTCTGGCTGCGCGCCCCACCATTACCAGCGCTCCCACGGGTGTCATCGGTCACGGCAGCGTATTCCAGGTCCAGACGCCCAATGCAGCCAGCATCTCATCGGTTGTGGTGCTCCGGGCGGGAGCGGTAACCCACGCCTTCAACATGGAGCAGAGGATGGTAGATTTGTCGTTCACCAAAGGAAGCGGAGTGCTCAACGTTACTGCGCCGCCGAACGGCAACATTGTGCCTCCGGGATACTATCTGTTGTTCATTCTGGACTCGGCTGGAGTGCCGTCCGTAGCAAAGTTCGTGCGGTTCTAAAGCGGATCTGTTATTTCGCGAGCGAAGCCTTCCAGGTTCCGTCGTCGACGTGGGAGCCGTCCGCTGCCTTGGTGGAGTATGTGCCTTCCAGGCTGGCGCCCTTGAGCTGGCCGGTAATGGTTGACTCGGCTTGCAAACCGCTCACGCTAAAGTCATAGACCACCACGAGCTTCTCGCCATCGACTTTTACCGAGACGGTCGTGCATTTGACCTCCTGGTCTTCCAGGGTGAACGACACGTCTGCACTCCACGCACCCTTTTCTGTTTGGGCGAGCGCGACCTTGATGGCGCCTCCACTCTGTGCACCAGTCCACGTACCGGTATATTTCCCAGCCATGCCAGCGTAGGCGTAGGCAAGACAAGACAGCAGAAGCAATAAAGAGGGCAATATCAAACAAGTCAATCGGCGCATGGCGGTAATGCTAGCAAGCTGTGAGGCTCAAAGCAACCGTGACTTAAACTGCCAAGGGC
>DASZFK010000422.1:0-5138 GCA_035939855.1 Candidatus Angelobacter sp.
TCCGCGGCTCTGGCTATCGCCTGGGCCCAATTGCGTCCACCAGTAACGGAGGTTCTACGTCAGGGAAGGGAAGCTCCGACAGTTCGCGCGCCGGTAAAGGTCACAGCCAGTCGTCACAGAGTTCCAGCATTCCGGTTGAACCCGCTACTTTGCAGCAAAGCACGCTTCGGGCTCTGGTAAACTCTGTGGCCCACGACTTGGCGCAGCCTCTGACCAGCGTGCGTTGTTTTCTGGAAGTCGCCGGGATACGCAACGGCGCCAACGCAGCCAACCAGGGAACCGATCTGAAGAGTATTGAACAGCAGGCGGATCGCGCCATTGCCCTTGCCAAGACTCTTTCTTCCTTGGCTCGGGACGTTCCCGCGCCCAGCGGTCCGTGGGTTTCGCTGGATACGCTCCTGCAAGAGGTCTTTAATGACTTTATCGTGCTCTTGCACTCCGGCATGTTGACCTTGGAACGCCAGTGGGATTCGAGCATCCAGGTTACCAGCAGCCCAGTGCTGCGGCAGCTTCTGGTGTTGTTGGTAGGAAAGCTGATTGGCAGAAATACCCGGCCGCTTACCATGACTGTCAGCACCAACCTGAAAGGAAGCAAGTGCAACCTGGAGATGCGATGGAGGATCACCGATGCTTCCTCCCAAAGCCACCTTCAGGATGTAAAGATCATTCTCGGGAAAGAACTCCCTTACATCCATGAGATGGTCTATTCCATAGGCGGCGAACTGATTCTAGAGAGCGATTCATTGTTGTATTTGAAACTACCCGCAGGCAAACAGGATTTGGTCCAATAGAGCTTAGCCGCTGACAAAGGCTGATAAAGCGGAGAAAAACAGATCGAGGTCTCACCTAAGGCACAGCTTGCTGTGCCTTACGTTTTTGGGAAATTTGCTTCTGCCGAAACGGAGTTAAATCGCGAGAATTTCTGTCCGATCACCCGATGACCCGATCACCCGATCACCAGATCACCAGATCACCCGATTCCTCACTCCCCCATCACGGCGACCACAACTCGCTTGGCGCGCTGCCCATCGAATTCCGCATAGAACACTCTTTGCCATGTGCCTAGCAATAATTTGCCATTGGTGACCGGCAAGATGACCTGATGGTGGACCAGGAGCGCCTTGAGGTGTGAGTCGCCGTTATCTTCGCCGGTCTGGTGATGCAGATACCCTTCGTTGAAAGGCGCCAGCTTCTCCAGCCACTTGTCGATGTCCTGGATCAGGCCCTCCTCATTGTCGTTGACATAGACTCCCGCAGTGATATGCATGGCGGAAACCAGGGCCATGCCGTTGTGTACTCCGCTCTCGCGCACAATCTTTTCCACTTGTGGTGTGATGTGTACGTACTCGCGATGCTTTTTGGTGTTAAAGGTCAGATATTCAGTATGGAATTTCATGATGGCCTCAAAAAGCTTCATCGGAATTCTAAACCTTTGGGTGGATGTTGTTAGGCTTGGGGAGCCGAAGATTCTGCCTTGCACCCTTTTGGTCCTTGCAAGTGCCAGTACCTGGCTTTTTCTGCGCTTTCCGCATTTGCTTTTTCTCGCAAAAATCATCATCAGACCAAATCAATTCTTCTCTGCGCTCCCTGCGGCCTCTGCGGTGAGCTCGTCTTCCTTTGTGGTTAAGATGTTGATTTTCCTTTGCGTCCTTCGCGCCCTTTGCGGCGAAACGATTTTTGGTTGTGGCTCCGCTAATTGTGCCACTTCGATGTATTTCTTCCGTTTTTGAAAATTTACCAGGCCGCGACAAGAAAGACTTGTAATTGTGGTAGCTTGTATGCCCGATATTGGAGCATTTCGAACTTAGCAAGGAGAAAAACAGATGATCGCAAAAAAGTCCATCACAGCGTTAATGCTTTTTGTTTTTGTGTTGACACTAGCCTTACCTGGTCGATTAGGCTATGCAGCCCCCGTAGCCACCCAGTCTTCACCAGATTTCTCGTTGTCGTTCGCCTTCAACCCACAAACTGTCAAGAGGGGAAGCGGTACTCTCTTCCAAATAGAAATTCAGCCGCTCAACGGTTTCACCGGCACAGTCCATTTCACCCTTACCCAAAACCTTCCCAAGGGCATCGTCTGCTCTTGCGGGCCATTTGACGCGCAGGTATCAGGCACAGGAATCACATTCGCAAGCTTCAGCCTCGATGTGCCAAAACCTGTAGCCACGGCGCCTACAGGCACTTTTCATATAGGCGTTACCGGAACCAGTGGTACTATTTCCCATTCCGAGACTGCCATTCTGATCGTGCGATAACATCCCAGTGCAACGAGTGGAACAGAACATTATGCCGGCCAGATCCCCCGGGCCGGAGTTTTTTGCGCTCTTTGTGAGGTTTCCGAAGAAGAAGCCTTGCACAATCGCTTCCATCGGTTGCCAACAAAACGGCTACATCAAAAATCTGGAAAGGCTTCGAAAATAAGAAGGTTTTCTTCAACCTCATCGCGCACCACCTCTGCAAGCACCAGCTTGCAAACCTTGGCGGCACAAAGAGACAGCACCGCTTTATCAAGACCCCAACGAGCGACAATTCCTCCCGTCAGAATATTTGAGTCTAAGAAAAGCCAGATTCTGCTTTGGCTGATCACTTCCCGCGAGGACGGCGTGCACGAATCCGCGATGTACGGGAAGTGTGGTTTTTCGGGTAATAGCGCGCATAGACACGAGAGCGGGCCTCAGGAAGTGTAGCAAGAAGGTCGCCCCTCGTCAGGCCGGCTGTGGTGAGGTTCGAACTCACCTTTTGACAAAGCTGCTCAAATCGCTGCTGTTCAGGTAGTAATATCAGGCCATCCCCTAAACGTAGCACGGCGAAAAGTGCGCCCTCGGTTAACCCTAAGTCTTCCCGAAATTGTTTGGGAACTGTTAATTGCCCCTTTTCGCCAATCTTGGTCGTGGTCAAATATTTGATGATGGAATTATTAGCTTCCATGGCGGTAGGAAAATCTTACCAAGTCAGTTTACCCGAGAAACCAATCTGCGCTCCAACGCAAATTCCAAGATTCCGATGTGAATTCATTGACTCTCGTGTCATACTTAGGCGGTGATCAGGCGCGTGACATCCCTGGTTCTCGCAGCCACTGTTTCCTTCTTTGCTTTGCAGCCGGTTCCCGCTCAGGCACAAAGGACCTCTGACGGCTCTGCGATTGTATGGTTGCGAGACTCTTCCATGTCGAGCCGCAATCATGTTGAGGTTGAAGCCTCAACACCAGCCGGACGTTGCCGCATTCCAGGGTTACATGCTTCCGCTTTGGGTACGTTCGTTTCTCAGCCCCTGTCAAATGTGCCGGACGGCCGCGCTCCACCTCCCGTACCTGCTGTTGCACGTTGATTTTTAAACAGCTCTATTCAGGAGGCATCTATGATGGGCAAGCTCTTGCGCGCCCTTTTTGGAAGCGCAAAATCCGTTCAGCCGGTGATTGAGCAGATCAACTTCATGCGCCAGGAGTTGGCACGGCTTACTGATCAGGAGCTACGCTCTCGATCTCAAGATATCCAATCTTCCACAGACCGCTTTGAAACGATCGCCGTTGCCGCGGAAGTCGCATTTCGAATCCCTGGACTCCGGATGTTCGATGTCCAGATTCAGGGTGCCCTGGCCCTGACCGAAGGACGCATCGCCGAGATGCAGACCGGAGAGGGCAAGACGCTTGCTGCCGTGCCTGCCGTGGTCTGGTATGCGAAGCAGGGTAAGGGTGTCCATGTGTTAACGGTCAATGATTACTTGGCGCGCCGCGATGCCCAATGGATGGGCGGCATCTACGACTGGTTTGGACTGACGGTGGGGTACATCCAGCGCGACATGAACGCCGATTCCCGCAAAGCTGCTTATGTGTGCGACATCACCTATGCCACTGCCAATGAAATTGGATTTGACTATCTTCGTGACCAGTTAGCGCTCTATCCATCGGAGCAGGTGCATCGGCCTTTTACAGTCGCGGTCATCGATGAGGTTGACTCTATTCTGATCGATGAGGCTCGCATTCCCCTGGTCATTGCCGGAGGCGATTCACAAGCCCAGACATTGCCGTATCGGGTAGATGGATTGACGCGTCATTTTGTCCGTGGAATCCACTATTCCATCGACGAATTCGGGCGGAACGTCTCGCTCACCGATGCCGGTGTTGCCGCGGTAGAACGCGAATTCAGATGTGGGAACCTGTTTGCATCTGAGAATCTCACGTTGCATACCGCCGTGCAGGATTCCGTTCATGCTCATGCGCTGCTTCGCCGGGATGTGGATTACCTTGTGAAAGACGGCGAAATCGCCTCTGTAGATGAATTCAAAGGCCGCATCATCGCCGATCGCCGCTGGCCCGCAGGCCTGCATACTGCGGTGGAGGCCAAAGAAGGAGTCTCGCTCAAAAAAGAAGGCCGCATCCTGGGCTCCATCACGCTGGAGAATCTCGTCGCCATGTATCCCCAGGTATGCGGGATGACCGGCACCGCCGCCACCCAGGCCGGCGACTTCCGATCGATCTATGGCATGGATGTGGAAGTGATTCCTACGAACCGTCCGATCATTCGGGTCGATGATCCTGACGAAATCTTTCCAACACGCCGCGAAAAAGAAGAGGCTGTGATCCAGGAGATACGAGAGGCGCATACCACTGGCCGCCCGGTTCTGGTGGGAACCTGTAGCGTAGAAGAGTCGGAGCGGCTCAGTGTGAAGCTTCAGACTTATGGAATCCAGCATCAGGTATTGAACGCTCGCAATGAGGAGCGCGAAGCGGGCATCGTTGCCAAAGCAGGCGAACATGGCGCTGTTACGATCTCCACGAACATGGCCGGGCGCGGTACCGACATAAAACTGGGAGAAGGCGTTGCCGAATTAGGCGGACTCTATGTGATCGGCACCAACCGGCATGATGCTCGACGGATCGACAATCAACTCCGGGGCCGCGCCGGAAGACAAGGAGACCCGGGGCGCTCTCGCTTCTTTATTTCCCTGGAAGATGATCTGCTGGTCCGTAACCGCGCCGAGGATCCCCGCATCCGTCAGAGTCCCGAAGACATTCAGCGGGCCGTAGAAGGACAAAACCTCAGCCTCCGTCTCTTTCTTCAAAAATACGAATCAGTCATCGAAGGCCAGCGCCAGGCAATCCACCGCAGGCGGCAGGAAATACTCACAGGCGCGTTCCC
>DASZFK010000423.1:0-5607 GCA_035939855.1 Candidatus Angelobacter sp.
ATCTGATGCGTATGGTCCGGCTGCTTCTGTGGTCAATATTGCCTCTCGCCTTGTTCGGATTGCTCTTCGCCAGTGCGCAAGCCATCGTTGGTATCGTCAACGAAGAGAGCGCCAGTGAAAGCACCGGCTTCAATCTCGCTCTTTTGTTTGCCCCCATCCTCTTTCTCGTGTTGGTTGGAGTGCGTGTCTGGATCAACATGGCGGAGATCGAATTGGTCGCAAGCGGTGATAGAGTGACTCGCCGCGCGCTGTTTGATAGAGCACGCAAGCTTACTTTCGGCAACTTCGGGAAGCTCTACACCATTCAACTGGTCACTGCTCTTGCGGTGGTAGCCATAACCCTGTTGGGACTGGCGATCTGGATCAAATTCGTTCCACCTGCTGCTGTTGGAATGGCCTTCATTGTCTCGGAGGCAACCTTGTGGTTGCTGCTTGCCTGCCGGCTCTGGCAAAAAGCTTCACTAGTTGTCTGGTATGAGCAATGGCTGAGCTTACAGCCGAAACCTACGGAAGAGCAGGCAGCCGTTCAGATAGAACCAATCGAGCAATTCGCGGATCGGCCAGTTACGGTAACCGCCGCTCCCGAGGTGGCTTCCAGTATGGCCCCACCAAGTGATGGCGAAACATCCGGGCCTGCCTGAGAATTGAAGTACTTCGAGCTTGGGGAGGCTTCGGTCACGCTACGGCCGGATGCCGGGCAGAATGAAGTAATTATTGTCACTACCGTTCGTATGGAAAGCGCCTTCGTGGGACACAGCTATAGCCTCGGGCTGGAAAAAACCCTGGACATAATGAAAGTGATTTCGCGGGGAGACTAACGCGTTCAGAATCCGTCTTTCGGATACACACCGGCGAATCAAACCGCAGAGGCGCTGGATTTGGTGGCTGTCATCGACTCACCGCGAAATCTCCTTGCAGCAAATACAGTCAGGACAACAAAAACCGCCAGGCATGCGACCTGTGCAATCGCAAACGGCGGTTCTTTCTGGGTCGGCGCGAGGGCTCTCAAGACTGGTATCTTCTCAAAGGACTGCACGATCAGAACAAAGACGTTGAAGTACAGCGCCGCGCACGCCGTAATCACGTAGGTTTTGCGCCAGGCGAGCCGCATGGGATAGCGTGACACGGCCGTAACTGCTAATACGACGAGCGAGATCACGCCCAGCTTGATGGCTGGTGTGACTCCGCTGAACGGAAAGAGGAAACCCGTTACGCTCGTCAATGCTGTCGTCGCCAGGAAAACCACCGTCCATCGATCGAGGCGTTGGTTGGTGAAAAATCCGTACATTACAACCAGACCTGACACAATTCCTGCCAGGCTGATCGACACATGAATCACTGTGAAAGCTTGCAGGCTGATTCCGAGAACCATAGCGAACTCCTTTCGGTCAGAAAAATTCCAAACTATGCTGGAGCGGTCCCACGAGGTAGGATGAGGACTGCAAAAACTCCTAGCTTTTCACCCTCACAGAAATGCAATGAGGGCGTCCATGGTGTCCTTGGGACGTTCTTCCATCAACCAATGTCCAGTATCTTTCAAATCAATCACCTTGACGTCGGTTGCAACGCGCTTCATCTGAGGTCCGAGGATGGCTGCGCTTGCTTTCTCACCCGCAATCGACAACACGGGCATGGTCAGTTGGGTTTGGGACATTTGAGCGAAGTCTTTCGCGGTGTCTGGCCATGACGCAAAATATGCCCATCCGGCCCGCATCCGTCCCGGACGTGAATAAGCCGCTACATAAGAAGCACGGTCCGCTTCTGAAAGCGAGTGATCTTTGTTGGCTGCAAGATCATTCCAGAAATAGGCGAAATACGTTTTTTCCCGGCCTTGGACTAGAACCTCTGGAGTTGGACCGTGAAAACGAAAGTGCCACAAGTCAGGATTGTTATAAGCAAGCTCCCATCCCGGCACACCCGGAAGGAACGCATCCATCACAACCAACTTCTCAACTTCAGCCGGGAACTGCGCAGCATAAGCGTAAGCGACCATCAAGCCAATGTCGTGCCCGACGACACGCGATTTGGTAATGCCCAGGGATGTGGCAAGCGCATGCATACGGATGGCAGCCGTCTTCATGTCGAGTCCATCCTTGGGAATATCGGATTCTCCTATGCCGGGCAGGTCGGGGGCGATTACAGTGAACTTGTCGGCAAGCCTCGGAATCAGAGGCCGCCACATGCGAGAGGCCTGCGTATAGCCGTGCAGAAGAATGACCACGGGGCCGTGCCCGGCCTTCAGGTAGTGAATCTTTATCCCTTCAATCGTCGCGAACTTCGATTCGATTAAGTTGCCTGCAGGCTGCGTCCGGGTCCCTGCCGAAAGGGACGCGACAAAGAAAAGCAGGAAAACAACCGCAATTGACGATCTTGGATTGGTTCGCATGTCATCTCTCCCAAAAGTAGTGATTCAGTTTCATTTAAGGTTGTGGCTCTTGTCCAGGCTTAACGCAATTCCAGACTATAGAGTCTAGAATTATCCTTGTCAACACGGGGCGTTGTAGACTGGAAACTCCAGCTATGGCCCGATCCAAGGAGTTTGATCCCGAACATGCATTAGGTAAGGCCATGCGCCTTTTTTGGCGATCGGGTTACGAAAACACCTCCTTAGAAGCGCTGATGCGTGAAATGGGCATCGCCAGGCAAAGCCTTTACGACACGTTCGGAGATAAGCGCAGCCTGTATCTGAAGGCTCTTGCACACTACCGGGATCAAACCAACAACGCAATGCAGAAGATGTTGAACGAAATTCCTTCTGTTAAGGAAGGTTTTGCGAAGCTCCTATATGGCTTGGCCGCGGAGACGCGGGAGCAGCATGAACGGGGCTGCCTCTTGCTCAGCGCCAACTTACAGCGTGATACAAAAGATGCTGTTTTGAGGGACTTTCTTCGCGACAACCAGGCCAGAGTAGAGGCGATCTTTGTGAAAGCTCTTAAGCGAGCACAAAAACAAGGAGAATTGCCTAACAAGGAAGATCCGGCCGCTTTGGGCCGTTTCTTCGTCGTGACTATTCAGGGTATGAGAGCGATGGCCCGGCTCAAGTCCGATCGCAAAGCCCTTGAACAGGTTGCGAAAGTCGCACTAACTGTATTCAACTGAGATCTGAACTTCGACGGTCACAATAAACACACTATTTCCTAGACCGCATAGCTCCGAAATCGGCGAGAGTGCCATGGGCAGCTACGAAGGTTGGGGGTCGAGAAACACGTAAAGCGCCGCGATCTTGCCATCGCGAACGACGATCACATCCAAGCCGGTATAGTCGGGCCTCTCGCCCCGCGGGCCGGAACCCCAAGCCAGACGACCAGCATTGTGGAGGGCTTGAGGTTCGCCGCGCGGAGTGTAAACGAAGTGCGCGTGGGTCGCGCGAAGATCGCCAGCAAATTTGTCGAGGGCCTGACGCCCGACGAACGGGCCGGGCGGCACATCCAGCACGCAGTCTTCGGTATAGAGTTCGTCGATCGCCGCCCGGCGGCGCACCGCGTCGCCCTCGCCGAAAACCTCCTGAAGGTTGCGACGAAGCAGCTCTTAGATACGGTCATTCATGACATTTTCTCCTTGGACAGAATCTCATACAGCCGCAGCGACTCTGTAGGGACGTAGAGATCGCTCAATGACCACATCAATCGCCCCACAGGCGAGCAGGCCGTAAGGGTAACAATCGGTGTTGTAAAGCATCCATCGAACGGCTTTGCGTAAATCTCTAAAGCCGGTTGAATACTCAGGCTCAAAGACTTCTGGAGCAGAGGTATAGCAAACGGCCTGCGACAGCGGACAGGAGTCACGAACAGAGATCGGTTTTCCGTTCAGAGTCGATCCCACGCCATCAATTCCGATCCAGCGCTCCTGCAACATTGCCTGATCAATGATGCCGATAACAGGAGCTCCGCGATGCAGTAAGGCAATCAATGTCCCAAATAGAGGTTTCCCAGTTGCAAACGCCTTTGGTGCCATCAATAGGGTCGATGACCCAGACGAATTCTGCGTCCAATTGATGCCCACCTTCTTCTTCGCCAAGAATGCCATGACCACGAGCTTCGGTCGCGAGCACAGATCGAATCGCCTGCTCGATTTCGATGTCGGCCAACGTCACCGGAGACTTGTCTGGTTTTTCCGAGTAATCGTAACTTGCGCCAAACCATCGTTTGGCAATCGGCCGGGCAATATCGGCCAGCCGCTCGGCAAGCGGGACAAATGCAAGGTGATCGGGGTAAGTCACAACAATTCCTGGGTGCTGCTATTTCTTCTTCGGCTTAATCGCCTTCCACTGCTCATCGGTCAGCGAATCGCCCATTTGGTTGAATGATCCCGCTCCTTGGAGGAGTGCGCCGCCATCCATGGTGATGAATTCGCCGTTGATGAATTCTGACTGGTCGCTTATCAAGAAGGCAGCGAGGTTTTCGAGTTCTTCATGCTTGCCAAAGCGGCCTATGGGGTTGCGCTTTTTGGCCGCTTCTTCGAGTTCTTTAATGGGCAGCAGGCGCGAGAAAGCTCCTTCTGTGGGAATGGCTCCTGGGGCTACTGCGTTGAAGCGGATACCTTTGCGGCCCCATTCCACTGCCAGGCTGCGGGTCATTGCCAGGACGCCTGCTTTGGCAATAGCTGAGGGCACCACGTAGCCTGTGCCAAGTTCAGCATAGGTAGCGGAGATGTTGAGGACGGTTGCTTTTCGATGCTCTTTCAACCAGCGACGGCCGCAGGACATGGTGCAATGGATCGTTCCCATCAAGACAATCCCGATCACGGCTTCATAAGCCCGCGTCGAGAGGTCTTCCGTGCGGGAGATGAAATTGCCGGCAGCGTTGTTGACCAGGACATCGAGCGGTCCCTCCTGCCAGATGCTCTCGATCATGGCTTCGACCCGCTCGGCATCGCGGACATCGCAGACATAAGTTTTCACCACGCCGCCGGTGGCTGCTCGAAGTTCTTCCCTAGCTTCATTCAACACCTGCTCGCGGCGTCCGCAGATGCACAGGGAGGCGCCAAGCTCGAGGAATCGGCGGCCCATGCTCTTGCCGAGGCCGGTGGCTCCGCCCGTGATCAGAATCTTTTTGCCGGAAAGCAGGTTGGGTTGGAACACAGGAGTCCTTAATTTTTGATTTCTAATATTACAAACTTAGAAATTGTAAATTACAAATTCTTCACAATCTCTGCCATGATGCTGAGCGCAATCTCTTCCGGTCCTTCTGCGCCGATATCAATTCCAGCAGGCGCGCGTAGTTTCGCCAGCTTTTCTTTAGGTATTCCTTTCAGCTCCAGGCTTCGCAAAATCTCCTGGGCGCGTTTCTTGTTGGCCAATAACCCAACATAAGCTGCACCGGCATGCAGGGCTTGCTCTACGGCTTCTTCATCGAATTGGCCGCGACTGGCAACTATTACAGAACGACCAGGGCTTTCCGGAAGACGAGAGAAGTCGAGAATGCGGAGAACTCGGTCGGTTTCAGCCACATCACCGATCGAAAGCAACGGGTCAACGATCGTAACTGTGAACTGCAATATACGGCCAAAGCCGGCCAACGCTCTGGCCACGGCATCGCGCCCGACGATTACGAGTTCCCGCTTTGAAATTGATAGCTGACGGTCACCGGGAAGGTCTCTGCTCTCCAG
>DASZFK010000424.1:0-5373 GCA_035939855.1 Candidatus Angelobacter sp.
GCCGCCCGCGGACTCGAGAGGCGAATGGCACCACTGATAAGGAACGTGGAGGCCGAAATACTCCAGAATCTTGTTGAAGTACTCGCTCCAGGCAATTGAGACCGTCGCGGCGCCCACCGCATATTCAAGCACCAAGTCCCAGCCGATGATCCAAGCAACCAGTTCCCCCATGGTGGTGTAGGAATAGGTGTAGGCGCTGCCGGCGATGGGAATCATCGAGGCAAATTCTGCATAGCAAAGTCCGGCAAACAGGCAGCCGACGCCCGCGAGAAGAAACGCTAAGGTCACGGATGGTCCAGCGCGGTCGGCGATAGCGGCGGCGGTCCTCACGAAAAGGCCGGCGCCGATGATGGCCCCGATGCCCAGGGCAATGAGAGACATCGGACCCAATGTCCGCTTCAGGTCACCCTCAGACACTAAACCTTCAATGGGTTTGGTCCTGAATAACGAGTTCGATGCTGGACTTCCTGTCCTTGCTTGAGTAGCCATTCGATTTATCCTTTTGTGCTGGCGCTGGGCGCCGGTCTTGGACTCCTGCTCGACCAGATAAAGTACACCGGCATTCCGAGTAGAACAATGATCAAGCCCGGCCAAGTATACTGCGGTTTATAAAGCAATAATACGACATCGATGAATAAAGCCATCACGATATAAATGGCAGGCAAGATGGGATATCCAAAAGCCCGGTAGGGTCGCTCGGCCTCCGGTCGCTTAAACCGTAAAACAAACAATCCGCCGATCGTGAGGATATAAAAGATCAAGACGGCAAAGATGATGTAGTCGAGCAACTGGCCGTAAGAGCCGGAAAGGCAGAGGATGCAAGTCCAGATGCCCTGCACGATCAGGGAAAACGCCGGAGTTTTGTAAGCTGGATGAATCGCCCCCACGCGCTTGAAGAAAAGCCCGTCTTTAGCCATGGCGTAATAGACGCGAGCTCCCGCCAGAATCAACCCATTGCAACAGCCGAAGGTAGAGAGCAGGATGGCGATGGCCATGAGGTCGGCCCCCCGTCCAGGGAGCATCTGCTGCATGGCGGCTGTGCCGACCCGTTCATTTGCGGCAGTCTTGATCGCATCCAGTGGCAAGACGCTCAGGTAGATGAAATTGGCCGCCACGTACAGCGCAATCACAACACCTGTGCCCACGGCCAGGGCGATCGGCAGGTTGCGGCGGGGATTCTTCACCTCGCCTGCGGTAAAGGTCACGTTGTTCCAGGCGTCGGCAGAAAACAGCGAGCCTGTCTGGGCAACAGCCAAAATGGTCAAGGTACTCACCATGACGGTCGCGCCGCCCACCCCGACCTGTACCGCGTGCTGCGCGCTCAGGCCGGCATTGCGCCAGAAGTTGCCGAAATTGGCGGCGATGACTGAAGCATTGCGGCCGATAAAGATGCCGATCAGTACAAAGCCAAGCAGTGCAGAGACTTTGGCAATGGTGAATACATTCTGGACAAAAGCCCCAGTCTTCAGGCCAAAGATGTTGACGATGGTGAGCACAATCACGATCACGATTCCGCACAGGTTCTGGGTGTTCAATCCCACGTCCATATTGCCCAGCACCATCTGGCCGATCTTGATGGGAGGAATATGCGCGATGTGCCAAATCCACTGGTCAGCGGAAATGGAAGGAAAGAAATGTCCTAAAAACTTTCCAAAAGCCACGCCAACGGCGGCGACCGTGCCGGTCTGGATCACGAGAAAGAGCGTCCAGCCGTACAGAAAGCCCCAAAGAGGCCCCAGCGATTCACGCAGGTAAACATATTGACCGCCGGCACGGGGCATCATGGCCGCCAGTTCGCCATAGCTGAGAGCGCCCACAATAGTCAGGAACCCGGTGACCAGCCAGGCCCCGATCAGCAAGGCAGGCGAATCGGTTTCGCGGGCAATCTCGGCGGAGACAATAAAGATGCCCGAACCAATCATGGAACCCATCACCAGGGTGGTGGCGCTGGTCAGGCCCAGACCCTTGACCAGTTCAGGATTGCTCTCCTGATCGGTGGCGCGGACTTGCATATCTGCCGTAGAAGACATGGGCTTCGTTTACCTCAGGATGCTGAAGAACTGTTCCGTGGCTGTCGTGGGAGATTCTACAAGATCAGCGATCACAGCGACAGAATTTGCTCCAGCCTCGATAACTTGGCGGCAGTTTTCACGGGTTATTCCCCCAATCGCGACTAAGGGTTTCGACGTAAGCCTGCGCGCCTGCCGCACGCCCTCCAAGCCAATCACCGGATCGGGATTGGCCTTGGAACCGGTGGAAAAGACCGGCCCAACGGCAATGTAGTCCACCGGCAACAGGTCTGCCTCGGCCACCTGTTGGAGATTGTGAGTGGAAAAACCAATCCACCAAGTTGGTTTTTTGCCCGATGCGTTCGGCAAAGCAGAGTCGAGAATGCTCCGGGCAGCCATTGGAGAAAGGTCCTCCTGGCCAAGATGCACTCCATCACAGTTGGCAGCAAGACAAATATCGGTGCGATCGTTGATGATGAACTTGGCGCGCCCCGAGGTAATCCGCCGAAGCTCGCGCGCATGGCTCAGCAGGTCTCGGCCATTAGATGACTTGTTGCGATATTGAATCAGGGTCGCCCCACCCCGAAGCAGCTCTTCGGCAAAACGCGCCATGGCTGCCAAAGGATCGGGCGCAGAGAGAAATCGTGCTGCATCGAGAATGGGATAAAGCGGCGGAAGGTAGTGGGGCATTTTGCGTTAAGATTCGCGCCAAGCCCGCGCAGTGGGCGATGATACACGTAGCCCACCAGCGCAAGCTGTGGGTGCACAGTTCCAGACAACCCGCAAGCCCGCGTAGCGGGCGGCATACATGGCTTCAACCCCAGACATACCGCTCATCATATTCAACCCCGCGTTTCCGCAGCCACGCAGGAATTCCTCCTGATAGTTCTTTCGCCCCCTACACATTGTACGGTCTTGCTATTGCTGCCACGTTCCTGTTGGAGCGTGGCTGGATCGAAGTCATTGCATGGCGATTCTGGTAAGGCAGGGGGAGTCGACCCTGCCTGGTGGCATACCGTTTCATTAGGGCAGGTCAAGGGTGATTTTCCCAGAGCTTCCCAAAATATATTCAAAATCCTCTGCGATGCTAGCAATCAAATTCTTGCCGAGCAGCGAAGGAATTTGTCAAACCGCATTCAAATCAGTGGTGTCAGTGGAGATTCGTGGTAGCAGGTATTGATCCGCGTTCCTCCGCGTTGATCCGCGGTAAGAAAAGGTTTTTTGGTTGCGGCTCTGCTGCTCTGCGGCCTCTGCGATTAATTTTGACTTTCTTTGCGTCCTTGGCGCCCTTTGCGGTTAATCAGATTTCATAAATCGGCTCGGTTCTTTTTTGCGCCTGCCTTTGAATTCGTGTTTATTCGCGTGGATTCGCGGCTAAATTGTTTTTTTTGATCTGCGTTCGTCTGCGAAAACCTGTCCTGAGGTGCAAGCCGAAGGATCTGCGGCTGATTTTCCGGCTGTGGCTCTGCTCGCTGGATTCAATTTTGTTATACTAATCTACGCTTCAACTCAATCCAGAGTGGCGCTATCGTCTAGGGGTTAGGACGTGAGATTCTCAATCTTAAAACCCGGGTTCGATTCCCGGTAGCGCTACCAATTGAGTTTTTTCGACCGGATTTCCTTGTAAGACATTGAACATGGGACTGCTTACGCTGGTTCGATAAACTCCGTCTGAATAGGAGACGCCGTTAGGGAATAGAACCTGCCGCAACCGTTGTTTTTGCTGAAATTCGCTTTGGTTCCATACGACAGAGGCATTGAGCAACAAGTTTTCCGAAAAATCGAGCAGCTTTTCAATTTCAATCTCTTCTTGCGCTTCATTTCGAGCGTAACATTTTTCGTTGTTCTCATAACCTTTAAAGCATTGGCTGTATGCAACTATTCTTTATGGTAAAGAATGCCATTTAGTCACGATAGTTTATAAATCATGATTTAACAGTCAAAATAATTAGGCGGCAAACCGAAGTCTAGTGGGCATATTTTGTTCGAAAGGAAGAAAATATGAGCCTGACTACTTTAGTTCAAAGGACGCGAATAAACACAACGAAGACTGTGGAGGTTTGGTTGAGCAATGCCAGTACAGCAAGAGGATTTTAGAGCTTACGATGAGTTTTTGACAAAACAATTGGAGGTTTTAGGCTCAGTTTTCAAAGAAGACAAAACCCTCTGGCACTATACGAACGGAGCGGGATTACAAGGCATCCTTTGAATCAGGCACCATTTATGCAACTCAGGTCGCATGCCTAAACGACAGCACAGAAATTCGTTATGCATCCTCCCTGTTTAAGAAGGCGCTCATCTCGTTGTTACCAAAATATGCGGGTGATGCTTCAGTTGAGTCTGGCTTGCAAGAATATATCAAGCTCATTGAAGAGGAACCAGATCATCCACGTCACGCTCCGAGTCTCTTTTTTGTGAGCTGCTTTAGCGAGGTGGAGGACGATCTTTCGCAGTGGCGCAGTTATTCTGACGGTGAAAATGGGTACGCAATCGGATTGTCCGCAGCACGAATGTGGGTTGATGGAAATAGCCTCTTGGTGCGCGTTAACTATGACGCCAAATTGCATGAGCAAGTGGCAGCCTCTGCGGCTGAGAAGACAGTCGAATTTTTCCAAGACGGGCTGAAGAAGAACCGCGCTGCGACCCCTGAAGAATGGAAGAAGGAGTTCTTCCAAATTTGGGAACCGCGTTTTCTCGGCTTGCCCCTATGGTGAAGGACCCGGGATTTGCTGCGGAAAAGGAGTGCCGCATTGTTCATGAACTTCAGGTGGGTGAGTTAAGAAATATGAGGTTCGCGCAAAAGACAACGTTGATGTCCCGGCATCTACCGCTCTCATTTCCTAATGGCGGTGAGGCATGGGTTCCAAGGCTTCCAATTGTGAAAGTTCTTGTTGGACCGTGCCGTCATAAAGAGGTTACGCGCATTTCCGTGGACACTCTCCTGCGCAAAATGGGATATGGTACGGGTCTGGTGTTTTCTTCCAAAAGCCCATTTCAAAAAACTTAAGCCCAGATAGCTTCGACCTTTGAGCGCATCGCTACAAGTACCAGCATGGAGCGGCGCTCGGGACGTGAATCAGGTTTGAGAATTAGCGGAATTGGAACGAAGAGTTTTCGAGGCCCGGACCACCATCCGGGTTTTTACTTTTTTCTTGATGCTGGAATTCGTTGCATACAGTTAAATTTCATAGAGTCGGTGCTGATGACCAGCGCAGAAGTACAAGCCAATGACTGACCCTACTATGCAAGTGTGCAGTATCGTGACTATTCAAGTGTGCAGTATCGTGGAAGAGGCTGGCTGCGCAACGTGCGAGGTTCCATACAGGCATAGCAGCCTGTGGTGAAAGTCTAGATTCCAACGATA
>DASZFK010000425.1:0-18449 GCA_035939855.1 Candidatus Angelobacter sp.
TCGGTAAATTTCTTGCATTCAATTGGCAAATGGACTGCATAGTCTCTATGCACGACTGCATTGACTATTACCTCGTCAAGAGCAACAAACGGAAATTCTGGCTCCTCCACGAAGCCCGAACCGCCCGGCTTGCGAACTTGATACTTCTTGAAGAATCCGGACTCCTGAAAGTACGACCGCATAGTTCGTATTTGTGTGGGAAGGGCTCCGATGAACTTTCGTTCATCTGAAACGAGGCCGATCTCACTGGCTTTTGCTAGCACCGCTTCAAATCTGAGCAGCCTGACGTAAGCCCAACTCATGACACGTTGTGGATTAGCCGCAAAAAACAGGAAGCCTGCATTATTGAAAAAGTATTTGCCTCCTTCCTTCACGATTGCACCGGCCTGGTACAGCAACTGTTCATCCGAATACTGATAGCCAGCGGAAGCTGGAAAGACTTTTCTGAACTCGGCCAGCAAAGCCATATCTACGTCATTCTTGTCGAACTCGCAGCATTTCTCGTTTTCGAAAATGGTTATTCCCTTATCACGTCGGAGCGAGTCCTTTTGATCGGCATTCAAGAGAATGTTTTGCGATCCGTGACGGAACCAAGCCCGTTTTTCTTTGTCAGCAGTCTCGCAAATCGAATTTGTGAGATACGGCGTAAAAATCAGGGCGACTTTTGTTGGACCAAAGGAGGCGATGCAATCGTGCAATTTACATCTGGAATTATGATTCGTTAACCATGACTGGCAATCCAAGAGATTGTTACGCTGCGTGTCATTCAAGTGTGAAAGGCCTTTGATCTCGCCGCTGGTGGAAACACCGATGACAAGAAGACCTCCGTCCCGATTGGCGTTGGCGAACGCGGAAATCGTTTCTTTCGTTTGCGTTATGATCTCTGCGAGTTTTCCAGACGGAAGATGCCCCGCGTGATCGGGGCGCCCTGCTTCCTTGCGGTCGAAATGCTGATCCTCGAAATCAACATCTCGTGCCGTAGTAATCAGGTGCCAATATGCACCTGGATTCTCAAAGATTTCAATGGGCTTAGGCACACGTATTCCGATCACCGATCAAAGACAAGATTAGAACAGTTATTCTCGAGGGTTGCCGCGTGACGCAAGGCCGTGGTTGAAGAGCCGATTCTACCCGAGGCCCAAGTGTGGATGTAGGCGAGACCGACATGCATCAGCGATAGAACAAGGACTATCACAAAGCTGTGCCGCTGTAACCACATACAAACCACTGTTCCAGTGCGATTGACTCTGCCACATACCCGATTCACCATAGAAACCTCCTTTACATTAATCCGAACCGCTTCAGAGGCTGCTACAGCCACACTCGGCACTGCGTTCTCGGGAGTTGACCCTGCAACTGCGTAGAGGGACATATCGGGTAGGCCCCGAGCACAACCGGCTCTCTTTTTCAGAGTACCATGAGGTTCCTCTAGACCCAAAATGGTTGGAACAAAACGGTGGATTTCGTCCAAGATGACGAGCACTTTCTCGTAGTCTTTGAGGAAAAGCTCGGGGTCGCTTAGCTTGTCGCGGTCGGTTCTAGATCGAGATCGAGATCGAGATATAAGGAAGGCCGGGTTTCAGCTAAGTGACGCGCCAGCATGGTTTTACCGACTTGGCGCGGGCCGATGAGTGCCACAGCGGCTTGCCGCGAGAGAGTTTCCTCGACTTTGCTGATGGCACGAGGTGGAATCGTCCTTGCGTATTAGAAGCTCTATTTTGATATGTAAGGTTATAACGGCCGGCCGAGAGCGAATGACGGCAAAGCGCATCAACGACAGCCGGGAATACTTCCCTTGTTCCGTCCGCCGCAAGCAGGCTCATTGGAACATTCAAAAGTTCTTTTCCAGAAAATCCCTCATTTCGTCCAGTCTGAATCTGGCATCAGCTATTTCGATCTCCAACAGCAGTTGCGTGCTGGCGAGCTGGTTTTGGAACTGGAGGGCGGCTGTGGTATCTACGTTATTTACGAGTTGTAAGTTGCCTTCGAGCTGGGTTTGCTCTTCCTCAAGCGATTTCAAGCGCGCTTGTTGGGCTGAGATTCCGTTGGTGACCTGCTGTTTCAGAATGATTGCATTACGGGTGACTTCGCCTTCTTGGGCTTTCTTCCAGTCACTGTAGGCGTTTGCGGCCTGATCCAAGTGCTTGTTGATGGCGTGGCTGGCGAGATTGTAGCTGATGGTGACCGCGCCGTAAGCACCACGGTTGTCAAGAGGGTTCACCTGTTGACGCGCCCCGAAGGAAAACGAGACATCCCAATCGTTCTGCCGGGACAGCTTGTCGAGCGCATTTTGTGCGGCTGCTTCGCTCTCTTCTTTTTGCGCAACGAGAGCTTTAATGGGTTGATCGCTGAGGGTTGGCGTATAAAGCGTGGCGATCTTCGACTCGGTATCAGCCTTGTCTGAGTCCAGCTTGATGCGGGTGGTCTGCAGGGCAAACAGCATGGGACGAGTCACATTCTGCGAATCCAGCATCCTCGTATTGTTGCCGATGAGCGAGTCGAGCTTGGCGGACGCTTGCTGAATCAGTTCGAGCCGGTGTTGCAGCGCCTGCTTCTCCAGGCCCGGCAAAGCGTATTGGATGTACTGCTGGGCAGAGGTTGTAGCGGTGTAGAGTTCGCAATTCTTCCCCGCCACGTCCATGGTGAGGTTGGCTTTCTTCATGTCCGACAAGCTGGCAGTCACGCCCCAGACGAGCTGCATTGGCAAGGCCGCGCTGGGCTGCGTTATGCCGGTAATGGCACTGGGCGTGCGCAGCAGGTCGCGCTGTGCCTGGGCCTGCTGGGAAACATATTCGCAATACGCTTGCTGGCCGGTCCGCGGTTCTGCGGTTTCAGTAAAAGCTTGAGCGAACATCGACGATGACATCGTAAGTACAACAGAAATTAACAGCTTTCCTGGCCTCCACGACATGGCAATTCTCCTTTAGAAGAACAGCGGTTTACGGTTGAGAAATACTGTTTTTGATTTGGCCGATTCAGGATGGTCCAACTGCATCTGGATCATGAAACCGCGCATGTCGGACCGGAAGATGGGGTGAATTGCGTGTTCTTCGCCGGTGAATACCTGCTTTACGGTTCCAACTTTCCGGCAGGCAATCATGTTGAGGTAGCAGTCATAGATTGGAGCACCCACGGAGACGCCGCCCTGGTTGTCATAAGGCACGAAGGCGAAGTAGATCTTGCTGCCTCCGGATACGCTCAAGTAATAGGGAGTCTCTTTGGCCGTAGCCAGGGCTTTTTTCAGGCGATCGATTTGTTGCGACTCTTCATGAATCTGCTTTTCCGCAAGGCCGATGGCAATATCGAGTTGCGCAATTTCCGACCTCAACTCAGCCTGCTTGTCGAGAATATCCAGAGACTTTGTGCCGGTTGTGTTCTTTTCGAGAACATTGTCCGTGAGCAGCACCTCGCTGATCCGGCTGTCGGTGAAGGATGCTTGGGCCTGGTTGAGAGCCACACGTTGAGTCGCGGCATCACCCTTGGTGATCAAACCGGCAGCCAGGTCTTTATCGATGCTGGCCTCAAGCTGCTTGACCTGGGCCATGATCCCCTCCGTCTTCTGGTTATCAACCTGCTTCTGTTGATCGAGTTGAGCAAGTTGCGGACCGGTGGCGCGAGCGTGGGTCTTCTCGCGCACGATGGCCCGTTGCAACTCGGGCTCCAGCGCCAGCAGGGAAGCGCGATGCAGCGTCATCTCCGAGATGCTGCCTTCCAGGCGCTTCTTGTCGAGCGAAACATCTTCAAGCGTCTGCTTGCTCGTGACCAGCTTTTGTGTGAAGTCCAGACTCTTGTCATCCGAGGGGGAAAGGATGACGGGAGCCACCCAGGAAGTGTTCAAGGCATAGAAGCCCATCACAAAACCGTAAGACAACACCCCCAAAAGGACGGCATAGAGAGTCAAAATAGCGAAGACCCGGTAGAGCGTAATCACCGGCTTGAACATGAGACCCTGCAAGCTACGCGTTTTGTGATTGGCAGTGCGGACTTTTTCAACCGTTGCTGTGGCCACGGCGCACCTCCTCTTCTTTTTCAATTTCTTTATTTCTGGTACCCCAGTCGTTGGAGTCCATGGTGCATAGGGCCAATGGGGTGAGAAACAAATTGCTCACCAGCCACCAACCCACATACGCGCCCAAAGCCAGCGGATTCTTCACAGCCTCTTTGGCGCTATATTTCTTGATCGCCCATGCGAGGACTGCGGCGATTACCAGATAGACGACCAGGGGCCCTGGCGATGCCCATGCCATTGGATCCCCGGTAAGCATCATGACTGCCATGAGCAGCGCGAGCACAGCGCCCAGGGGAGTCAGAACCAGATGCAGCACGGCGTTGGGGTGCAGCTTGAAGACATGCCGCGGCAGAGTCTTGAGTGTGAAGAACAAGTCGCGCAAGATGCTTTGCCGCCAGCGCAATTGTTGTTTGAACAACTGCCCCAGCGTCGTCGGCACGAGAGTCCAGCAGAGGGCATCGTTGTTGATGTAAGCTCCATAGCCTTCCAGCAGGACCAAGTGAGTCATGAAGCGATCTTCGCCCTGGTTGACGGGGATTCCAAACCAGTTGCGTTCGCGAACCACAGGTTCAATCTTGAGCAGGATCTCGCGCCGGATGGCAAAAAGGCATCCGCTGATGCAGCCTACGCTGCGCGTCCAGTTTTCAGGGACCTTGTACAAGTGAAAAGCCGCGTAATAAATGAATGTCTGGATCGCCGTGATGGTGTTATCGTTTGGGTTTCTCACTCCTACACGGCCGCCTACGGCGCCAATCTTGGGCTCGCAGAAGCAAGAGGTCAATTCCCGGATCACTTCTGACTCGAAGATGCAATCGGAGTCAACCGAAATAATGATTTCCGCGTTGGAATGGCGCAGGGCGTTGCACACCGTCCGTGCCTTGCCGCTATTTACGGCGTTCCTGTCGACGACGATTCGTATCCCGGTAAAGTCACTCTGGGCCTTAAGCATCCACTGGTAGCTGTCGTCGACGGAGCAATCATCCTGGGCAATTACCTCAAATTTGCCGGCGGGATAGTTGTTTCGGCTCAGGCTCTCGATCGCTTCGTAAACCGCTTGGCCCTCGTTGTAGCAGGGAATCACCACGCTTACGGTGGGCTGATAGCCGAAGTCCTTCTTGATTTTTGCGCCGCGAACCGACCATTTCAAAATGGCCCCCAGCGTGTACTTGATGATTGTGATCAGCAGGCAAAGGAACATGATCAGCCAGATAAGTCCGAGAGCCATGGCGCGCCTTTCTTCGTCCTGGCACATTTGACCCAATCCAGAGCTGATTGGCAGTTTGGATTATTTAAGACTTGTGAGGAACGGTTGGTGGTGGGTTTACGGTTCGTTTACAAGTGACGAAGTTTTGTATCGCAAAGGTGCGCTAAGGAAGCAAGGTACCAAAGCTCACCGCAGAGGACGCAGAAATACGCAGAGCTGCAGCCAAAACCTTTTCTTACCGCGGATCAACGCGGAGGAACGCGGATCACTACCCTGCTACCACTGATCTCCACTGACCTGAATGCGGTTTGACAAATTCCTTCGCGGCTTGGCAAGAATTTGATTGTTAAGCATTGCAGAGATATGCAGACCGAAATCGATAGAGAGAATTTGACTCTAGAAGGGCCAGTCTGATCAGGCTTTTTTCTGTTTGTTGCTGCGATTCAGGCTTTCGAGATAGGTTTGCGCGGCTAATTTAGCGTCTTCGAAGGAGTGTTCCTGTCCCCAATGAATAATGCTGGCCGAGCCGATCTTCTGCACGATCCAGTGGAAAATCTTGGCATCATGACGTGTGTCAAGCAACACGTCGGCCAAGTAATCGCCAAGTGTCAGCCTCGTGTTTTCAGGTTCCGGAGCCTGTTTTACTGCTGCAACCAAATGAATCTTCCTCAAGTTCTTACCCCGCCCTCTGGGGATGAGGGCAGACCACTTGTATTAAGATACATTAACATGCTTATTGAGTTGTACCCGGTATCTTAGGCGGCAACTTCGCTGATGGACATGTCCCTTCGGCTGACACCTCAGGACAGGCCCTGTTGGGCATGTACTAAGTGAACAGAAACTCTTTTGCTCGCAGTTCTTTCACCGCATCCCGGAGTTTGGCCGCCTTCTCGAATTCAAATCTCTTGGCAGCCTCGCGCATGTCGCTTTCCAGCTTGGCAATGTGGGCGTCCAAGTCTTCTTGCGACGTGAATTCCGGCAATCCCTCAGCCTCGGCCGTCATATCCACATAGTCGGATTCTGCGATACCGGCAAGCGACATCGAAAGCGGACGGATAATCGTTTGCGGAACAATGCCATGCTCCTGGTTATAGGCTTGTTGGATAGCGCGACGGCGGTCGGTCTCGTCCATGGCACGCTTCATCGAGTCGGTAATGCGGTCGGCATAAAGAAGCGCTCTGCCATTCACGTTGCGCGCACAACGTCCGATGGTCTGGATCAACGAACCGCTGGAGCGCAGGAAGCCTTCTTTATCGGCATCCAGAATCGCGACCAGCGAGACTTCGGGCAAGTCCAGTCCTTCACGCAGAAGGTTGATGCCGATGAGCACATCGTACTCGCCTTTGCGCAGGTCACGAAGTATTTTGATTCGCTCCAGGGTCTCGATCTCGGAATGCATGTAGCGGCAACGTACGCCAACCTCGCTGTAGTATTCGGCCAGATCTTCGGCCATGCGCTTGGTCAGCGTGGTGACCAGGACACGCTCGCCTTGGCTGGTTCGAGTGCGAATTTCATGGAGCAGATCATCGATTTGTCCTTTGACCGGGCGGACCTCAACTTCAGGATCAACCAGCCCCGTAGGCCGGATGATCTGCTCAACCACCACGCCTGCCGACTTCGTCAGCTCGTAAGGGCCGGGAGTTGCCGACACATAGATGATCTGGTTGGTCCGGGTTTCAAACTCTTCGAATTTGAGCGGACGATTGTCGAGCGCCGACGGCAAGCGAAAACCGTACTGAATCAGGTTCTCTTTGCGTGAGCGGTCGCCATGCCACATGCCGTGCAGTTGCGGGATGGTCTGGTGCGACTCATCGATGAACATGAGGAAGTCTCGCGGAACATAGTCGAGCAGCGTGGGCGGCGGCTCTCCCGGCTGGCGTCCGGAAAAATGGCGCGAGTAATTCTCGATGCCATGGCAATAGCCCATCGACTTGATCATCTCCAGATCGAAGCGGGTGCGCTGATGCACGCGCTGTGCTTCTACCAGCCGTCCTTCTTTCTCCAATTCCTTTTCCCACCACGCCAACTCCTCGAGAATGGTCTCCATGGCGCGGTTCTTCTGTGCTGCAGACATTACGTAGTGACTCTTGGGATAAATTGGCAACCGTGTGTACTTCTGCTTGACGGTGCCAAAGAGCGGGTCGATTTGGGAGAGCGAGTCTACTTCGTCGCCGAAAAGTTCAATGCGATAGGCATTGTCTTCGTAAGTCGGGAAGACCTCGATCACATCACCGCGTACTCGAAATGTTCCCCGGCGAAAATCCGTATCGTTGCGTTCGTAAAGGATTTCGACCAGCTTGCTGAAAATTTCATTGCGGCGTATCTTCTGGCCTTTTTCCAGGAAGAGCAACATGCCGTAATAGGCTTCCGGAGAACCCAGGCCATAGATGCAGCTTACTGAAGCCACGATGATGCAGTCGCGCCTCTCGAACAGAGACCGCGTCGCGGAAAGGCGGAGCTTATCGAGTTCGTCGTTGACGGTCGCTTCTTTTTCTATGTAGACATCGCCCGCAGGAATGTAGGCTTCTGGCTGGTAGTAGTCGTAATACGAAACAAAATACTCCACTGCATTGTTGGGGAAGAACTGCTTGAACTCGTGGTAGAGCTGCGCGGCCAAAGTCTTGTTGTGGGCCAGCACCACTGCCGGACGATTCAACTGCTCGATCACCTTGGCCACGGTGTAGGTCTTGCCCGAACCAGTCACGCCCAGCAATACCTGGTGCTTCTCCCCCGCATAAAGGCCATGATTCAACTCTTCGATAGCGCGGACCTGGTCGCCCTTGGGTTTGTAATCGCTGACAAGACGAAAATCCATGAATATTTCCAGTAGATCAATTTTTACCGCAAAGCACGCAAGGGCGCAAACTGGCTGCGAAGACGAGGTGCAGAGTGTTGCGAATCGATAAGATGTGATGAATTCACGTAAACTCTTGATTCACAAAACCCAAAGATGACGCGTTAAAACTCATAGAAAAACAATAAAGAAACGTATCGTCATCCCGACCGTCTACCAGCGCGCAGCGATTGGTAGATGGGAGGGAGCTTGTGTTTGTTCTAAGTTTAGTTCACCATCTTTTTGATACCAGCAAGCTCGGCCAGAGCTTGTCGGCCACGGTCCGTCAGAGTCCAATATTTTCTTGTTACCGAAGGGGCCCCCGAATAAGGGCCGGGCAGTGTCATCAAAGAAAAAGCAATTAACCCAAGGCAAACAAACTGCAACTTGATCAGATTAAAGCTTTCGTCCGCAATCTCTCCTGCGGTTGCCACCACACTCTCTGAAATCCATTTATTTAAGGCGTGCTTAACCTCAGCGGTCGTTGAATAGTCAACAATCTGGTTGGCGATCACCAGGAACACTTCATTCCAAGTGGACAAAAGCCCGAGCCGCTGTTTCGAGGATAGTATGTGAAAGACCGTAATGCTATCAGTGCCCTGGGCTAGAAACGATGTGTCTTGGCCCCCATGTTTCCTAAGTGATTCCAACTCCTGTTCTAGAACACGAATCTGCTCGTACATTTGATTTACTTTCTCTAGATCCTCGGTCGTTTTCGCATTTCTCGCTTTTACCCATCCCTCAGCCGGATGCGTTTTGATCAGTTGAACATAACTCCTGGATATGATGCCTCCGAGGTCATCAGCATTCATCCAATATTTGCAATGCTTCTGCTCCACTTTGGTCTTAAATTGACTGAGCTTCGCCTGCACTGCCGGGTCGCTCTCGACATTCCTGGCGGGAATAGATCCGGGGTCTCGATGGATGAACCCCATCACAGGTTTGCCTTGCGATCTCGCGTAATCATATTCCTTTTCTGTATAGCTTATGCCATCTGCTCCACAAGAGCCGTATCTCCCACCCACGATCACAAGATAGTAATCGCAATCATCAATGACTCGCTTTATTAGTGTCCACTGGTCATCACTTGTCGCCGGAAACAACTCCATCCCAGCCGGAATACAATCAAGCTCGAGGAGAGCCTGCATAACTGCACGCCGTTCCTCAATCAAGTCCCGAAATGTAGAACTGACAAATACTTGGTAGCGTTTTTCCATTTACCTTCCCAGCCTCTACTGAGAACCTTATTGTGACACGTCCAAGGAAGTAATTCCGCAGAAACTCCTTCTGGCGGGCTATTTGGAAATCTGATGGGAAAAGGGTTCGAACTTTGTGTCCTTTGCGTAACTCTGCTGCCTCTGCGGTTGATTCCGGTTCCCTTGGCGTCCAGCGCGTCCTTTACGGTGAGTTTGGTCTAGGTGCGCGTCAGCAGCATTGCGGCCTCTGCTGTTTGGCCTTGATTTTCTCCGTGTCTCAGTGTCTCTGTGGTGGGTTTTGTTTTCTTGTCGTTACCCCTTAACCGCCCCTACCGTAAATCCGGCGATAAATCGATCAAGAAACAGGTTGTAGAGAAACGCAATGGGCAGGCTGGCGATCAGGCAGGCGGCCATCAGTGATCCCCAGAAATAGACATCGCCGCGCACCAAAAAGATGGGAATGCCGACCCCAACCATCTGCCGTGATTCAGAGGAAATAAATGTCAGCGCGTAAACGAATTCCTGGATCACAAGCGTAAAAGTGAAGATCACGACTGTAAGAATTCCCGACACGGAGATTGGAATTACCATCTTCACGAAAGCGCCAAAGCGGGTCAGGCCATCCACCATCGCGGCATCTTCCAATTCCTTGGGAATGGATTTGAAGAATCCCATGAGAAGCCAAATAGAAAATGGGATGGTGAAGCTGGGATACACCAGCACCAAAGCCCAGATCGAATCCTGCAATCCAAGGACCGCCACGACTCGGGAAAGCGGGATAAACAGCAATGTCGGCGGAACCAGGTAGGTCAGGAAAATGGCGATCCCAAGGCGCTCTCCCCAGCGCCCGGTGAGGCGGGCCAGTGCGTAGGCGGCGGGCACCGCCAGCAACAGCGTGATGGCCACCACGATCACACCAACGAGAGCGGTATTGCCCAACCATTGTATGAATCTTGTCTGAAACAACAGGCGCAGGTTATCAAGTGTAGGCCCGGCGTTGAAGATGAACGGATTGTTCTCGACCGTGTAAAGATCAAGGTTTTGCTTGAACGTGGCAATCACCATCCAGTAGAACGGAAAGGCCAGGAGCACGGTAAAAACGACCAACACCAACGCCTTCAAGGTGGCCGGCCACGCGCTCATGCTGATAAAAGCCTGCTGGACGTTTCTGCGATTCAGAAAATAAATGATGACAGTCGAAACAACGATTTGCAGAATCAAAATAACAGCCAGCGAGTACACATGCTGAGGCAAAGCATAAGCGAGGAGAGCAACCAAGCTCCCGGAGGCGTTCAGCACCAGCAGGAGCATTAGAAGAACCCGACCCCAATTGCGAAGTCTCCACAGCCCGAATCCAGTCAGAGCGAAAGTCAAAGCCAACGCTATGCGAACGCCAGCGGCCCAGTGGCCTGGATGTGAAACGATGGCCAATAACAGGTTAGCGATCGAGGCGATCCACAGGAGAATGCTTATGAGGGTGATGATTAGTGGTCGTTTCACCGAGTCTATCCTTCTTAACCTTGAGCATAAGGATTGTACTGTTACGCTCTGACACTTGGATTTCTTGAGGTTGACTCCAAATTTCTTCTTGCTACACTAAGGGTCATGGAACTGCACCTGACCCCGGAAAAAGAGGCGTTGCTTCAACAACTTGCCACCCGCACTGGTAAGAACACAACGGATCTGGTTCAGGAGGCCGTTGACCGGCTTTTGGACTATGACGCTTGGTTCATCAGGGAGGTTGAGAAGGGATTGGCGCAAGCAGCGCGAGGAGAACTTCTTGAACACGACGAAGTTGTAGCCCGCATCGAGAAACGCCTGCAAGCAAAGCGGTCGCGGCCTTGAGCGTGCGAATTGCATGGACACCGCAGGCTGCTGACGATCTCGAAAACACAACATTTTGATAATCACGCCCCCTCCGCGCGATGTGCCACCCGCAACATGAGATACGCGACCACGACTAAAACAGGCACCAGAAACACCGAGATCGCTGCCCCCGCCGCCAGGTCGCTTCCCTGAATTCCCGTCGCAAAAGCCAGCGATGGTAATGTCTGTGTGGAATCGTAAGGTCCGCCAGCCGTCAAAATGTAAACAACCGTCATGTCGGTGAACGTAAAAATAGTGCCGAACAGCACCGCGACGCTGATGATCGACCGCATCATCGGAATCTTCACCTGGAAGAGCGTCCGCCAAAAGCCCGCGCCATCGATCGCAGCAGCCTCGGGAATTTCTTTAGGAATGGCTGTCTGGCCCGCCAGCATGATCACCGTGGAAAACGGAATCAGACGCCAGCAATGCACCAGGATCACCGATGCCATGGCCAGCTTTGGCTCTCCCAACCACATGGGAGCACCGTAAGGCTTGAAGATATGCAGCCAGATCAATACCCAGGTAATTACGCTGTAGATCGAGTCCAGAATCCATTTCCATCCAATCGCGCCTAAAGCAATCGGAGCGACCCAGGGCAGAAGAATCAGGTAACGGATAAGCCCGCGCCCACGGAACTTGCTCTCCAGGGCGGTTGAGAGCATCATCGAGCAGCAGATCACAATGCTTTCGGCGACGATGGTAAAGAAGATCGAGTTTTTTACCGCGGTGCGAAAGCTGGGGCTCTGCAGGATGCTGCGAAAATTCTCAAGGCCAACGAAGTGCAAGTCTGAGGTTCCAATGCGAGCATCGCTGAAGGCATAGTAAAGCGCCAGCACAAAGGGCGTACCAATCAGCAACACGATATATAGGGCGGCAGGTGCGAACATCGCAGCCCCAAGCGCAGGACTTTGGGCCGCACCGGCAGCTTTGATTTTGGCCCGTTTATGCTGGCGTTGTTCCGGTTTGCGCAGCTCGACACTCACCTGAGCAGATTCTCTTGCGGTCGTGTCCACATTATTTTGCATGAGAGATTGAATCGTGCTCTTTCATTTGTCCAAGAACGGCAGACCTCTCCTGATCTTCTTGAAGACAGAGCGCTTTTTCTGGATCGGCTTCGGAGACCCGTATAACGATTCTTTGGCCTGTCAGAAATTTTGCCAATGCTTGCGCCTCATCAGAATCTTTAGGGCAGTTCCAGTACTCAAGCTCGGTGGAATAGAAGTCGTGTTTGATTTCATACGAACACGACATCTTCAAACTGTGCTTGTGATCGAGAGGGTCAACTGTGGCGTTTTGAATGTAGGCCAGCACAAATCCATGTGCGCCAGCCAGCAACTTCTTTCTTCGCCAGCGTTTTATGAGAGTCGATGAAGGATCTATCAGCAGCTTTTCAAACAGCCATCCCATAACTTGTGCGATCACCAACCCCATAATTAATTACAGACTCCCCATGGCGCTTCTCACCATGCTACCGCCCTCGCTTGAACTTTCTTTTCGGTGGAACGATCAAAATATTTCAACTGCCGTTGCGCTACCGCAAACTGATAGGTCGCCCCGATCTCGAAGGAGTGTCCTAAGAGTAGCCGGGCGATCACCATCTTGCCTTCAAGTTTTCCGCCAACCAGATTTCCGGCGAGAATAAACTCTGCGCCTAAGTACTCTACGTTTTCTATGCGGTAATTGAAAAGTACTTTGTCCGTGTCTGTGACCGTCTCTGCCAGCCTGAAATGTTCAGGCCGGAAACCGACGATAACGTCCTCGTTTTCCAGCAGGTTCATCGGCGGCGATCCGAGAAAGGTGGCGACGAACGTATCCGCCGGATCGTCATAGACCTCCTTCGGTGTGCCAAACTGGCGAACCACACCTTTATTCAAGACGACGATGCGATCGCCCATGGCCATGGCCTCCACCTGGTCATGGGTGACGTAGATGGTGGTTGTGCCGACGCGCCGGTGAAAGCGTTCCAACTCTTCTCGGGCTGCCAAGCGAAGTTTCGCATCCAGGTTCGAGAGCGGCTCATCCAGCAAGAAGACCGAGGGCTCGCGCACAATGGCGCGGGCCAACGCTACCCGTTGCCGCTCGCCGCCCGAAAGCTCCCGAGGCTTGCGCTGCAGCAGCGATCCGATGCCCAACAGCGAGGCTGCCCACTCTACCTTTTGTTTATGCAGGTTGCTCGGTACTTTTTGCGCCTTCAACGGGAAAGCAATGTTCTTGTACACGGTGAGGTGCGGGTACAACGCATAGCTCTGGAACACCATGGCGATGCGACGTTCCCTTGGGCTTAGATGATTGACGACTTGCCCGCCAATCAGAATTTCGCCGGCCGTGGGCTGCTCCAGGCCGGCGATCATTCGCAGCAGAGTGGTCTTGCCAGAGCCCGAAGGCCCAAGAAAGACCAGGAACTCGCCTTCGCGAGTCACCAGATTTACATTGTTAACAGCTCCCAGCTCTCCCTGCTTGAATATCTTAGTAAGGTCCCGCGTTTCAACGACGGCCATTAATCCTCGTGATTGAGTTATTCCATTTTATGGGCTTCCACCGCTTTGACTTTCAATTACCCGATTACCAAGTTACCCAATTACCAAATCCCCTATTTCATTCTTTCCCAAATGCGCTTGTACTCCTGTTCTGCTGCCTTCGCTGCATTTTCGGGAGTTTCGTCGCCACGCGCTACCTTGGCAAACATGGTGGGAATCAGCCATGTCTTGAATGCTTCGTCGATGGCCGCGGTTGCGTAGCCGGGATAACCCACGTTCGTGGCCCAGGTCAGCACATTTCCTAACACCTTATATTTATCCGGCGGGTTGGCCCTGGAATCGCTACTGATTTCTTTCTGCAAGTTAGGAACGGTGGTGGGGAAGCAGGGAAAATTGTAGAACTGGCCGGCCACAAATCCGTCGTGGAAGACATCAAGGTAATCGATCAGGAATTGCTGGGCGCCTTCCTTGTTTTCTGCAAAATTCCAGACGACGTAGCAATCCATCACGTGTTCGGCGGCAATACGGCGCACCGGCCCCTTGAGCGCCTGGCTGATCATGATCTTGCTGTCGATGGGCATGTGGTCCCGTTCCGACTGGCGAGTGATGGAAATGGCATTCGCTACATAAGAAACGCGTCCGGCGAGCATCGCTTGGTTGTTGGAAGGAGGAGTCCAGGAAAACACTTCCGGCGTTTCCGATTCCTGGTAGAGCGCCTTCATGAATTTCAAAGCTTCAATCGTCTGCTTGGAGTTGATGGCTACATTGCCGTGCTCATCCTGCTCCGCGCCGCCAAAGGACCACAAAAGAGCTCGCATAGCCATGCTGGTGTCGAGTTCCTGGGAAAGTCCCAGACCGCAAGGATGCCCGTTCTTATCCCGAATCTTCTTAGCTCCGATGCGCAGATCTTCCCAGGTATCCGGACCGTTCGGATATCCAACCTCGCCCCACCAATCCTTGTGCCAGTTCCCGGGATCGGGAGCATAGGAATCTGAGAAGGCAAAATATTTCTTGGTCTTGGGATTAAAGGTCGATTTATGAGCCAGGTCGATCTTCTTTCCGTGTTTCTTTTCTACCTCCTGGTAGACGTGGGTCATGTCGAGGACATTGCTCTCATAAGCCGCAGGTGGGGACAAGAACATGAACAGGTCATGCCCCTTGCCGGCGTGGACCTCGGCGGCAGCCTTGGCCGGCAGGTCCGTAAGGTTCACGTGGTCAACGATGACGTTAGTGTTGTGCTTGTCTCCCCATTGCTTGGCAAAGGTCTTGTCGAACCAATCATCATAAGCAGGAACAAAGTGGGCCCACTGCATGATCTTGAGAGTCTTCTGCTGAGCTGCGGCCCTCTCGGGAAACAGGAAAGCAGGTCCTAGTCCGGCCCCTACAGCCCCAACGCCTGCGATCTTGATGAAGTCTCTACGCGATACGCCTTTCCCCTTTTTTTTGCTCATAGACGTTGTCTCCTCACAATCGAACTATTTTAGTGCCAGCAGGCTGTGACGCTTCCTCCGATATAGAAAAAACGTGGATTGCCCGCTGCCCCTGATGCGAAACACGATATCCTATACCGCCAATCGACGCCAGTTGCAAATAAAAGAGCATATAATTCCACAGCCAACCCGAGCCTTGACAATGCTTCAGGCAAACCAGGAAGGGGCCAAAATGCAAAAGAAACTCAACAGACTTACTCTGAATCAGGAAACCGTCAGAAATCTTACAACCGGTGAGCTCAAAGAGGTGCAAGGTGGCTTCGCCACAACCCCGGCTTGCACATTTACCTGCGGCGCTGGTTGCAACAGCAATCAAACCTGCCAGCACAGCGTCTGCTTTGGAACATGCAACCCAGCCTAGATCACCTTTAATAATGTCCGCCACCGCATCGGTTGAACAAGCTGGGCTGCGCAAAGAACTCGGACTTCGCGATCTTGTGATGGCGCAGGTTCTGTGCGTGGTCGGCTCAAGTTGGGTTGGCATAGCGGCGAAACTGGGACGCGCCCACGTGGCTTTCTGGCTGGGTGGGATCGTCCTTTTTTATCTGCCGCTCGCGGTGGCCGTCATCTACCTGAACCGCATGATGCCGTTGGAAGGCGGCCTCTACCAATGGGCGAAAACCGGCTTTGGTGAGATGGCCGGCTTCCTGACGGCGTGGAACTTATGGGTCTACGCGGTCATTGTGACGGGCGCGATCATCTTCGTTATTCCTACGGACACAGCCTATATCCTTGGCCCTGCTGGAGCATGGATTCCCGCAAGCAGGCTGGCCACGCTTTTGCTGACTGGTGGCGTGATGGTTGGCATTACGCTGGTTGCCATCCGCGGCCTGAATATCGGAAAGTGGCTGCATAACGTGGGCAGCATAGGAATCATGACAGCCTACGTCATTCTACTGGTGCTCCCGGTGTGGGCCCTTCTGCGTCATTCGATCGCCCATTATGAGCCGGTTCCCTGGCAGCCGCCTCAGCCCTCCTGGTTCAGCCTTGCCATCTTCGGACAGATGACTGTTGGCGCATTGAGCGGATTCGAATATGTCGCGATCCTTGCAGGTGAATGCCGGAGTGCGGCCCGTACTGTTGGGCAATCGGTTGTGATTTCAGCGCCCATCATCGCGCTCATGTTCATACTGGGAACAAGCTCAGTGTTGACGTTTGTGGGTGAGCAACCCATCAACGTAATTGGTCCGATTCCACAAACCATGCGACTGGCCTTCGGCGCTGCAGGTTGGGCAGCGCCGATGGCGATTTCTCTGCTGATGATGCGAGCAGTAGCCAGCGCCAGCCTGATCTTTACCGGCATCACGCGCCTCCCGATGACTGCCGGCTGGGACAACCTGGTCCCAGGCTGGTTTTCGCGCCTTCATCCGCGCTGGCAGACCCCTGTGAATTCGATTCTCTTTGTCGCTGCTTTGGTCATGGTGTTCATCTTTCTCAGCATGTTGGGAGTCGGCGAACAGGAGGCGAGCCAACTTCTGGGCGCGGCCTCAATCGCCCTGTACGCCATCGCTTATGTAGCTCTATTTGCTTTGCCGTTGCTGGGAAGCCGGGCGCTACGGAACGCTCTTCCTACATGGGTGAAGTTGGCTGCCCTGGCGGGGTTAATTTCGAGTGTGGTCTCGCTGGCGATTGCGGTCTACCCAGTCGTCGACGTAACCAGCCGCGGGTCGTACGCCGTAAAGATATGTGCTGTGGTTGTGATAACCAATATCTTAGGTGTGATGATCTATCGTGCGGGGCGGAGACAGGCAAAGAACCCTCTATAGTGGAACAGGAACTGACAGAATACTTCGCGGTTTAACGTCGACCCAACACAACAGCAAGCCAGTTACAGGCATCCTATTGCAGTCTGTAAAACTTTGTCAGGAAAAGAGACCCCTTGCCCCAAGTTTTGGAATTACAGGACCGTTCTGAACGGTTGCTTCAATCTGGCATATTTCCGCTAAACGCAAAAAAACCAATTGTATTTGCCGGGATGACCGAGGCCCAGGTGGTCGAAAAGGCCCAGGCCGGCGATGTGGCTTGTTTTGAAGCGCTCTACGCCCGCCACAAACGCCGTGTCTTTTCGCTGTGCCTGCGTATGACCGGCGATTATGGCCAGGCGGAAGATTTCATGCAGGAGATATTCCTCCAACTCTATCGCAAGATTGCGCTATTTCGCGGGGAATCTGCCTTTTCTACCTGGTTGCATCGTCTCTCGGTCAACGTAGTATTAATGCACTTCCGCAAGAAAAGCCTCAAGGAAATCTCGCTGGAGGAGAGCATGGAGCCGCAGGATGCGAGTGAACCACCGAAAGAGTTTGGAGCGAGCGATTCCAGGCTTCAAGGCTCCATTGATCGTCTCGCTCTCGATCGCGCCATTCAAGACCTGCCACCGGGATATCGGATCATCTTCATACTCCATGACGTGGAGGGTTACGAGCACAATGAGATTGCCGAGATGCTGGGATGCTCGATAGGGAACAGCAAGTCTCAGCTCCATAAAGCCCGCCTGAAGTTGCGAACCTTGCTCCGCGCGAGTGATGAGCAGAAGACGAAAACCGTCAGTTTTGACAACCCAAAAATGAGGGCAGATCTTGACGAGATTGCGGCTTGAAAATCCATTAGGAATAGCCGTGATTTTGCAACTCGTCTGCGGCAACGGTATGCAACTCGTCGCGAACGTGAGTCGAGCGATCTTCTCCATCCTGTTCCAGCGCCAAAAGCAGACCTTGAAACTCTGCCATGGTTTCTGATGATCGTGAAGCTTCGACAAACTCCCACGCTTCGGCTTCTGAAGATTCCGGGAAAAACCGGCGGTACAGTTCCATTTTTTGGTGGTTACTGGCTCTTCCTAAATAAAGTTTGTAGTCAATCCTGCCTGGACGTAGCAGTGCTGCATCAAGTCTCTCAACATCGTTCGTCGTCATCACAAACAGGACGCCGGTGGGCGCATAAAAACCATCCAGCACGTTGAGCAATCCTGATAGTGTGACTCCCAGTTGTGGCGTTGTGTTCTCCTTTGCATCTTGTCCGACGCCCGCAGCTACTCTGGCTCGGGACTGACTGCCTTTCATACCGTCAATGTCCTCGAAGAGCAGGACTGAGTTTGCCGGCACTTGGTTCACCGCATTCATCAGACTGCGATCGTTGAGATCGGTCAAATTGAGCGTGTAGATCGACAATCCGAAGTGGGCCGCCAATGCGGATACGAGCGAAGTCTTGCCTGTCCCAGGCGGCCCATGAAGCAGATAGCCGCGATGATAAGGGATGCCGAGGCGCTGATATCTGGCTTTTGATTTGCGAAATTGCGCCACATCTTCGATCAGGTGTTCTTTTTCACCCGGTTCCAACACCACCGAATCCAACAATCGTGGGCAATAACCAGCCAC
>DASZFK010000426.1:0-3382 GCA_035939855.1 Candidatus Angelobacter sp.
GGGATCATCTGCTCCATCTGGAGACCGAGAGCGACGCTGGAGCCGTCGGGAACGAACTCGGCAATGGCATCGCGAAGTGTAATCACTTTATTCATCGTCTGGTTACCACAATCCACAAGATCAATGCGACGGCCATTAAAAAAATCAGCAGCAACAGCAATCCCGAAGGAGACGACTTCGGGGCAACAGCTTGCGGTGCAAGGTCGTGCTGTTGATGGCTGCGTCCAAACATCAACGGCAGGACCGTGCTGAACAGGCTGCTGCCGCCTGCGAATAGCGCCGATTGTTGCGCGTATCGTTCCCGTGCTTGCGGATCAGATTTCAAATCTTCCTCGTAAGCCCTCATCAACAGGCCCGCCAGGCGGCGACCGAACTCGCCCATGTTCTCGTGCTCTTTCAGATGCTTCAATGCCTCATGGGCTTCTTCCTTGCGCCCGGCGCTGACCAATTCCAGAAACATGTCTTCTTCCTGAGAGAGAGGCGTGCCCTCGGTTTGCGCCTGGCGGCGGATGCGCTCTGTCAGAAAAGTTTGAGAATTGAATTCCACTCAGTGACTCTTTCCGAGCTTATGTTTCAACAGCGGCCTGTATTTGTCTACCAGCTTGCCTGTTGGGTGCTTCCGCGATTTCATGAAATTATCGTCTGCAATGTCAAATGTGATCCTCACAACACCTACTCTTTCAAATCGTAACTTCTTCTTCGGATCTGGGCCAGGAGGGTTTTCTTCTTCATATTTTGAAAATGCGTTCCATCCGGCGTTCAAAATTTCGTCAACTTGCTTAATCGTGCGATAACCGGCGTCAGAAAGTTCCTGAACAAGCTGAGACAAATAGGTTGGGGCGCTTTCTTTCCTGTCAGGAAAACGCTGAGCCAAATAGGCGCTCAAACTGTCTAAATTGACAGGCTGATCTAGATTGGGGGCTGGGGCTTGGAAAGATTCAACCGCCTTCTCTCGTGCAACTTCCCGCGACCTAAAAAACATCTCAAAGTGTTGGTCGGCAACGTAAAACAGCGCACTCAGTGCATGGAAATCTCGTTTCAGTTCAACTGGAATATCCTGGTCAGTTTTATAATCGAGGTAATGTGATGCTGCAGCCCAAGCGTCCATTGCAATAGTTCGAACCTGTATCTCAAGCCGCATTCCGGAAATCTGGTCATATCTGGGCCCTGCATATGTCTTTTTTAAGGCCACATCATAATGAAATGACCTATATCCAAAGGACGTTACATCTTCGCTCTCAATTTTGTTTTCTTCAGAAATTACCTCAAAGCTAGATTTAATAACATTGCCGACTCTTACGATGTCTGAGATGAAAAGACAAACGACTCTCAATCCAACGATGTCTCCAAAGGAGAATGGATCTTTCCGCTTTCGTTGGCCTTTTTCCCACAATGAATCAAACTCCTTCACGCGGTGATTGATCGAATGATACTTAATCTTTACTTTCGAAAGTTCGTGTTCGAGAACGAATTTGGCTTCTTGGGATAACCGTCCATAAAGCGGCAGCTTTTCTTCATAGGTTATTCTGCATGCGTCTCTATCGTTCTGATGTGTTTCTTCCATGCAGGAATCCTCTATTTTGCTCTCCACTCTGGCTTGCGTTTTTCCATCCAGGCGTTGATTCCCTCTTTGCAGTCTTCGGTCTGCATCAGATCTTCGAGGTAAATCTTTTCGGCGCGAGCCAGTCCTTTATCCAGATGAATCGAATCCCAGGCATAAAAAGCCTTCTTGGCTACTGCCAGGGCCGCAGGACTGAGTTTCAACAGATGATCGAGTGTTCCTTCCAATACCTCGCGCAGCTCGCCCTCGGGATGCGCCTCATTCGCCAATCCCCATTGGGCCGCTTCTTCTCCGGTAAAGGTACGCCCG
Organism: Candidatus Angelobacter sp.; assembly: GCA_035939855.1. Lineage (GTDB taxonomy): Bacteria > Acidobacteriota > Terriglobia > Terriglobales > Acidobacteriaceae > Angelobacter. Next base: position 1,871 of record DASZFK010000426.1, read on the forward strand.
GTAAAGATCAGGTCAGCGGCGCGTTTCTGTCCGACTAATGCGGCCAGCGCAGCACAGCCCACCGGCGGATAGCAGCCCAGGGTGATCTCCGGGAAACCCCACTTGGCTTTGTCGGAGGTGAAGGCCATGTCACAGATCATGGCCAGTTCCGCGCCGCCTCCTAGGCAGACGCCATGCACCTCGGCAATCGTGATCTTCCGGCACTTGGCCAGCGCGCCGATCACACCATGAAACTTCTGCAACATGGTCTCGATGAGTTCGGGCGTGTGGATGGCGACATCCACACCGGCGGAAAATCCTCGTTCACCCCCGCTGAGAATTACGACAGCGATGTGTTTGCGTTCCTCCAGTGTATGAAGGGCTTCCACCAATTCATCCATCATCTGGAAGTCAATTACGTTGAGTGGAGGATGAGTCAACGTAATGCGGGCGAGATTCCCCGAGGCTTCCAGGTTGATACGTTTTTGGCTGATGGCGGTGGTCACAGTCGCCTATTTACGCTTCGATCCAGCGCAGCCGAGGGCGGCTGCGCTCCATAATTTAAGATCTTCTCTGCGTTCTCCGCGTCCTCTGCGGTGAAGGCCCCGGGTTTAGCTGGTCCAGAAACCTTTCGTATCGTAATCGCGAATCGCCTTCAGTTCGGCCTGGTTAGGCTCGGGCGTAGGCTTCCAATCAGCAGCTACTTTTAGTTTCCAGCCAGTGTTGGCCACCACGTCGTCAGCCGTGACACCCGGATGAATGGTGGAGACATAAGCCTCGCCATCCTCGCCAAAGCGCAGCACGCATTTGCTGGTGATGACGGCCGCAGGCCCTCCACGCGGCAGGCCCACGCGTTTTCGCCATCCGGCTCCCTCACCGTTGCCCGGACTGGTGATGTAGCTCACCCGCTCTGGCAGGCGATGCTTGCTATGCTCCAGCAGAGACACAAAGCGATGCGCCATGGAGGCAATATCACACGCGCCTCCCGATCCCGGCAGGCGGACAATCCCGTTCTTGCCATGCACCTGCGTGGAATTCAGGTTGCCGTACTTATCCACCTCGGCTGCACCCAGAAAGCCAAGATTCACGCGTCCGGACTGGAGCAGACCCATCACGCTCAGCATGTCCAGACATTGGGTTGCGCCCCGAATATTCGGCGGATCAGCCATGGTGTAGATCAATTCCGGCGACGGAGTAGAACGGATCACGCCGTTTTCAAACAAGCCAATGGCGTTGGGCGCATGGGTCTTCTTGGCCACCACAAAGGCGATCAGCGGCAGGCGCATGCCGACAAAGACGATCTCACCATCTTTGATCTCCCGCGCCGCAGCTACCACCATAAGCTCGTTGAGGGTATAGGTCGCCGTGATTTGTGCTGTGGTGGACATTGGTTGCTGCTAGCTTCTAGCTGCTAGCCGGAAAAAATCAGTTCTTAGTTCTTCAGTTATTGGTACTGAGCCGTTGGTACTTAGCCTTCTTGCTTTTCAGTTCCTTAGCGCTCTTGTACATCCGATTACAATATTCGGGCCACTT
>DASZFK010000427.1:0-2765 GCA_035939855.1 Candidatus Angelobacter sp.
CTGGCTGGGAGATTGTCGACGAGTTCAAAAGCGCAGATGCCGCGATGCATGCCCATTTCGCGAAAAATGGACGGAATGTTTGGGCGTTTCTCCATATCAACGGCGATGGCTACGACATTGCCGTGGCGGACGCGGGTGCGACCGACTTAGCCGGGAATCTCAAGAAGACCTGCCACGTCGCGCTTTACGGCGTACTGTTTGATTTCAACAAATCCACCCTGCAACCGGCTTCGGACGCGGTGTTGCAGCAGGTGGAGGACCTTCTTTCGAAAGACCAGACTCTGAAGATCGAGGTCCAGGGCCACACGGACAATGTTGGCGGCGATGCCTACAACCAGACTCTGTCAGAAGCGCGGGCGCATGCCGTGGCGGATTGGCTTACCAAGCACGGGGCGGCGGCCGCGCGGCTGAGCGCGCGTGGATACGGCAAGACAAAACCGGTTGCGGACAACAATACCGACGAGGGCCGGGCCAAGAATCGCCGCGTGGAGATTGCCAATCCCGCTTGCGCGCCAGCCCCAGCCAAGGGCACGTAACCCTATTCGTTCGCAATGCTGTCTGATCTCTCGCGCGCTGAGAGTTTTCTTTTTCGTTGTACCCATAATTCGTCAACCTGGTCTGATCCAGAGCTGATTCAATGAATCAGATGGAGTGTCCGAGGTCCATCCATCACAGCGTCAGTAACCAGACGTTTATCAAAACTGGCCAACTGGCCATTGTGCGATCGAGCAAGAGCCAGGAGATAGCTATCCGTGACGTGTGCGGAATCCAGAAGACGCGCTTTGTCCACATGTTGCCGCTCAAGCAAAGACACATCGTCCGGCCAAAATGCATGGCCGGGCAACTCCCGCAATGAAACCAGCAACTCGGCAACCGCCGCCGGAGAACCAGGAGAGTTTGGGTATCGGGAATGGCCGACAATACGCAGCACGCCGTTTTCGGTAAGCGGACAGGTGGCCCACGCCTTCTGTCCTTTTGACGCAAACCACTCGTGCGCCCTATCGTGCTGAACGTGAGTTGGATCGATCAGCGCAATCAGGACATTGATATCAAGCAGAAATCGGGTCACGGCAGCTCTTCGTGGAGCTGGTGTATCAATTCCGAGGTCACTCGAGGCGACCCTTTACGTACTTTGAGGAGCGGCACCCCATTTCGAGTCTTGGCCTTGGATTCCGCAGGAGATAGCGCCCGTCTAGCCAAAGAGGAGATCACTTCGCCGACTGATTTTTTTTCGCTGGCCGCCATCTCTTTGGCAGCGCTTAACACGTCGTCATCGATTACAAGTGTGGTGCGCATGAGGTCTTCCGATCATCACGCATCATACATCAGATGCACATGCCAGGGCAACCTTGGAAACACGCACAGCTCTTAGAGGACGGGACAGGAGAAACAGCGCGGGGAAAAGCTTCAGCAACGGCTGAGCACGATTCGCCTTTGGATCGACCAGATTTATCTGGATAAGCACCACGACCAGATTGATTTTATTGAGATGGCAGCTATTGTTTAACGGTGCGAAGCAGGGGACCGCAGTGTACAATCTTTGCAGTTTTCGAAGTCAAAATGGAAATTCTGGCTAACTAAATCCTAACCCTATAAATGACCTGGGCTTTCCAACGAGAGTCAGCCCGATCCCAAAAAGGATTGTTCAGTATGAGTGCAAGTTTTGATGCCAATTTGGCCTACGCTTTGTGTTACTGGGTAGATAGCGGAGGGAATCTGCCCTCCGGTTGGGAAGTCATCTGGAGTCCCACCGGCCCTGCCGCTGGTTACACCGTGGTCTTCCAAAATTCCGGCCAGGCTACTTATGCCATCGTGTCGCAAGGCACGAAGGACGTATGGGAGGCGCTTCTGGAATGCGAAGTCGCCCACCAGGATCCGTTTCCTTATATTACGGGCAACGCCAAGGTCGCCCGGGGCAATCTCGACCTCTTGAAGATCACCTTGGATCTTAAGAGCAGCACTGGAGTTCGTTTGGGTGACGTTCTTCCAGCGCTGGCTCAAGCGAAGAACCAGATTCTAGTGACCGGACACAGCCTGGGCGCGGCGACGGCCACATTGATGGCTCCCTATGTCGGCTTTCTTATCAATGGAGGAAAGCCTATTACGGCGCTGCCCAGCAACGTAACCGGGATGACGTTCGGCACCCCCGCCGTCGGCGACTCCAGCTTCGCCAACTTCCTCAACAATAATCCATCCAACTACACCTCTTATAACAACGCCAACGACGCCGTACCGTGTCTCTGGAGCATGACCGGTGAATTCTCCATCCCCAACATGTACCTGCTTTTCGCCCCACCCGGTCCCCATCCGATGCCGGAGGGCTTGAAGCTGCCATTCCAAAACATTGTTAACAACATGAAGAAGAACAACGTCAGCTATCAGCAGACAAAGACAGTAAAGTTCACCTTCGCGTCAATCCCTGAAACCGGGAAAGATCCGTGGCTAACGGAGTTGATGTATCAGCACAACACCGCCTACGACATTCAGTTTGGAATCATTACCAATGCGGCCATCACCAAGGGCACGACTTCCTGAATTTGAGCATTGCTTGCCGGACGCTAATTTTCGCGAATGAACAAAAGGGAACATGAGGCACAGCCGCCCTCGGCTGTGCGGCTCCTGGGAGATGCCGCGCACAGGCGAGGCGCCTGTGCCACATGGGTCTCGGGGTTGCCGAAAATTTGACGGAATGAAAATCCGAACAAGCCGTTGGCAAACCGCTCACGGACATCTTTCGAATCGTAACTCACGAGACCCGCAAGCCC
>DASZFK010000428.1:0-3440 GCA_035939855.1 Candidatus Angelobacter sp.
TCCAGTGTCCTGCTCTGGGCGTTCCAATCGCGAGCGGCTGGCTCGGCAGCCGGCGCAAATACAAATACACCCAGGGCCGGTTCCCAGCTTCTCACGCAGATCAACTCCATCGATTTGCCCGGACCCAAGGGAAAGAGGTTCGATTACTTGACCATTGATTCCTCTCGCAATCTGCTCTTCTCCACTCACCTCGGAGCAGGACTCCTCTACGCCATTGATCTCAAGACCAATAAGCTGGTTAAGACATTTGAGAATCTGCCGGGGATTGAAGGAGTTGAAATCGCTTCCGATGTCAAAAAAGCGTATACATCAAACTGGCTGGAAAACAAGATTGGCGTTATTGATCTTGAGCAAATGAAGATCATCAAGAAAATCCCCACCGAGGCGAAGCCGGATGGAATCGCCTACGCCCCGCCCTTTCACAAGGTCTATGTTTCGGACGAGCGCGCCCGGGCAGAGGCCGTCGTGGATTCCAATAACGATGCCATCATCACCACCTTGCATTTTGCGAGCGAGACCGGCAATCCCCGGTACGATCCCGTTTCCAAACGTCTCTACGTGAATCTGCAGGACAAGAACGTCATCGCTGAGATCGACCCGGCAACCGACAAGGAAGTCGCAGAGTATCCAGTTGGCAAGTGCCGGGGCAATCACGGCATGGCGCTCGATACCGAGCATCGGCTGGCTTTTTTGTCGTGCGAAGAGAACGATCTCATGACTGTCTTTCGCCTGGATACGCATGAAGTAATCGCAGATTTCCCGCAAGCCAAAGGCGGGGACGTAATCGCCTTTGACCCGGGCTTGAAACGCATCTACGTTGCTTGTTACGAAGGCGCCATCTCTGTCTTTCAAGAAGATGATCCAGCCCACTTTAGAAAGCTGGGGGATGTACCGGTGCAAAAGAAAATCCACAGTCTGGCCATCGACCTGAACAATCATCGCGTCTACGCCCCCGAACAGGAAGAGAACGGAGCACCTGCAGCCAAAATCGTAATCTTCGACGCTGTGCTGTCCTCCCAAGGGAAATGAATGGCAACTCAGGTTCCAATGAATAAAAATGAATCACCGGAGCCGTGGTTGCGAGGCACCTTGCAGAATGTCCCCCCGGTACCGCGGGCGGTCTTGCACGCGCTGGAATTGGCCCAGGAAGACCTGGAACACTGGTGCGGGAATCTAAGCAATGAGGAACTGAATATCGGCCCAGCCGGCGTTGCGCCGGTCGCTTTCCACCTGCGGCACATTGCCCGTAGCCTCGACCGGCTCCTGACCTATGCCGAAGGCCGCCAACTCAGCGGCGAGCAGATTGAGTCGTTCAAGAGTGAACTGGAGCCGGGCGCTACGCGAAGCCAACTATTTGCGGAATTGACAGCGGCCCTCACCGCCGGCAGGTCACGGATAATGTCACTCTGCGCAGCCCCAATGGAAGAGGCGAGACAGGTCGGCAAGAAACAGCTACCCACGACCATCGGTGGCCTGCTGGTTCATGTGGCCGATCACACCCAGCGTCATGTAGGACAAGCGATCACTACAGCTAAAATTGTGGTGGGCCAACGTAGTGGTGGGCCAACGTAAATGAAGAAGCTGCAGATTAGAAGCGACATATTGCTAAGTTTATGGAGCATTTTCTGGAGTATCTAAATGCTGTTTGGGTGCAGGGCAGTCAAGCCGCTAAATCGGCTGAAGTCTGAGACATTCAAAGGCACGAGGCTATGGCCATCTAGTCGTGATCCTGGTAAATCCACTCGCGCGAAATGGTTTCAGGCAGAGGGGGGATCTTGTCCGAGAATTGGGCTAGTGAATCAAGCCATGCCCGAATCTCTTCCGGAGTGCGCGCCTGTTGAGCTACCACGGTATTTGCGGCCAGTTGTTGCGCCAAAATCTCTTGGACGTAAGCTTCCAGCGACAGTCCGCGCACCTTAGCCTGCGCTGCGAGTTCATCCGGGATATTAACTGTGACCACCATGCGAAAACTTTAGCATGAATTCACATCGCTGTTGGAGCGTATTCCGTACACACAAATTAAGAGTAGGCCAAAAAAGTGGTGCAATCAGCTTGGCGCCGGGTCTATTCAAGAAACAGCGCTTAAGAGCAAACAGCGCTTAAACGCGCATCGTCATTCGTCCTGGCACTGTTTTCTTCCTGAATGAGGAAAGCTCCAAACATCAGCACTTAGGCATCCACCCGCTACCAACTCTTTCAACTTGACGGGATGGGCAAAAACAAGCTTATATCTAAGCTCCGCGGTCCAGACTGCGGCGGCATATCTTGCCTAAAGATTCCAAACTCGTTCGCGAGCTGTCCCTCTTGGATTCCATCCTGCTTCTGGCGAGCGGAATCATCGGCTCGGGCATTTTTCTAACCGCCAAAGACATTGCCAGGAACACCCGCTCTCCCATGCTGTTCCTCTCCATTTGGGTCATTGGCGGAGTGATTACCATGCTGGCCTGCTTTGCCTTTGCCGAAATGGGAGCCATGTTCCCCGAAGCCGGTGGACAGTATGTTTACCTGCGCGAAGCCTATGGCGAGTTTGTGGCATTTCTCTACGGCTGGATGATTTTTACGGTGAGTGTTGGCGGGACCATCGCAGCCTTAGGGGCGGGTTTCTCGCTGTATATCGGCAAAGTTTTTCCAGCGCTGGAAGCCGGTCAGGCGGTCTGGGCGGTGGGCAGTTTCACGCTCACTCGCGGACATCTGGTCGCGGTTGCCGCAATTGCGATCCAGACCCTGGTCAATATCTATGGTGTGCGCCGGGGCGCCATCCTTCAGAACCTGGCCACCTGGGCCAAGTTCGCCGCGATTGGCGTCTTCGTGCTCCTCGGCCTGGCCGTGGGTAAGGGATCGTGGAGCCATTACTCTGCGTCGCTGCCATCCTCTGCGGACACCCCCGCTCTCATGACCGGCATCGGCGTGGCATTGATTGCTGTTTTCTGGGCCTATGATGGCTGGGTTTATATCACCTGGGTCGCCGGGGAGATCAAGGATCCACGAAAGACTCTTCCCCGCTCGCTCATCTCGGGCATCACCATCGTAGGAATTCTGTATGTGGTTATCAGCGCTGTTTATTTGTACGCTCTGCCCATGGCCACGATTGCCACCGATGAAGCCGTAGCGCAAACTGCGGCCGTCTCCATGTTCTCAGGCAGTGTTGCCCGCTGGCTGGCCTTGATGATTGCCGTCTCCTGCTTCGGCGCTATGGCCACCGGGATCATGACCGGCGCGCGCGTCTACTACGCCATGGCCGAAGATGGCATCTTTTTTCGCGCTTTTGCCAACGTGAGTCCGCGCTGGCACACCCCGGTATTCAGCTTGGTATTGCAAGGAGTCTGGGCATCGGCCCTGGCGCTCAGCGGAGGCTACGAAGCGCTCTTTACCTACGTAATGTTCATGATGGTGCTCAGCTATGTCTTGACCGTGGTGGCCTTGTTTGTTCTGCGCCGCAA
>DASZFK010000429.1:0-3376 GCA_035939855.1 Candidatus Angelobacter sp.
ATCCGCCCCGCTGCACCACGGTCTCAATCGCGTCCACCAGTTTTGGCTGCTTACGGTCCAATGGCTCAAATTTATTGAACAGCGGATCAATCAACACGGGAAAGACAAAAGTCAGAAACACCAGGATCGGGACTGCGACCAGCCCGGCATAGAACCACCAGCGTCTGGGGCTCTTGCGGATCAATGTTGTCAATATCCATAAAACCACGACCGCGAGAGCGATCTGAAGCATTTCACCTTTCAGCAAATCCCCAAACCATGAACCCCATCCCTGAATCGATAGGCCGTATTGCAGACTTACATGATGGCCATAAGCGCGAAGCGGCAATCCAAGAAGACTGATCGTGATCATGAGCAGCGGGACAAAGACCAGGGCCTGCACAAAATGCTGCCCGGACACCGACTCAGCCCAATCGCGATATCGCGCAGCAATGCCAAACAGAAGCAGGGCCAGCAAAATCAAAAATGAATAGATTGCATCGCTGATCGTGAGCTTTAAAAACTGCATATAGAGTGCCCGGGATTTTTCGAGCTTATCGGGCGGCAGCGTGTAAGCGGTTGTCTGTGCAGGGGCGGAACGATAGACGGAAGTTGGTTCGTTGGCCTGGGGCATGCCCAGAGCACGAAGAGGGAGACACGTTACAACCAGGACCAACAAACTCGACAGCCACATGAGCCGACTCCTGACGGGGCTTTCATGGCAAGATACCATGACGGCATCGAGCTACGGCATTCTTGGCTGGTCTTGTATCTGATTTCCGGTGACTCATTCATTAGGCGACAGCGCTAACCGGCAGGACCCATGCTGTTTCGTCCGTGATCGCTTCACCCGCCCGAATGCAGATGGCCGCTGGAATTCCCGAAATCACAAAACAGGATGTCGCTAAATGCAATGTACGCGGGCCGTATTCGGTCATGAGTTGCTCTTGCGGCAGGGCCACATATTTTTGGTAGACCATAGGTTGATCGGAATATGTAGTATATCGAGCCTCGCTAACTATTTTTTTATGCTGATCCATTAGAGTAATAGTGTCTCCCTCGGCGCCCATCACCGGTTTGATGACGTAGGCGTACTGGCCAGACGGTGGATCAAGGTAAGTGGGCAGCATGTACGTCTCAATCAAACGGCAGTCGCGATCATCGAAGTACTGGCCAGCTTCGAACAAATTCCAGATCACTGCCTGAATGGCTTTGCTCTCGAGCAAAAAGGCGAAAGGCGGGTTGATCATGGCGAGTCGGCGAGACTCTATGAGATGCAGGAGCAATCCACCCATTTCCGGGTGCAGCACTTCGCCATGTGGCCGAAAAAGCTCGTTGCGGATGAATTTGAGCGGAGTGAAACGATAGAGAACGTCAATTGGCTTGCCGCCTGGATCATATAGCCCGTGTACATCCAACCCAAGAGTTTCTATGGGAGCACACTCTGCCGCAAATTCGTGCAGCAATTCCGACAGATAGACGGCTGCCGCCCTGTCTCGACTATATCTTTCCCCGAAGGTTACCACTATATTGATATCATTTTTCGTGCTTCTCCCGACGTAATCGAGACCAGCGCGTACTGCCTGCGTAAGTGCACGGACCAGCGCCGCTTCACAACCCGCATTTGGGTCTGATTTATCTTCCGCTCGGCACACCTCTTCGTTGACAGAAAATGCTTCCACTATCAGGCCCGGCGCATCTGAATTAAACTCCAGCATCCTGTAGCCGTCTTCTGTTCGTACCAGATCGAAGCGACCGACGACACAGTCTGACATACCGGGTATGCCACGCCTGACAGCACCGAAAAGATACGACGGGACGCCTAAATCCACGAGGACTTGGTCTGGGAGTCTTCGAAACAAGACGGCGGCCTTCTTATAAATGGCCGTTAGACCAGCGGTGGCTTTCCGAATGGCATCGCATTCTTCGCGGTTCATGGGATAGGCTGCAAGGATGTCAAAAGCATCCTCCAGGGTTCCCGGCCAGCGGTGGCCGTGCCGTCCAAAGAACTCTTCCCGCAACCTTCGGTATTCGGAAAGGGACATCTCCACAGACGTTCTAACCGCCACCTCCATGGTAACGTTGAGTGTACCGGAATGGTTTATCCTGGCTGCCGTCGCCTTCCCGGTGGACGCGACCATCGTAAATTAACCGCTTGAGCGCTTGCTCAACTTGTGACTGGCTAAGCTTGGGAAACTGATTGGCAATCTCTTGGAGTGTTTTGGCGTTCGAACCGTGTACGCCTTCTAAGGCTTGGCCAAAAATGGCATCTGCATTCTTTAGAACCTCAGGGTCGCTCTTCCATTTCTCGTCCGCCTGTGTGTTCTCCTGGGGATCGGTGCAAGCAATCGTTCGTGTGGCAGCCGCACCGGAAATTGGCCAAGGTAACATCATTGAAGCTACAACACCTGCCATTATCTTCTTTGTGTTTTTCATTGCGATGCTTTCTCCTTTATCAACAATGGTCCTTGAGGATCTTTGGGTGTAGCACATTCTTTGGCGACATTATCCCTATAGTAGTTTTGCAAGTCAGGAGCAAAAGACTGCGCCAGTTTATCGCCCTCCTTTATGTCCCAGAACCACAACAATCGTGGATTACCGCACAGGAACTCGTTGAAATATTCCAGATCGTCTTGAAGGAACACGCTTCGGCCCGGTTCGCCTTGCGATGCCTGCTTCCACAAATAGAACGTCTCTTCGTAGCTGGTAAAAATGTAGTGCGCCAGAGCGCGTTCCTGAAGCAGCAACTTGGCCCGGTCTTCGGCTGAAATGTGCGGAATAGTAGCCCGTATTGCTGCTACCCTCGCATCGTAGGTCTCGCCAGTATTGGCAAATAAATGCGCCATCTCCGGATGCTCAAGTTGCTGGAGGGCCAGGTCATGAAACAAACCATATTCGGTTTTCACCGCCTCAATGCGTGACACATCTTGCTCGGCGGCATGCGATACGAACAAAGAAAACACGGACAGAGCCAGGGCGACAAACGCCAAGATGTTATCCAGTACAATCTTGCGAAGTTTGGCTTGCTTTTGTGGGTGGCTCATTCGACGAAGTCCTTCTTGATTTCCAATCAACTGTTGCGCCAACTCGCGAAGTGGTAAATGGTCTCCCACGCCGAGTCCATGCTTTGCCGCGAGTTCGGCTGGCGCAGCAAAAGGTAAGCTCGGGAACAGCTCTTTTGTTAAGCTTGCTGGGCAACCCACTTGTCATTGTAGCGATTTCACTCAAGGAATCTTTGGTTTTTTCAATAAAATATGGCAGGCTGGCTCCAGACGTTCAGCTTGAATAACGCAGCAACCTTGTAATTGTAGTGATCTAGCCCAAAAAAGGCTTTTTGGCTTAGAGTCTGATACTTCGGGAATTTGGTTTAATAGCCAAGATGTCGTCCCCTTCAGGA
>DASZFK010000430.1:0-22168 GCA_035939855.1 Candidatus Angelobacter sp.
AAAAGTCGGGACTGTGCTGGTGCGCTCACGGAATCCCGAAGCATTGTCGATATTATGGGAGTAAGTGTACGCAAGCGTGAAATACACCGTGCCCAAATATGGAACGGTCGACGGCGATTGCCTTGTCAAGCTTAGCTGCAAGCTGTTGTAGTTGGCGTTAGCTGCATTCCTAAACTCCTCCAAGAAGCTGAAGCTGTTGTCGGTATTGCCAGGGGTCTCGTTCAGGATGCGATGCGGAGTTGGGGTATTCAAGGTCTTTGGATCAAACGGATTTACATCGGTTAAGGCCGTCAGCTTGCGGGACGAAGTCCCCACATAGGCGGCCTGCACGATCATCTTGCTGGGGATCTCTTGCTGAATGCTTAAGTTGTATTGGAAGGTATAGGGAGTCCGTAGATGTGGATCCACGAAGAAAACTCCGGCATCACCAAACGATCCAAAAGTATTTGTGATGTTGACGTTATGGTCAGGAGGCCGCGATGGAAACGGATTTGGGTTTCCCGTGGAGGTAAAAGGATTGGTCAGGAAAGTATAGGGACCCGCTCCCACTCCCGATGGAAAGGTAAATGAGGCAAAGCCAAAAAACGGGGGCTGACCGTTGAACTGAAGGTTATCTTCGCCTTTCAGGATGTCATAGAACACGCCTACGCCTCCACGAATGCTTGTCCGGGAATTTCTAAAAGGCTGCCAGGCAAAGCCGAAACGGGGAGCGAAGTCGTTCTTGTCTGAAAAGTTGGCCCCTTTGGGTACTCCTGGATCGCCTGGAAAGACCAGCCCGACAGGAGCATTGGGAAAAACGATCGAACGCTGGCCAGGGACGATTGAGAACGAGCGGCCGGCAGTATCTAGCTTCGGCGTACTGAACTCGTAACGCAATCCATAGGTCAAAGTCAGGTTGTTAGCAAGTTTCCATTCATCCTGACCGAAAAAATAGGTGGCTTTGCTGCGAATGTTAGAAGGGGCAGCGGGGAATTGTGTATAGGTCCTTGGCAATCCCAGCAGAAAGTTCGCATGAGTATCTCCGGCGCCATTGCGAGTACTGAACCCAAAGCTGCCGTTGATGAAGAAATCAAACAAAGTGTTGTTGTCGTAGGCCGAATAACTGCCGCCGAATTTCATGGTGTGCCGGCCATGGGTCCATGAAAAAGTGTCGGAGTAGCTGAACGTGTTGTCGATCAACGACGTTGGGCCTTGCACACTGAAACCAACTGTAAGTCCGGTAAATGTCAGGCGGGTTGGCCCAGTAGGATTGTCCGAGTTAATAGCAATACCCAAATCGTTGGGTTTGGGCTTAGTGAACGCCGGTACAGCTTGCAGGTTGTCGTTGCGCTGGGCGGTTGCGCGGAATTCATTGAGCATCGTAGGTGAGATGATGCGGGTGTAGCTCAGATTCAAGAATTGGCGGTGATTGACCGTAGTCGTTCCATATCCAGGTGCGTTGGCCGGCGTCAAAGTCGGGTTCTGAGTCCGCCCCATAAGGACACTAAAATTATTCTTCTCTGAGGGATTCCAATCAAACTTGCCGGTGACCTCGTCGCGGTTGTCCTGTGCAGGGTTTTGGAAAATCTGGGGAGTTGCCCCTGTCGGTATCAGCCCAGCTTTGAAATATGCCTGTGCTACAGGGTCGATCTTTGTAGGATCGATAATGCCCTGCGCCCTCAAAGCCGCGTTTGGCTGAAAGAAAGGATGACCGTTAAGGAAGTTCACAATCGTTGTTTTGTGTGATGAAGCGGAAAAATCTCCCTGGCTCTCTGCCAGCGTAAAGGGCGTCACCGATGCTGAACTGAGGAGTTGGTTTTCCCGCTGGCCTTGATAGCCAACAAAGAAGAACAGCTTATCTTTCTTGATAGGCCCGCCGAATGTACCCCCATACTGGTTGCGCTTCAGAATGTTTCTCGGCTTTGCCGGGAGCTGGGCATTGTTAAAGTAACGGTTGGCGTTGTAATCGTTGTTGCGATTGAATTCAAAGGCGCTGCCATGGAAGTTGTTTGTTCCAGATTTGGTGACGACTGTAATGACTCCGCCAGCATTGCGCCCGTACTCGGCCTCATAATTACTTGTGATGATCTTGAATTCCTGGATCGTATCGGGGTTGGGGTTATAGACAACGCCATTGCTGAGAAGATTGTTGTTGTTGCCGCCATCAAGAATGAAGGTATTTGAATCATTTCGGCCGCCGGAAACGCTGAATGCTGTGTTGGCGCTCGCTGCGCCTCCGTTACCAGGATTATCAGCAGGCGTTACACCGGGCTGCAGAAGAGCCAAATCAAGAGAGTTGCGTCCATTGAGCGGCAAGTCTTGGACTGTACGGTTTGAAATCGTTGCTGCCAAAGTGGGAACAATCGTCTCTACTGTGTTAGCCGTCGTTTCAACGGTGACGACCTCATTGGTTGATCCGACCGCAAGTTGAACATCGATTTTCAGCGACTGATTGATGTCCAGATTGTTAGCGCTGGTCGAGACGGCCTTAAAACCTTTGTGATCGGCCGAGACCGTGTAGCTGCCGATCGGCAACGACAACACCTGGTAATAACCGCTGGCATCTGTTGTCGTCTCGCGCACCACCCGCGTCGCGGTGTTGGTGATCACGACATGCACGCCGGGGACCACCGCGCCGCTCGGGTCTGTGATCGTGCCGACTATTCGGCCGGTCGCATCCTGTGCCACCAGCAAAGATGAGCACATGGTCAGCAGTAGAGATATCAAAATGAACCGAGCAAAAAGAGGGAATGCGTTTTTAGCAAAGTTCATGCCGCCTCCAAGAATTTCCGCAATTAAATGAGTTCCCGTTTTATTAGGGCCGGTTTGCAGCTTGATACAAAAGTCTTGGAACATTAGTTGGCCCGGAACTCTATTTTGAAAACCTTCAGGATGCAAGCATTTTCTTGCTCTACCCTTCATTTTTGTTCAGCCAAAGTGTGTTGCCCCAAGAAGGGAGCAATGGATTTGCGGGAAACAGAGCTGCCAGGAAAATACAAACTCCCCGGCTTTAGCGCCGTGGAGCTACCAAAAAAGGAATGTCGGTTTCAGAAAAAGGGATTACTGGTTGACGGGAATCTTGATGATCTTCTTTTGAATTGCGTAGGTCACAAGCTGGGCTTTGTTGTGGATATCGAGCTTGTGCATCAGGTTGAACTTATGGGCTTCGACCGTCTTGACGCTCAATCCCAGAATCGCCGCAATTTCCTTGACCGAGTTGCCTTCGGCAAGCAGCTTCAGGATTTCGCGCTCCCGTTGAGTGAGGGTTGACATGCGGGGGCATGGGTTCCTCAATTCACCTAGTTCAACCTGGCTCCTGCCTGGGCTGCAGTCTGCAAAGGAGCAGCTTCCGCGGCGACAGCCTCGCCTATGGGCACGGTAATCTCAAGGCGTGTACCTTTTCCTTTAGCGGAAATGACGCGCAAGATTCCGCCAGCATGGCTATACGTCCTTTTATTCCAGATAGCCCAAAAGAGTGGCCACGTGAGTTGCTCCTAGTTTGAATTCCTATATCGTCGTCCTCCACGACCACCTGGACACTTTGTCCCGCCGCGAGACCTGTACCGTCACATTCCTGGCCTGGGAGTGCTTGGCCACGTTGCGTGCAGAAGCTAGCTAGCTGAGCTAGTGGCTCTCGGAGCACAACGCTTCATCGAGGTAGGTCCAGGCAGCGTCCTTGGGGCTGATGCGCCAGATCGACCGTGCCCAGAATTGTGTGAATGTGGAAAATGAAGCATCTCTGCAGAATGCCCTCAATTCATTTGAGGCAGATGTGAAGTAGCAAGCATGTGTGTATCGTCAAATCCATTAAGCGATCCATAAAAGCTTGCCTGGACTATCTGGCACGTCGCCTGTCGGGAATGATCTACTCGATACACTCGATCGTGGTTGGGTTAATTAGGCTATCTGTTCCCTGATTTTTGCAACAAACACAAAAGATGCGTGCACAAGGGACGCACGCGCGAAAGCAAATAGTAAAGAACAACCGAGACCGGCGCTATGATCCGTCCTAGGGGAGGGGCCAGCGTGACTCGTCTGGTTTTCATTTCCAGGCCAGGGAAAAGCGCTTGAATCTCACGCTTTCCGATGCCCCGAACGTCGGGATTCTTGGGGTTATTGAAGCTGAAGTCGTACCAGAGAATCAGGCCACCGGGAGCGAGGACTCTCATCATCTCGCCTGCGATGGTGCGCTTGACCTCATCATTGAGGATCGAAGTGAAGAGCGTGAACTGCAGGACCAGGTCAAAGCTTGAATCGGGAAAGGGCAACCGGGAAGCGCTGCCACAGATGATTTGCAGGTTGGGTGAGCGGCGGCGAGCCTGCTTCACGTTTTCATCGAGCAGGTCGATGCCAGCCAGAAGCTCCGGGTCAGCGCCATATTCCAGCATTTGCCGCAACGTATCGCCGCGCCCGCAGCCAACATCGAGAATGCGCAATCCCGCGAGAGTCGTCAATCCCTCGGCCCGGAACATGGCTGCCATCTCTTCCTCGCGCTCGTGGGCGGCACACAAGGTGAAAGGATTGGTCCGAGCATAGCGTCCGGGAGGAATCGTTTGCCGGCGATGTGCATAAGCGGCGCGGACTCGCTCTTCTTCTCGCTCTGTCGTTTGATCGGCCATAAAACTTTCGTCAGCCACAAATTGAAAATTAGAAATTGAAAATTAGAAATCCCAAATTACCCAATTACTAAATTACCCGATTACCCAATCTAATACCTTGCAATCTTCTGTCCACGCATGGCCTTAACCATGCCCAACAGAAAGCCGACATTGGCGAGGCAAAACGCAAAAGGATAAGCAAAAAACCAGGCCGACTCGCCTTTTCGCGCGCGTAACCATCCGATCAAGGCAGCCGCATAAAACGCAAGTTGTAATGCGCATAGTAATTTCCAATCGCCGCTGCGGACACTGAGCAAAATATTGGCCGCCAGCAGCACGGCCAGGAAAAAAGGAGTCAGCCAACGGAGCAGTTTGTGCGAGATCAGCGCCCAGGCAGTCACGGGAAAGCGAAAGGGGTTCAGTATCGCCGGCCTGCTCAGCGTTCCACTCCAGTTCCGCGCTGTCATTCTTATGCGGGCTTTCAGTTCTCCATGGATGCTGTTGGGCATGATGTCATAAACAGTGACACGCGTGTCTTGCACCACACGATACCCCTGCAGACGCACATCCAGGGGCAGCACGCAATCGTCGCCGTAGACCAAAGGGAGAGGCCGAAATAGTTCTTTCCGCATCAGCAACGCCTGGCCGCTGCCGGTTGCCAGGATACCCAATGCGGATTCCAGCTTGCGCAGGAAAAGCTCGAAGCGCCAATACATGCCTTGTCCTTCGGCCACTGCGTTTCCGGGTTCTCCAAGAAACACGTTGGCGGTAACCAGGCCTACCCTGGGGTCGGCGAAATTTTCTACCAGCATCTTCAACATATCAGGACGTGTGCGGGTAGCTGCGTCAGTGAAGAACAACATATCTCCAGATGCGCTTTCGACTGCCAGATTTTGGGCGCCACTCTTGCCCAAAGCGCCCTGGCCCGCCAGCAAGCGAATGCGGGCATCGCGGGCAGTCCACTCTTTGACAATTTCGTCGGTGCGGTCGGTTGAATGATCGGAAACGACCAATATCTCAAGCCGGTCGTGTGGATATTCGAGATCGAGACAATCAGCCAGTTTGGCGGCGATCTTCGCTTCTTCATTTCGCGCTGCAATGATCATGGAAACTTTGGGCCAGTCCTGATTCGGCGCTCGCTTGACCTGTCGCGAGAAAAGCATTCGCAACAGCCAAAGGACCAGAGGATAACCTGTCCAGGTGTAGGCGAGGAGAACCAAGGCGATGACTGCCGATGCAAGCTCCAGGGTGTTCTCAGAGAAAATCATGGTTTTCAGCGAGATTCGAAGCAAACCCGGATGACCTGCTTCAGGTCCATCTCATTCTGGCGGTAGACGGGTTGCCGTGAGAATTTGCTTCGTATCCAATTCCAAACCCAGCGGATGCTCGAGGTAGTCACCACCATGGAGCGGACAGCAACGACCATGGCGGAAGAAAAATGTTTGCGGTAAAAGTGGAACAAGGCACGGTAGGAATGTACGCTGTAGTTTCGCATTCGTCCGCCGGAGCTGCCGCCTCCAAGGTGGATGATTTCTCCCTCGGGAATGTAATACATTTTCCATCCGGCGTTCTGGAGCCTTACGCAGTAATCCATGTCTTCAAAATACATGAAGAAGGTTTCATCCAGCAGCCCGACTTGCTCCATGGCTTCCCGGCGCAACATCATGCAGGCGCCTGAGATGTTCTCGATCTCGATCGGACCATTGTGCGGAGAATAGGGAGTCAAATACGAGCGTATGGTCTTTCCCAAAAAGAAACCACAAGTCTTCAGAAGCCAGCGGCGGGCCCGATCACCGGAAATCAGGCGCGACACTCCCAACAGCCGAAAGAACAGGAGCACCGGGCCGGGCCGGTTGCTGATGCTGGCCTGGATAGTGCCATCGACGTTCAACAATTTGCAGGTCACCGCGCCGGCCTCAGCGTGAGAATCGATATAGCCAGCCATCACTTCCAGCGCCCCGGCGCGAACAACCGTATCGCTGTTCAGCAGCAACAGGTATTTGCCCTTTGCCAATTTCATTCCTTCATTATTGGCCTTGGCGAACCCGGCATTTTGTCGATTGCGCACCAGCACGACTTCCGGAAACTCGTTTTCAACCATCTCCGCGCTGCCATCGATCGAGGCGTTGTCCACCACGATCAACTCGCAGCGGCTGCCCTCGGTGGCTCTAAGCGAAGCCAGGCAATCGCGAAGCAAGCTGCATGTGTTGTAGTTGACGATGATGATCGACAGCAACTCTGTCACTTTGCCCTCGCCATGCGGCTCCGTAGATCCAAAGCAGAGAGCAGGAGGGTGCGCTCATTGTCATCGAGCACATAACCCCACACGGCAGTTACAAATACCAGCAGAACCAGGCTACTGAGCGCAAGCTGGGCTGCGAACGAAGTGTTGATCCAGGAGAGCGGCAATAACACGGCCGGCAGCACCAGGGCCATGAGGGTCCGTTTCAAAGGCCGTTCAATCATGACGCGCGGCGAGACAAATTTGAGTTTCAGCACAGCAAAAAAGAGCAAAGCCGCGTCAAGCGAGATTCGAAGCACCCAGGCCCATGCCGCTCCAACCAGGCCGAAGCGCGGCAACAAGAACCACAACGCGAGCGCGTAAAACGGCGTTTCCAAAAGGTGGAACTTGGCCGTCAAGTCAGGGCGTCCCAGCCCTTGAAGCAATCCAAAAGGCACAAAGGCGATGCAGTTGATGAGCACGGCAAGACATAGGACCTCAAGCGTGCTGGCGCTTTTCGCGGCAAAATCAGGACCAAGCCAGGCGCTCAAGATCTGGCGGGAGAAGGCCGCAAGTATCAATAACATCGGTCCCGACACCAGCAGGATGGATTTTAGCGAGCGCGAATATAGCTCTTCCATCCGCTGATGCGACTCGCTGGCATAGAGAGTGCTGAAGGCCGGAAAAACAGTGGCCAGAAGGCTGGTCGGAATCAGCCATATCTTGGTCGCGATCTCGTAGGGAGCTGTGTAATATCCCACAGCGGCGACAGAAAGCATGGCCCCGATGAAGAACCGGTCCACATACATCAGGAGCGGACCAATGAGATTCGAAACCGTAACCCAGCCGCCGTAAACAAAAAGAGGACGCACCAACTTTGCATTGAAAACCATGCGGCGGCGCAGGACCGGAAAGAACTTGAAACAGCAAACCAGAAAAGCGATCGCCGAAGCAAACCGCGCCGCCACCAGCAAGAGCACGATTCCCGGAAGCCTGATGCCCAGCGGTATGCCCAGCACCGGAAACAGGAATACGGAAATATTGGCAGGAATCTTTATGTAGTTGATGATCGTGAATTGCTGCCCCGCCTCGAGCATTCCGCGCAAAGAGTTGCTGGCGATCACCACCGGCAAAGAGGCGGCAAGAATCAGAAGAACGTTTCTGGCCTCCGCTACCTGGTCCGGCGAAATCTTCAGGATTCGGTAATCGATCAGGCCGAGGGATACGCCCCCCAGAAGCAGGGCCGCTAGTATGCCAAATACCATTTGCGTCAGGAGCGACGTCCAAAAAAGTCCAGGCAGGCTTTGCGTGTCGCCACGGCCCAGGCATTCGGCCACGTATTTAGTGATGGCGCGGCCCAGGCCAAGATCGAACTGGCTGGCATAACCAAGCAATGTCCAAGTGATCGAGAGGATACCGAAGCGTTCGACGCCCAAGTACCTCAACAACCAAGGTATGGTCACCACGCCAATCAATAGAGGCAAACCTTGGCCGATAAGATTGACAACCCAATTTCTGGATATCAACCTTCCTGTGATTTGCTTCTGTTCCATGGTTTATTTGGATGAGTACCCGTTGGTCGACGCCACAGCCTCCAGGACCATTCCATTCGCTTTGCGATCATTGCGGCTATTGCGCCAGTTCACCCGAGGCAGCAATAACGTGGTGTCGACTCTTTGCTGGTACTGGATCGCGATATTCAGCATGGAATCGAGCAGGGATTCCGACAGCAGGTGCGGCTGCAATCCGAGATCGACAAGCTTCGTATGCTTGGCGTTGTAATAGTGCTCTTCGGCTTCCACGCGCGGGTCGGGAAGGTGGTCGATATTCACGTTGAGGCCCAGATTTTTGCCGGCAGCCTGCACCATTCTGGCCAACTCCAGCACCGAGAACTGCTCGGTAAACTGATTGAACACTCGAAACTCGCCGCGTCCCGCAGGATGCATGCAGGCCAACTCGATGCAACGCACGGTATCGCGAATATCGAGGAAGCCGCGGGTCTGGCCTCCTTTTCCATAGACGGTGATGGGATGGCCGATGGCTGCCTGGACACAGAAGCGGTTCAGCGCGGTCCCGAAAACTTCATCGTAGTCAAAACGGTTGACCAGCGATTCGCTCATCGAGACCTCGTCGGTCACTGTGCCATAAACCACACCCTGATTAAGGTCCGTGGCCTTGAGTCCCCAGATCTTGCAACAGAAAGCAATATTATGACTGTCGTGGACTTTGGAGAGATGGTAGAAAGAGCCAGGCTGCTTGGGAAATGGAAGGACGTCTTCGCGGCCGTTGTGCTGGATCTTGATGAAACCTTCTTCTATATCGATGTTGGGAGTGCCATATTCTCCCATGGTCCCCAGCTTTACCAGATGACAGTCCGGTTGAAACTCCTTAATCGCGAAGAGTACATTGAGCGTGCCCACCACATTGTTCACCTGGGTGAAGACTGCATGTTGGCGGTCGATCATCGAATAAGGGGCGGCCCGCTGTTCAGCGAAGTGCACCACAACTTCCGGTTCAAAGGCTTTAAAGACTGAGCTAAGGAATTCGTAATCGGTTACATCTCCAACGAAGGACTCGATGGTTTTTCCGGTAAGGCTGGACCAGGAACGCAAACGCTCGGGAAGAGGAGCAATCGGTGTGAGCGTCATGGCGCCCAATTCGTGGTCCCAAAGGCGGCGAAGAAAGTTATCCGCAATCGCGATTTCGTGTCCCTTACGTGAGAGGTAGAGGGCCGTAGGCCATCCACAATAACCATCTCCTCCCAAAATCAGAATTCTCATTGACAACTCCTTGGCCGAATCGTGCGTTGATCTAAACCATTAACCCCAATGTCAATTACTTTAGAAAATGCTTCTCTGTTCCGCGATCCTCTCTCACCCTGTCATCCTGAACGCAGCGCCGCAAAAAAGTTTGGCTTGAGAAAATCATGGGCGCGGAGTGAAGGACCCCGAGAATGTGTCAATATTCTACGTCAGATTGAGAGGCACTTCGGCGATCCTCGATTTTTCGCCTAACAACTAACCGTGCTCAACCGGCACTTCACTAAACCATTGTACTGCAATCACTTAAACAAGCACGCCAGATCAATTGAAATCAGCGGTAGAAGGGATTTACGGATGTTCACCCGAACCCACTACGTCACCAGCCTTACCCTTTGCAGACAGGTAGAACTTGAACAATTGTAAATGCGCGGCATATTGGGAGTCTTCTTTGGCGCGCTCTATTGCTTCCAGCACAAACATTGCGATTACTCCCATCAGCAGCAAAACCAGAGCTACCGCTACTCCGATCAATAAACGAACACGCCAATCGCGCAACTGAATTTCAGGCCGGACAGCCTTGTCAACAACCTGAATGATGGCTGCATCCTTGGCTTCATCAATTCGTGCGACTTCATATTGCTTGATCAGCAACTCGAAGAGGGCTTCGCGATACTTAACCTCGCGCAATCGCCGGAGGTACTCCAGGCCCGCTCCCGGCACGTTTGCCAGGGGAACATCTGCCACGGAACCCGCATTCTGGCCGCGCTCGAATCGCCCGAGTTCAGTTCGCAACGCTCCAAGTTCATGCTGGGCCCGCACCAAGTCAGGGTTTTCCGGGGTTGCAAAAGAACGCATGGCTTCGACTTCCGCATCCTTGGCCGCTACCTGGGCGCGCAATCCCATATACGCCTCAATCATGGCTTTGGCTTGGCTGTCGAGTTGCAGCATCCCGGTTTTCTCCTGGGTCTGCTTCAACGCCAGTTCGGCTTTGGCCAGGTCTTCGCTCGTATTTTGCACTTCATGCTCAAAAAAGATGCGCCGCCGGCCGGCTTCAGTCACAGCCAGCGTTTGCGTGAGCTGGCGGAGTGCCTCGACATAACCATTCGCCAGCACAGCCGCCCTTTCCGGGTCCCGGTCGCGCACGGCAACTGAGATCACGCCCTCTTTGCCGGCCTGGATATCGGTCTGTTGTTCCAGCCGTTTTCGTGTATCGGCCAGGGTTTTTTCGCCATAGATTTGCATCAGGGAAAAGTTCTTGATCAGGTCGTCGGCAATAGTGCGGCTCTTCAGCAAGGTAATGTAGAGATCGCTATTGGAATGCAGGCCAACCTCTTTCCCAGCCAGCGCTGCCAGCGGTCCCAATTGGTTCAACATGGCGGTAGCGATCGACTGGCTCTGCTGGGGAGGCATGAGCCGCGTAGTCGCTTCATATTTCTTAGGCAGAAAGACGGCAATCAAAACCGCAGCGACCACCGCCAACAGCAAACACTTGAAGAGGAAGCCTTTGTGCTTCGCAAAGACGATCATAACCTCGAGCATTCGAAACTCGGAGGAGGGTTGCGCTGAATATTTGGTTGGTTCCTCTAAACGGAGCCCGGAGCCCGCGTCTTGTCTACTCTCCACAGGTTACCTTCTTGAAAACGTTACGGATACGCGCAGGATAAAAGACCTTCCATTATGGGGCCATGATTCTCAACTATATCGCATCAGGAGCGTTTTCCATAGACCACTTCTTCAACCAAAATGTCACCGCCCCAATCGCCCGCCGCTGGAGGGCAGCAGAGCGTAGGCCAAAGCAATTCGCTCAAGCATCAATACAAGTCAGATCAAGTTCCGCTCTTTAATCTCCAGATATTGGTTCACCAGCGTGGTCGTCAGTTTGTTAGGAGTGATCTCAAGTGTCAGGGCTCCACTGTTGCGCACCTTGGTGAGCAAGGTTTCCCGGCGTTGGACCAACTCCTGGGCAGCCACGACAGCATACATTTCTTCGGCTGTCTCTGGATATTTTCCTGCCAGTGCGAGCAGATCGGTTTGGGCCATTACAACAAACAGCAATAGATGTTTCGATAAGATTTGGGACGCACTCTCAATCACCTCAGGCGTCATGGAAGTATCCGCCAGATCGGTAATCCAGATAATCAGCGCGCGTTGTTTTTGCAATTGCAGCAGGAAGGCTGCGGCCTGCAAATGGTCGGCTTCCGCCGCTTCCTCACGGGCGGACGCCAGCCCTTCCAGAATGGCGCGCATGTGGGGAAGGCCCCGCCCTAAGCCTACCCGCTGCTGTATCTTCCGCCCATAGACGAGAAGCCCGACACGGTCTCCCGAATAGAGCGCAAGCTGGGCCAGCGAGGTACTGGCATTGGCCGCCATATCGAGTTTGCTTAGTTCGCCTACTTTTGTCCGCAACAGGCGTCCGGCGTCGATGATCAACCATACTGCCTGGCTGCGCTCCACCTGGTGGAGTTTGGTAACGTGTTTTCCGCGGCGGGCTGTGGCCGTCCAGCAGATGTTGCGGAACTCGTCGCCTTCCTGGTATTCCCTCAAGCTCTCAAATTCACGTCCTACCCCTCGCTGCCGTATCAAGCGCTTTTCCAGTTCGATCTGGCGGGCGCGGGTGAGATAGATATTGTGCTTCCGGGCCTCTTCAAGATCGGGAAAGATACGTATATGCTGCTTCAGTTCCGCCACTGCCCATCGTTCCGCGAAGTGAGCCGCGCTCGTGTAGCGCACATAAGCTTTGCCGAGGTGAATATCTCCACGCTCGAGAGGACGAACGGGATAAGAAGCGCCGTTCGTAGATTTGCTTCCTACCTTGAATTCCACCACCGGTGGTTCGGTCCGTAGGGATGGTGGAACGTCATCGACAATCCGGCATTGAATTGGGTACTTGCCGGGATTTTCCAACTTCAGGACCACATCGACCGTGTTTCGCAAAGAAGCCGCTCCAGTCCAGCTTCTCTCCAATTTCAGCAGCAGCGGGTGCGGCAAGGAGCGCAAATCCATGCCCCAGCCGGCAATTGCGCACAAATCCCAGGCAACCATGATCCAAAGAAAACGCAGGTCCCAAAATGCCGGGATGGCCCACAACCCACCCACCAATAGCAGCAGAAAAAAGCGGCGGCCAAAGCCGAATCCCAGCCGTCCCGCTGGCTTGCATGGGACCTTGACCGGCTCGGGCGCCATGGGGTTCTGCATCATTTAGGCACCTTGACCGAAGCAATAAGTTCGTTCAGCACCTGATCGCTCTTTAATCCTTCCAACTCCGCTTCCGGACGCAACATCACACGATGCCTCAAGACCGGCCGGGCTGCCGCTTTTACGTCATCCGGAATCATGTAGTCGCGCTCCTCCAGCGCCGCGTACCCTTTCGATACCATCATGAGGCTCACAGCCGCGCGCGGGCTGGCCCCTAGCGAGAATGATGGCCATTCGCGCGTGCGGCGAATGATGTCCACAATGTATTGGAACAATGCCGGCTCTACCTTCACGCTTTTGATTTCCGCTCGCGCCTCAGCCAGCACGTCCGTGCTCGCCTGTGCCAGTTGCGCAGCGGCCAGTTGATGCGGGTCAAACCCTTGATGATGATTTTGCAGGATCGTCACTTCCTGGGCAGCCTCGGGATAGCCAACATTGATCTTGAGGAGAAAACGGTCGAGCTGCGCTTCGGGAAGAGGATAAGTGCCTTCAAATTCGATAGGGTTTTGCGTGGCAAACACAGTAAAGAACCCGGAAAGCGGATGGGTAACGCCATCAATGGTAAGCTGGCGCTCTTCCATCGCTTCCAGCAGGGCTGCCTGAGTACGTGGAGGCATGCGGTTGACCTCATCAGCCAGCAGCAGGTCCGTAAAGAGCGGCCCGCGATGCAGAGAGAAGGTACTGGTAGAGAGATTCAGGACATTGCTGCCGATGATATCTGCCGGCATGAGGTCCGAGGTGCACTGGACCCGCTTGAAATCAAGCGCAAAAAGCTGGGCAAAGGCCTTGATCACCAGGGTCTTCGCTATGCCCGGCACACCTTCCAGCAAGGCGTGGCCTTGGCAAAGGATGGCGAGGAGGCATTGGGTGATCATCTCCTCCTGGCCTACGATTACCTTGGCCAGCTCAGTGCGTCCGTGGTTGAGTACCCGTGAGGCGGTCTGCATTCGATATGTTCTCCTGTTCCTGGTCGGAAAATAACTTCATGCTGCGGGTATGCCGGTTGAGCCGTTGCGTTAAATCCAGCGCCTTGGTGTCACTGAGGTCGTGGCTGTGCAAGCAGCTTTCAATTTCTTGCAGTGTCTTTTCCAGATCTTTATCTTCATAGCCCAGCCGTTCCCGTGCAGCTCTAGCCAGATCGGAAGAGCGTGCGTCGGCTTTCATCCCCAGCCGCTTCGCAAGTTGAGAGCGAAAGCGCGCATAAGGAACCTCGATGGCCGTCTCGATTGCGCTGGCTCGCTGATAAAGGCCGCCCAGGGTTTGCACAAATTCCAGCGGAGAAAGGCGCGAACGCACGTACAAGGGGTGAATCGGACCATTGCGGCGGGCAAAGGTGAAGAGCACGGCGAGGAAGAGAAGAGTGAGCTGAATGAGACCAGACAACAGCGGCGGGTCGGTCAGGTACGAAGCATAAGAACGCTGGTAACCGTGAAAATATTCATCCCAGAGCAAGGTAACATCTTTGGAGACTCCCAACGAGCCGAGCAGGAGGCCAAGGTTGCCGGCTTCGCGAATGCCGATATTGGTCAAGGGCCGGCTGCTTGCCCACCAGATCATCTCTCCCTTGCCGACCTTGTACGACACCACCACCGGTTTGCCTTCGTCGGAATAGTGGACCATGTATTTTGCCGATGCCGACTTCCAATAACCCGAAGGCGTCATCTTGATCGAACCGCCAGACGTCAAAAGGCTGGGCGCCTCGGGCTGATATTCTTTCGGAGCCAGAGAGGGGAACGGCTCCAGATCGATTTCCACCTTGGAAAGATAGAATTGAACTGTTGCCCCGGTAGCGATTATCTTTCCGCCCTCGCTCAGGAACAATTCCAGCGCGCTCTTCTCGACCTTGGTGGCTGGAGTAAGCGGAAGCGCCATGATCAGGACTGTGTTTGAAGGATTTACCGGCAAATCAACCGGAGATCTTTCCCAGTGCTGGATCTTGTAGCCCTCGCTTTCCAGCAACAAATACGCCGCCTTGGCCCCACCAGATACGGGGGAATAGGAGCTGGGCACGCTTGATTCCTCGTCTTGAGGAGAGATAAATACCAGCACGACGATGAGAAACAACACGATGGCGCCGGCCCACGAGAGCAGGCGAAGATCGCTCTTTTCCAGTTTTATCGGCATCCTAGCTGCTCGAGTTGCCCAAGTATTTCCTGAAAATCGGCCTCGCCGGCATCGCGGTGGCCATACCACACGACTTCGAATTTACGCGTCAATCGTCTCAGCACAGGGTAATGCGGGGCGCGCGTGCTGAGCAGTTGCAGATATTCTCTCGGAGTCCTGGCAAAATCGGGTTTCCATGCGCCGTTAGCTTCCAGGAAAGAAATGGCAGCCCAATACGCCAAATGAATGCTATTGCGCCAATCGCCCTTCTGGGCCAGCGAACGCGCTTCGGCTAGCCAGACTCCCCAGCCTTTTTCCGAAGGAGTAAAAAACCCGGTATCGCGCCCGAGCGTTTCTTCCTGGTTCCTGCCCAAACGGCGAATGACCCATATCGCCACTGCCACGACTGCAGCCGCAATTAGCGAATAAATTACGATCTGCAGAAAATCCAGCCCAGGCAGCCGCCGGATCCTGACTCGCAAAAGCCGGAACAAAGCGCGCCACACCCTGGACCAAAAAATGGCCCAGGCGCTTGGACCTTTAACTTTGTGGAACTCGTGACGGGAAAGTATCTCATCCAGCTTCTTGCGCGATTGCTCCAGATCGGTTGAATTGCTCTCCAGTTCCTGGCTTGCGGATTCCAGAGCCCGGAAATGCTCTTCGATGGTTTGCAAGATCTGTTTTCGCGTTGTTGCTTCTGCCTTAGGATACTTCGCCAGTTCTTCTTTGAGCCATTGGTAGCTGACGGGATAATCGCGGGAATGTACGCGCACGATAACGCGATCCGGGATGCTGGCCAGCAGTTTAGCGGCGTCTTCCGGGTTTTGATCAAGGGCCGCAGTCTGGCCGGCAAGATCATTTATTTGTTGCTTGAATTCAGCGATGGAGAGCGGTTCAGCCACGGCAGATCCGCAGGCCAGCATCAGAAGCAAAAGACTGCCAATGATCGATGTCTTGGGGTTGCTCATTTTTGGGATTAGCCGGCGCCTGCCGCATTTTGCTGGGGCTGAAGCTCGTTCAGGCTCTCCAGCATGAATTGCAGGTCAAAAGCTTCTTTGCGCACCCGCTGATCGTAATACACCAGGGTAATCGCAATTGTGCTGATCGGCCCAGCCAGCGTGCCGGCCAGGAAACCTCCGAGGTACTCCCATATCGCCCAAGAGACCGTTAATCTGCCGTTGTGCTCAAGGGAGTAATATTCGCTGGGAGCAGTAAAGGCATAGTTGAGCGCCAGCGCGATGATTCCCATCAAAAGAAAAACAAGAAAGATGCGCCGTTTCGCCCGTTTGGTCAGGAACCTGCTTCGTTTGAGCGCCTCCCTTGCCGTTAGTTTTTCCGCCATGCAAGCGGCAACCGACATTGAATATTTAATGTAAATGTAAAAAGTCCAGCAGCAAGCCGCCAATATCAATATCCAAAACGCCACAAGAAATGTCACAAAAAAACGGCCGCCCAGCAGTCCGATCGCCCTTCTCAACATCATCCCGAGAGCCAAAACACCAAAAAAGCTCGCGACAAAAGGCCCAAGGGCGCGGATGCAGAGGCTAACCACAATTCGGAACACAGTCGGAAAGCGGGAAAAGACTTTTTTGTAGCATTCAAGAATGGTGACACGTTGCCCCAGGTGGAGACGTGAAACTGCATGGAAAGCCGCTCCCGAAACCAGCGAGTAACCAAAAACAAAAATCACGACCGTACAAACCAGATACAACAAAGTGAGGGCTATATAGTCGTTACCCGGCTGTGGATCTGAGCTGCCCGCAACATAGCCGAAGTGCAGAAACACTAACCGCGAAATCAAGGAAAGCGCTGGAAGCAGTACGCCCACTCCGGCCAAGGTAATGAAATGATTCCTGTAGAGATGAAATGTCCGGTCCAGCACCTCTGAGGTGCTCATGGGACGCAAGGCCGAGTCCATAAAACAGCTCTCCGCGGGGATGCTTGCATGGTAGCACAGGCAGGCTGAACCATCGTGAACAGCCTGCCCGCGCTTTCAAGGCATAATGTGGGACGCAGGGCGTCTCACACGCCTGATGCGGCGGCCTGTTGCTGGCCTGGCTGTCCGATGGCCGTCATCATGTATTGCAAGTCAAAAGCTTCTTTGCGAATCCGTTCATCGTAATAAAGCAAGCCAATGGAAATCGTAGTGATGGGTGCGGCAAGCGTACTGGCCAGGAACTGTGCGACTTGGGTCGCAACCAGAATTCCAATTGAAAGTTGTCCCCTGATCGCCGAAACGCCTGCGAATATTGAGATCGGCAACGAGATGGCGAACCCCAGAGCGAAATTGATGATTCCAGTCAGCAGGAAAACCAGCCACATGCGCCCGGTTCGCCCTTTGGTCAAAAAGGAACTCCGCTCCAGCGACTGGCCAGCACCGGTTTTCTCCAGGACGCACGCAGGTATGGCCAACGAATAACGGGCATAAAGGTGAACTATAAAGATGAGGCCAATTACGGTCGCGGCAAAGATCAACAAAATCCCAATGACCGGTATCGCAGCACCGGCAACGAATGAGAGGCCTATGGCCAGCACAATGCCCGCTACCATCAGGCCCACTAAAATCACAATGCCCATCAGCGACCAAAAATTGGGCATCACGTATCGATATGACTCTCCGATGCTGGCTGATTTGCCCAGGTGCACCATGGAGAGCGCATACACTGTGGCAGCCGAGGCTAGTGTTCCACCAATGGAATACACCAGCAGGTTCAAAATTCCTCCACCGGCCGATGCCATCATAGCGCCAGAGTTTATCCCGGTGGGCCCCAGAGTCGGCACACCGCCCGCCGCAAGCTGGAGCACATGCACCACCAGGGCGAGACCTGTGGGCAGCACCGCTATCCCGGCAAACAGCACAAAGTTCTTTCTATAGAGGTAAAACATACGATCCAGTACCTCTGAGATACTCATGGGGCGCAAGGTGAAATCCATATATGGGCAAATCCTCTCTTAAGTTTGGTGCATCGTAGCACAGAAATCCTTCTCTTCAAGTAGTGACTTTAGTCCTTTGTTCGTTTCATCCCGGCTTGATCTTTCTAAATCAGTCACAGTAAAGGCAGGATTTGCGGACGGGGGCATAGAGTAAACACCTGAACTGGCGCATCCCCAATGGAATTAGGCTGGTATTGAGCTTTACGCTCCACTAACTGCACGACAAGCAATTTGAAACCAATGACTGTTCCAAAATCCGATCACCAAGCCTGCACTGAGGTAAAGCGTAGCGCGCCGAAGTGATCACCCGATTGCATGTCCGTCGAGAAACTCGCCAGGAAGTTAGCCTTCAATGAACGACTCTGCTGGTTGGCTCAAGTGGGCTGAATTACAAATACACCGACTGCTTTGCCGCAGCTCAACACCTGCTTCCACTCCGCACCAGGTTGTGGGAATTCAGCGCGGTCATCAAGCCGGCAGCAGAGCTTTAGGCGTGGCCGCATGGCTGGCGCCTGCATTACAAGGATGCCTTCCAAGATCTCTGCCTTGCAAGTTCTCTCCGAGGCGCAAATGTATTGCTTACGAAGGGTAATCAACGCCTTGTACCAATCGAGGAGGGCGCTGTCGCCCACCGCCAGGCTCCAATTCAATTTGGAATGCTCGAAGGTCTCAATCGATTGGGGATCGGGGATGGCCTCGAATCCAAAATCTGTGAATTCATTGCGCCGGCCTTCGCTCACGGCTTTCTGCAATGCCGGATCGCCATAGTCCGTAAAGAAGAGGAACGGATTGGTCTCATCGTATTCCTGGCCCATAAACAGCAATGGGGTTTGAGGGGCCAGCAACAGCAAGGCCGCGGCCATCATGCGAGCATCGCTCGGAACCAGGGCAGTCAATCTTTCTCCCTGGGCACGGTTGCCAACCTGGTCATGATTTTGTGTGCAGATCACGTGTGCGGGAATGGGCATGTTCTGAGGGTTCGTCCCGCGTGGCCGTTCTTTCCAGAACCGAAACGGCTCGCCTTGAAAGACGAAGCCTTCATTGAGGGCGCGCACGATCTGTTCAGGACCGCCAAAATCCTGGTAATAACCCCTGCGCTCGCCCGTGAAGAAAGCATGAAGGGCGTGGTGAAAATCGTCACTCCAGAGAGCATCGAGTCCATAACCGCCAAGTTTTTGGTCGCGGACGATTTTTTCATCGTTCTCATCGGTTTCTGCGATCACGCAAACTTCGCGGTCCAACTCATTGGCCAACGCAGTCACCGAATCTTTGATCTCAGCCAGGATATGCACAGGCGATTCGTCATAGATGGTCTGCACCGCGTCGAGCCGCAGGCCGTCGAGATGGTATTCCCGGATCCAGTAGCATGCATTTTCGACGATGTAATTGCGAACACCTTCACTGCCTGGCTGATCATAGTTGATGGCTTCTCCCCAGGGTGTCCGATGCCGGCTGGTAAAGTACGGCCCAAAGAGAGGCAAATAGTTCCCTTCATTGCCCAGATGGTTGTAAACAACATCCAGAATCACCGCCAAGCCGGCAGCATGAAAAGCGTCAACCAGCCTTTTGAGTCCTTCGGGACCTCCATAACTCGCCTGCACAGCGTAGGGAGAGACACCGTCGTAGCCCCAATTGCGAGCGCCAGGAAAGGCTGCCACCGGCATAAGCTCGATGACCGTCACGCCCAGCCCCTTCAAGTATGGAAGTTTGGCAATCACGGCATCGAATGTACCCTGGGGCGTGAATGTCCCTACATGCAATTCGTAAATGATGTAATCGTTGAGCGGCAAACCTCGCCAACCCGAATCGTTCCAGGCAAAATTTTGTGGGTCAATGATCTCGGTGGGTCCATGAACGCCCTTCGGGAGCAGCCGCGACACCGGATCGGGCACCGGTTTATGATCGTCGACAATGTAGAAGTATCGATCGCCTGCTCTGGCAAAGATCTGCAACGCAAAATGATCGCCGTCGCACTGTTCCATTTCGAGCACGCGCTCACCCTGATCGCTTATCAACTGCAATCTCACACCGCTTGCGTGAGGAGCCCAAACACGAAACAAACATTCATCTCGCGCGAGAGTGGCGCCCAGAGGAGCACTCTGTCCGTCGCTTGGGTTTTCAATTCGTGGCATGGTTGGTGAAGGACAGGTTGGTGTCGATGAGATTTTGCTTAACAGTTGAGCTTTCACGTATCTTGAGACGGATTCATTTACCCTGAGGATGCTTCACGAACCAAGACTGATCCTGGCTTCAGGCTCACCGCGACGGCAAGAGCTGTTACGCGGCGCGGAAATCGAGTTTGAAGTTTTCCCGGCAGATATCCGGGAAGATCTCAACCCCGGAGAGCCGCCTCTCGACTATGCATTGCGAATGGCCCGGGAAAAGGCGTTAAAAGTAGCTGCGCAGTTTCCCAGCGACTATGTTTTGGCGGCAGACACAATCGTAGTTCTGGATGATCAGGTGCTTGCCAAGCCCCGCGATAGCCAGGATGCACAACGTATGCTGGCCATGCTCTCGGATCGTGGCCATCAGGTTAGGACTGCCGTGAGTCTGGTGGCTCCGAGCGGTTCTATAGAGACGCAATCCTGCGTCACTGCCGTTAGCTTCCGCAAATTAGGCCAGGACGAGATTTTGAAATATGTAGCAACCGGCGAGCCGCTGGATAAGGCTGGAGCTTATGCCATTCAGGGTGGCGCTGCATCCTGGGTCGTCCGGGTGGAAGGGGATTATTCTAACGTGGTCGGACTGCCCATGGCGCTAGTCGGCAAAATGCTAAGAGGATCCGGATTCAAGAACCTGAAGAGCTGATACACCGATCAAGCAAGAGCTATTTCTTTTCTGAGTCAGCAGGAGTCGCCTGACTGCTGCCGGAGCCTTCTTTCATGGCATTTTTGAAATTGTTAATCCCTTCGCCAAGACCTTTGCCCAGATCAGCCAGCTTGCTGGGACCAAAGAGCAACAACGCAAGCCCTACCAGAAGAATTAGCTCAGGAAATCCAAGTTTTCCACCAAACATTTTTAAACTCCAGACTGGAAACAACTCGTGTGTTTCCGTCTTTCTAGGGGTAAATTGACAAGGATGATTGTAGGCCAACTAAATCGGGGAGTCAAAGTTTCATCCACGTTTTTCATCCCCTCCCTCTTTACAACCCTCTATTAACTAAACAGTTGCGATCAAACCGGCCAGGAGCGCGGTGCGCAGCGGTAAATGTTCCAGAAAGACGCTCTCGTGTGCAGCATGGGCGCCTTCTCCTACAGCTCCCAACCCGTCTAAGGTTGGAATTCCAAGGGCCGAGGTAAAGTTGCCGTCGGAGCCGCCCCCGGTTGCGGACTCGCCCAGATCGATTCCCAAGTTCTTAGCCAGGTCCTGGGCAGCTTCCAGCAGGCGCACAGTCCCGGCTGTGCGCTCCATGGGTGGCCGGTTAAGGCCGCCGGTGATCTCCAAACGACAGTGTGGATCAAACGGGCGCAACGACAAAAACTTTTGCTCCAGCGGGGCGGCATCATCAGCCCGAGCCACGCGAATATCTACCTCCACAAAAGCCTCCGCAGCCACGACATTGCTGCGAGTGCCGCCACGAATCACTCCTGGACTGACCGTGATGCCCCGCGTCAGGTCAGTGAACTTCGTGATTTCCAGAATCTGCCGCGATAGCTCCACGATGGCGCTGTGTCCTTTTTCAAAATCAACCCCTGCATGGGATGCCTGGCCATGGACACGAATGTAGTAGGTGCCCAAGCCTTTACGCGCGGTCTTCAAAAGCCCTTGCGGGCCTTGCGCTGGTTCCAGCACCAGCACCGCCTCGCACCGTTTCGCAACATTTTCGATGATCGCGCGCGAACTGATGCTTCCCGCTTCTTCGTCGGCGCCCAAAAGAATCGTGACTGGCCGGTGGTCTCCAGTATCCAACTCGCGCAGGGCGCTCATGGCATACAGCAGCATCACGATGCCTGATTTCATGTCGAATATGCCCGGCCCGTAAGCGCGCCCATCAGCAATCCGAAAAGGCATCTTCGCCAGCGTGCCCAGCGCCCAAACAGTATCAAAATGCCCCAGCAGCATGAGCGGCTTCTGACCGGCGCGTCCGGCAAAATCCACTTGCAGATGGTTGCCAAATTCTTTGGCATGATGAAAAGTGACTCGGCCCCCAAGGCTCTCAAATTCTCCGGCTAGGTGCGCCCCTATTTTGTCTACCGCCGCTTTGTTGTCGCTCGGGGATTCTGTTTCAACAAGCTGTTGGAGTTCCTGAAGCATCTCCGGCTGGCGCTGAATGATGAATTGGAGGATTTGGGAGAGCAGGTCGGTCGAGACGAGGTTGGCCATGATGACCCCTTGAACTTACAGCAATGAAGCCAAGGATGCAAAGGGCCGAAGT
>DASZFK010000431.1:0-17983 GCA_035939855.1 Candidatus Angelobacter sp.
CAGATTCGCTCCACGCCGTTCGCATTCAACAATTGAAACTTTGCATTGTGCTCGGGCTCTGTGGACACTACAAGATTTTCGAGATGAGCCTGGATGCCTTTGCCAACGGTCAGCGCAACAACGCCATGTTCCAGCGTGACCGAATCTTCCTGATATTTGACTAACGAATCAGCTCCGATGGAAACCAAACCGTTTGGAGATTTGACCAGTGCCGATCCATTGGCTGCGGTTTGAATACGATCGCCCGAAAATACCGTGGAAGAATGGGCCGCCTGCTCTCCGTTAACCTGAACATCGCCCGTACCCATAAGAATCGCGCCAGTCGTGCCGGCCATGGCCAGGCACGGCATGAGAAATGCCAGAAGAAATGCGGCTTTTTTCAACCTATAAGCGCTCATGAGTGTCTTAGTTATGATATGCGGATTGACCATCAAGGTCAATACTAAGTGGCCTCCGACGGGCTTACACTTTAGTTTCTTTACTTATTCTTAACTTCCAAATTCAGTAGCTATTCAAAAACTAATATCTGTACCAGTACTTTCGTTTTACGAATTCTCAATTGCGAGATTGCCAGCCTCAAAGTTAAGAGGTTCACTATGAATAAGGGAAATCATCCAGCGATCCTGGATCCTTTCAAAAGCCTGGGCGAGGGCGGGAGAGAATCCAGCAGCGGTAAAAACATTCAGGTCCATCCACAGCGGAGCAAGGGCGATCTTTCTATAGACCGTAAAGCTACCGATGGGTTGCCCTTCCCTGGTAGCCATAGTAAATGTGGCGGTCCAACTGTTCTCGCATGCAGGTAGGGCCTGGTCCCAGGAAAAATGGAAATTCGAAGCTGCAGTCTGCCGGAAGGGAAAGCCTTCCACGAATGGCGGCAGGTCGGCGAGCAGGCAAACACTGAATCCTGAGAAGCCAATAGGCTCAAGATACTTCTGCAGAATTGCGCAGAGGCCGGTAGGGCTTTCGCATGACTCCAAGGCTTCAGCGGCCCGGCGAATCTGTACATTGTTGGCAATCACCTGGCGCAGATTCAAAGTACGGCTGGCTTCCTGTTTCAGCTCAAAGAACTCGTGATAGCGCAGTTGCTGGACTCCAACCAGGACACCCATTCCCAATACGGCCAGCACCATACCCACCGTCTGGCTTCCCGGATTGAGAAGGAACAGGCTAAAAAGAGCAAAGCAGGCGCTTACACCGTAGAGCACCAAAACAGCCTGCTTGTGCGGCATGCCGCGGCTGATCAATTTGTGGTGGATATGTTCGCGGTCGGCAATGAACAGCTTCTTCCTTCCGAGAAAACGCCGCAATACCGAAATGGCCACGTCCAAAATCGGCAACCCCAGCGAGACAATGGGAATGGCTACGGCCACCATCGTGGGCGATTTCTGCGAGCTGGCAAGAGCGATGGCGCTCAACAGAAAACCGATCAACAGGCTTCCACAGTCACCCAGAAAAATCGAAGCCGGATTAAAGTTGTAGCGTAAAAATCCGGCAATGGCTCCAGCCAGAGCCAGCGTAAGAAACAGAATATTGTCGTTATGGCCAAGCACCGCGACAATGCAGATCACCAACGTGGAAAAGAGCGCGGAACCTGCTGCCAAACCGTCGAGACCATCGATCAAGTTGAAGGCGTTGGTGATCCACAGCACCCAGAGAATGGTGAGCGGCAACCCAACGACCCAACTCACGCTCGCGCCACCGATCTTGATGGAGAGCAGCGAAATGCCAAAGCCATTTACATAAAGCAGGATGGCCGCCGCAATCTGAACCGCAAATTTGGCATAAGCGCTGAGACCGCGGATGTCGTCGACCAGGCCAAGCAGACAGACGAGCGTCGCAGGAACCAATATTCCGATGGTCACGCGCGACGAGAGTACGGAAGCAATGCCGAGGTGCCCGGGCAGCAACCAGGCCAGCAGCACCATCTCCCAAAGCGCAAGAAGTATGGCAAGCCCGCCGAAGCGAGGTATCGGACGAGTGTGCAGATGGCGCGGAGACGCGGGCGACGAAACCCAATTGTTTCGGATCGCAACATCACGGACCCAGCGCGTCAATACCGCCGAGCTTAAAAGAGAAATTACAAAAACTATGACCTGCATTAGTTCAATAGCTAACTAGTAAATTTTGATCTTCAGTAACCGGGCGACAGGAAATTGTTAAAACGTTGTTACATATTATGGTCGATTCGTACTGGGGATGAATATGTTACGAAGGTACTTTTTAAGTTCAAATAGCTATCAATCTGACCTAGAAATTTTCAAATTAATCTAAGAACCGGCTCTTGCATCCACGGCGATAAAATTATTTTGGGAATAGCTTGGAATAGAAGTATTGAAGATTCTTAATATTCTTTCCTTACATCTTGATAGATTTCGAGAATGCCCTGCGTCATTTTGGCGATTGTAAACTCGGCTTCCACTCGCTGGCGGCCAGCTTCACCTAGCTCCTCTCGCAATGACCGGCTCCCAAGCAGCTTCCGGATTGCCGTTACCAAAGCTCCAACATCTTTGGGTGGGACGAGGAGTCCGGTCACGCCGTCCTGATTCACCCATGAAACGCCCGTGGGCAAATTCGTCGAGACCACCGGCTTTCGACAGGCGGCGGCTTCTAATTGCACCATGCCAAACATCTCGCTGTTGGCAACCGAGGGGAGCGCGAAGATGTCACATGCATGGTAGTAGGCAGGGAGATCGTCTTCCGGCACATCACCCAGGAATTGAACTTTATCTTCAAGGTCAAGCTGGCTCGTCAAGTGTTTGAGGCTGGCTTCCAGTGGACCCGTGCCAATGATCCAAAGTTGAGCGGGCAAATCCGGCATGGCCTGCAAGAGATATTCGAGGCCTTTGTAATAAACCAGCCGTCCGATGAAGAGGATGGCCGGACGCCCGTCCCGCAGTTCCGCTGCACGCCTGGCAGTAGTTTCTGTGAGATCAAATTTTTCCACCGGGATGCCGAACGGCACCACCCGGCATTTGTTGCGAAGTCTGGAGACGAAAGGTGAAACACCAATGTGGTTGGGCGTGGGAACGATGATGCGCGAAGCCCGCGTATAGAACGACTCGAGCAGCGGCGCGTAGGCCCGCAGAAGAGACTTCTGCCGCACGATGTCGCTGTGGAAATGAGCCACCAGGGGGCGGCGGCCACCAGCGAGGAGGTAGGAAACTTCGGCCACCGGATTCGGCATATGCAGGTGAACAACGTCTCCGGGCAGCTTTCGCAGCCACGCGGCGAAGCTCGGCGTAAGCGACGACGAAAACAGCTTTCCCCAACTGGCCACGCGCGTAATAGGAAACTGCATTTGCTCATGCACAGTATGCGGAGAGGTGTTGGCCACGAGCAAGTGCAAATCCACGGCGCCGTGGATTCCCTCGCAAAGATTCTTGAGCACGGTTTCCATGCCGCCACGATAGGGATCGTAGAATTTGCCCACCTGCAGAACCTTCAGCCGTTCAGTGCCAGAACTGCCATTGCGATGGAGATCACCGGCATGGTTTTTCTGAGCTGCGGGTTGTGCGGTTTCAATGTTCACAATCATGGCAGTTACGGCAATTCACGCAGGACTTTTTCATAGACTTCAGCCGTCTCGCGCGCGCATCTCTCCCAACTGAATTGCCGGGCCTGCGTCAGGCAAGCTTCACGATTTTGTTGCATCGTTCGTGGATCGGTTTGCGCGATGTGGATCAAGTCGACGATGTGGCGGCTGAAGCTTTCAACGTCTGCCACCGGGCTGTAGCGCGCGGCATTGCCCCCTACCTCGCGGAGCGCAGGAATGTCGCTGGCGACGACCGGAAGGCCACAGGACATGGCTTCGAGCAGCGGCAACCCAAAACCTTCGCGCTCCGACGGCAGCAGCAAGAGCGCAGACTTGCGGTAGAGAGCGGCCAGCATCTGCTCGGTGAGGAATGGAAGAGATATGATCGAGCTTTCCACACCAAGCTTGCTCGCCAGGACTTGCTGATCAGCCGTGAGTGGACCGCCAACACGTACCAACATGGCTGCGGAACTCTGTTTTTTTACGGCTGCAAAAATCTGGAGCAGAATATCGATCCGCTTCCGGGGAATGGTGCTGCCGACATGGAGGATGCAAATTCGCCCGGATGCCGGCCCGAGGAGTTGTTCGATTTGCCGGTCGGCATGATCATCAGCTTCGGGAGAATAAACTGGGCTAACGCCCAGGCTAATGACATGGATTCTTTCAGGCTGTGCCCAACTGTGGGCCAGAAGTTCGCCGGCGGTCGCGCCGCTGTCGCAAACAACGGCGGCGGCCATTTGCAAACCTGAAAGCACGCGCTTAGTAATGCTGCGCCGGATTCTCAAAGCCAGAGATTGTCCTGGTTCCAACAGGCAGCGAAACGCATCGGTGTCGTGACAGGTCACTACCGTCCGGTCCGCAGGCAAGCTATGGACCAAATGAGCATAGCTGTGGTCAACGACATGAAATAAATCAAAATTCTCTTTCTGGCGCGAAAGCCATTGCGGATATCTTACAAACCGGTTCAGCGCCCGCTCTGCGGTATCAGCAGGCCGGAGTGGTACCCTGGACAACCTGACGAGATGCCGCGAATATTCCGGGCGAAGCCGTTCCACCCCAAAACTGCAAGCGTGCCCTTGCCGCAGATGGCGAAGCAGCATGTCTCCGACGAGGTCCATGCTGGGCCAGTTCTCCTGGAGCAGGTCGCAGACCATGGCGACACGAGGCACGTCGAGGGAAGTCGTGACTGGTTGTTCTTCAGAGAACATCAATGGCATGGTGCAACTCGTTGATTCCGACTGGCTGTTCGGCGACCCAGCGATAGAACTCGGCAAACTGCGAGGCGACCGAGGCACACGAGAATTTCGTTGCACGCTGGAGGCCGCGCAGCGCGAGTGTCTTTCTGGTTTCGGGCGCCTCCAGCAATTCCTGAATGGTCCTGGCCCAGGCCTCTGGGTCGCTCTCGGAGACAACCCGTCCGGCATCGCCGATCACGAAGGGAATCTCGCCTGAGTCGCTGCCAATCACAGGGACACCGGAAGCGAAGGCTTCCACGATCATGCGCCCGAATTGCTCGCGCCAGTGACGAGTGGTCTGGCTGGGAGCAAGCAGCATGTCCATGACGGCCACGTGCCGGGGCGCGTCGTCATGTTTGACCAGTTTCACACGAACCCGGTTCTGCCAGCCTTTGCCGCTTGCCCAAGCTTCTACTTTTTCTTTGTAAGGCCCGCTACCCAGCAGCAGCAGACTCCAGGGCTGGTCTTCAGGCAACAACTCCATCGCCCGCATGAGGACATCGAGGCCCTTGTCTGCTGAAAGGCGTCCAAGAAAGCCGAGCACAGGAGGCTCCAGACTCAGTTCCCGCAGGAGTCCCTGGCGCTCGCTATCGGCGAGAGGATGAAAAGCGCCTGTATCCGCCGCGAGGGTAAGAATCCTGCCGCGATCGCGGGGAAAGCCGCGTTTGATTCCGGCTTCGAAAACGAGTTGGCCACCGGCGATCCAGCCCTGGGCGCGGCGCAGGGTCTGGCGCTCGAAATAATTAAATGGAGGCGGATAACGCTTCACCAGATTCTGCGCGGTGCGAAAAACGAAGCGCGAGCGAAGGCCGCGAAGTGCGCGGGCAATCTGGTATCCAGCGTAAATATAAGGCTCCTCCCACGCATGGACGATGTCGAAGTCGCCTTCACGCATTAACCGGCGAAGCTGGCGGTGGTC
This sequence comes from Candidatus Angelobacter sp., assembly GCA_035939855.1. GTDB lineage: Bacteria > Acidobacteriota > Terriglobia > Terriglobales > Acidobacteriaceae > Angelobacter. Next base: position 5,687 of record DASZFK010000431.1, read on the forward strand.
GTACCGAAATACGTGGATTCGTCCGGTCCACGCTGCATCAAGCGGAACCACAGTCAGCAGTGATCCCGGAGGTTCAGCATCGATGGTCAAGGGCCGCAGGTCGCCCTTGAAAGTGCGCGGGGCGGCCACTGTGATGCTGAAGCTCGCATCCTGTTGGGCGAGCTCGCGCCACATCGCACGGTTCATGCCCACGATGTGCGAATGGCCAATGGTTAGGATGCGCAGGGGTTTCATGGAACTATAGTCTGGCGATCTGTTCCATTTCGGGACAGCGTTCGGGAAAGCCAACAACCTGAGCATTCCAATGGGCATCGGTGATGGACTTGGCCCCGCCCACAACTGCGGGAAAATATCCCATCGTGGCCAGCTTCTCCGAAATCACGTGGTTCGTTCCATGCAACTCGATCAGCAGAACAGGCCGGGCTCTGGCGATGGTCTTCAAAGCTCCCTCAAGAACCTGTTCTTCAGCGCCTTCAACATCGATTTTGATCAGATTGGGCAGAGGCAACGACTCCTGTTCGACCAGGCTATCAAGCCGGCGAACCTGTACCTCGATCCTTCCGACTTCATCCTGAACCTTTACGGCTGCCGTAGAGAGTCCGCCAAAGGTCGCATTGGCAGACATTACGAAATCATCTGTGCCATCGTGTGCGGCGAGGGCGATGTTTCTGGCAATCACATTGGTAAATCCATTGATGCGGAGATTGTGTTCGAGCAGCCCGAAGTTTTCCCTCAAAGGCTCGAAGGCAAAAATGCGCCCGGAGTTCCCGGCAAGCCGGGCGGCGATGAGCGTCAGAAATCCTACGTTGGCTCCGATGTCGTAAACCACGGCGTTGGGTCGAACCAGAAGAGCCAAAGCGTTTTGCGATTCCGGCTCGGCACTTCCCAGAAGAAAGCCGACATTCGAGGCGCCCGTATTGAAGCGCAGCCCCTTGGCTGCTCCGTGCTGAATGATGCCGTCCTGATGACGAAGCATGTCGCGATACCAGTTGAGTCGTCGCTTGATCCACGGATGGCGCGCTCCCGCCCGGGCGACACTCCTGACCAGGTATGGAGGCAGAAGGCCGGCCATGCGGTAACATGCGGAGCGGAACCAGTTGGCACTCAGCATTTAGCACTCAGCATTCGGCCCGCTCGGCGTTTTGGGCTGAAGGTGAACAGTGTCGTGGGCATGGTTTAGGGTCTGTGCTTGCTCGGCATTCATGCTGCACGTCCTGACTATATGGGTATAGCATCCTGGGAGGGCTTGGCTTGAAGTTCGACTGCGGTTAACTTCATTACTTTTTCAACCAGACGGTCAAAGGCCTCACAGTGCCGTTCCAGTGTCCAGTTCAAAGCCAGGCTTCGTGCGCCGACGCACAATCGTGAATAATTCTCAGGGGCGAGCGCCCGCACAACGGCAGAGGCGAGCCCTGATGGAGTTGCGGGGTTGCCGGGAGCGAGGTATCCATTTTCTCCATCCCGGAGCCATTCGGGAATGCCGCCCACGGAAAATGCGGCTGCGGGAATGCTGTAGAGTCCGGCCTCGACTCCTACAACGCCGCACGGCTCAGGCCAGAGACTGGGCACCACGAGAAGATCGGCCTGCGAGATCGTGCGGTTCAAGGCAGTCTTGTCGAGCCATCCCTTGAAGGTGATGTGAATGCCCTTTGAAGACGACCTTACCCGGGCAGCCTTCCGTTCCCAGCGTTTTCGTTCCGGTCCGTCTCCCGCGAACACGAGTTCAACCTCGCGGTCCACTCCGCTGCGGATTTCCGGCAGCGCGTCGAGAAGAACCAGACCACCTTTCAAGTTGTCCATTCGCCCCACAAACAGAAGTTGCCAACGCTGATGGGAATCGGGTCGCGCAATTCGGGGGCGTTCGCTGTTATCGGCAAATACTGGATAGGGCAGGCGATGCGTATTAAAGCCGTGCCGGTCGTACTCGACGGAGAGATGATCGGAATTGGTGGCAATCACCGCATAGCTGCGCAGGATACGCAGGCGCTGGGCCTGTTCGGAATAAAGCTTGATCATGGTGATCGGACTTCGTCCGCCGCACCGGCGGGGGAAGTATTGCAGCAGGCAGCCTGGACCAAACAGGCGCGTACAGGGCAGGGGAACAGGGAATTTGTGTGTCTTATGCCCGCTGATGCATGTGCCGTAATAATTGTGGGCAAAGAATATCCCTGGGGCCAGCTTGAGTATGTCCGCTTCAAAGGCCAGATCGGTTGTGCCATGGCAGAAGATCAGGTCGGGGCGCCAGTCTTTGATCTGGCCGAGAGTGGTCGCATGTCCCGAAATTTCAAGTCGCCATTGCTGGATTTCATCGGCGAACTCAAAGGGCTGGCGGTTGGTTGGTCCTTCGTCCGTATAGCAGACACTCACATCATTACCCCGGCGCCGGTATGCCGGAATGATGGCATTGAGATAACTCTCGGTGCCTCCGACTTTTCGACGGAAATAGGTCAGGAAAAGGATGCGCATTTTCTTGATTGGGTAATTGGGTAATTTAGTAATTGGGTAATTGGAACCCTTTTTCCTAAAGGGTCTCGTGGAAACTGATCCACTACCATCATGCTGTTCGATTGTTGGCTGTCATGCTCTGTACTGCAAGTTCTACAGATTCCTGCTGAAGTGGGGCGCGAACGCCGCGCAGCACGTCGATCGAAACTGAGACATCGAACAGGGTCTTATAGAGTTCTCTTCCCGCTGCCGACATACGGGTACGCTCGCCAGGATTGTCCAGCAGTTGGCGAGCGCAGGCGGCAAGGGAGATCGAGTCATTGGCAGGGACGAGCGCGAGTTGATTGCAATGCCGCCAAAAAGCTTCGGTCGAGTGTCCGCTGGTCGTAAGCAAGGGCCGCCCATTGGCCAGCGCGGCCATGGCGGCAGTCCGGCGGGTGCTGATGCCATCGATATAGGGTTGCACGATCAGATCACAGGCGCTGATATGCGCGGCTATCTGGTCGGAGGCCAGCATACCGCTCGAGAAGATGCGGTCGCCGATATCAGCGAAATCCCGCCGAACCTCATGGGCGAACCTTTCGCTGGATTTGCCGATCAGCAGAAAAGAGGCCTGGGTGCAGTTGCGAAGAAGTTCCGGAATTAGTTGTTTCAACATCCTCTCCACCAGAGAATCGCCAATGCCAAAGTGGCCGATCAAAAGACCGTCATATACGCCACAACGCTGACGAACCGAGGCCACGGCGGCCGGATCGACCCGGCACTCGACGTTGCTGGGCACTGGAAGCCATTGCACCTGGGCACTCCCTCCTTGCAGATACTTTCTCCAGCTTTCACCCGCAACCCAGATGCGGGAGGCTGCATGTTTCAGCAGCTTCACCATAATGCGATGCATGGCAGCGGCGAGATTGGCCTTCCAGGTCCCGCCGAACGACAGCCAGACCTCGTGAAACATGATCTCCACCTGGTCGTGCTTGAACCGGGCGCGCATCCAGAGCCAGAGGCAAAAGAATATGTTGACCGACCGGTAACCATAGCCATGAGGAACCCATTGCACAAAGAGGCGCCGGGGAGCAGGAAAGTCGTCCAGCAATTTGCCGGCGCGACGCAGGTTACGTAACGAAAATCGGCCTAGATCGGGGTGAACTGTAACGCCGGGCAATTGGGGGCAATTTCCTTCCGAACCTCCACACCAGACCTGTACTGCGTCTCCACGGGATGCAAGCTCCCGCGCCACCAGAAAAGTGTAGTCGCTTACGCCGCCAATCTTGGGCGGATATTCACAGGTGATGATGTGCCAGCCGTTCAATTGTTTTACCGTTTCAAATTCGTGATTGTCTAAATGCCGTTTAGATACCAAGAAAGGGTTTCCGATGCGTTATCATTGACGGAAGTTCACGGGTCTTAATTCGTGCAGCGCATTTTACCGATATCAAGCCTTCGCTTCGTACTAGCCCTTTGGGTGTTCCTAAGTCACTTCCAATATCCAGTCTTGCTTGAACCACAAAATAATCTGATTCTCTGGGCATTACGCGCATTGCTTAACAACTGCTTCAATGGCCAGGCTGCCGTCATCGTATTCTTCGTCATTTCGGGATTTTGCATCCATTTTCCTAATCGCAATCAGCTAAGCATATCTTCGTGGACCGGCTATTACCTTCGCCGCTATGTGAGAATCTTGATTCCGATGGGCGCTGCAATTGCATTAGCTCTTCCACTCAAGCTAAAAATGGGAATCTTCAGCGACTCTATTCTCTGGAGTTTACTTTGTGAGGAAGTCTACTACCTGATTTATCCGTTGTTGCTGCGATTCAGAGACAAATTTGGATGGCCAACGTTGCTGATCGTGGCTTCAGGTTTCTCTGCCGTTACGATACTCACTAATCCTCTTGCCAAGGATTATCCCTCATACGGTCCTGGACTGAATTGGGCCTTGGGTCTGCCGTGCTGGCTGATTGGTGTCCGCCTGGCTGAACGTTTGGAATTGTTTCGTGATCGGCCGGTAAGTTTCGGCCAAATCTGGGCCTGGCGTGTTACTGCCTGGATGACTAGCGTTGTCATTTCTGTGCTTCGTTTCCACACTCCAATAGGCCATCCATGGACACTGAACTTGTTCGCCATCTTCGCCGGACTATGGCTGCAAAAGGAAATCGCTTACTACAGCGGCAAAATGCAAATCCCTATATTGGAAAAACTGGGGGACGCCAGCTATTCGATCTATTTGACGCATGTGCATGGCGCCACTTTATTGAGAAGGGCCATTGGTGTTCCATCCCTGTCTGCTTCCGCTTTTTGGTGGTTAGTGGTATTAGTCACCACATTATTTTCCAGTATCTTCTACTGGTGCGTTGAGAGGCCATCCCACCGATTGGCTAGAAATCTTTCTCAAAGATTCAAAGCGCAAAATCAACTTGCAAAGCAGATATCCGCGCATGGGGCTTGACCTTTAAATTCAGCTTGCGGCGTGTTGGGGTTTCTCCGCAATCGTGAGAGAGTGGAGACCAAACCATCGGGTAAAGAGGCCTCCATGGTTGAAGACCGGGAACTCAATCGGTGGACGCCTTGGAAATGGAAGATAGTGTCCGATGGAGGTAGTGCGGACGATATGCAAACCTGTATGCCGCACCCAGCTTCGGGTCAATGGCAAAAGGACAAAATTGTTGATGGGCTGTCCTTCCTCAGTAAAAGGACGTCCACGCAGGCGAAGATACGCCCGATAAAGTCCCATCATTCCCAGATAATTTGGAGTCGTTAGAAAGAGCCGGCCACCGGGCTTCAACACGCGGCAAAGCTCTGCCACGGCGCGGCGCGGATCGGGAACGTGCTCGATGGTCTCGCAGGAGATGACTGTGTCAAAGATCGAGTCCGGATAAGCGATGCGCTGTATATCTCCGACCTCCCAGGTAATGCCGCGTAACCCCTGAGCCTGCGCATATTGCTCACCCATCTGCACAGCCGTTGAAGAGAAATCGGAGGCTACAATCTCGCGTGGCGCATGGGGCTGCTGGGCGAGCCAGCAGGAGAACCCACCACGGCCACAGCCAATCTCCAGTACTCGTTTGCCAGCAAGGTCTTCCGGCGAAATATGGGCCTTGATCAGCCGGTGCCAGGGAGCATCTGCCTGAGCGTCTACGGAGTAGCGGGCATGCCATTCGTCGTAGACATTTGCGCTTGGGGGCGGGGTAAGGGTGGTTAGTTGGTCGGGCATCGAGATTCGCAATTTACAGACACAGGCGTTCGTAAACCTCGCGGACCGGTTCGGTGACTTTCTGCCAGTTGTAATTTTGAAGGGCTTCGGCCCGCGCTGCCTGGCCTAACCGCGCGCGCAAGGCTGGATCACGCAGCAGACGCTCGACGGCGTTCACGATTTCCTGGGGAGAACGAATGGGCACGAGCAGTCCGTTTTTCTCATGCTGGATCACATCTTTCATGCCGCAGGTGGCGGTGGTCACGATGGGAAGACCTTCGAACATGGCTTCCATGAGCGTTAGCGGAGTTCCCTCGAACAGGCTGGGCAATAAATAGATGTCGGCGCATGCCATCGCCTCCGCTGTTCCCAGTTCGGGGTCTGCCTGCCGGCACAAGACACGAGAGCGTACCTCTTCCGGGAAACATGCCCGCATGCTGGATTCGGAGACTCCGCCATTGAGCACGACAAGCAGCAATTCAGGGTAGCGCGCGGCCAGAGTTGAAAATGCCGGAACCAGATCGGCAATCCCTTTTCGCTTCAGCCATGTGCCGGCAAAGAGCAGTGTCCGCGCGCGATTGTAGTCGCGGTCTTCACCGAGCTTCGCATAAACATCGTCCGCGCCGGGATAGATGCGGGTGATCTTGCCAGCGGGAATGCGAAGCGTGGTGGCGAGGTATTCGGAGTCTTCCAAATTCAGAGAAAAAATATGGTCCGAAGACGCCAGGGCAAGTCTCGCCTGCCACAGCACGGTTGCCGGATAGATAAAGCGCGAGCGCCCCCGCACATGGTCGCGCTCCATCCGCGATTCTTCCAACAGGAGTTCCCAGCCGCGCTTTTCGACCCCGTGGCTGGTGACTACGACCCTCGGAGCCCCGGCAGCACGCTTGAGGATAGAAATGGCGGCGCCGCTTGGCTCGTGGACATTGACCACATCAAAAGGACGTCCCCGGCGCGCTTCGGCCATGGCTCGCCGCAGCACCATCGCAGGGAAGGTAAACCGTGCAAGCGGGCCGTTGAGAGACGGCGGAAGATCCTCGGCGCAGAAGTAATCGACGGAATGTCCAACACAGACGAGTTGATCGTGAACAAATCCCATGATGCGGCTCATTCCGCCGGTGCGCTGCCGGGGAACGTTGTGAGCGACCAGGATGCGGAGAGATTTCTTCATGGGACGGGGCTGCATTTCGCTCGATGGCAGTCTCTTAGTTCCTGGCGTGAAGACAACAGCAGCCTCGCTTTCTTTGGAGTGCAGCAGAGCAGTTCCTTCGCTGCGCTCAGGATGACAATTTCTCGTGGGGAGGAATGTCTTCTCACCCTTGGTGCGATCACAAACGGTAGACCTCCAAACATCGTTGTACTACCGCAGGCCAGGTGAAGCGGTTGAGGACGCGCACTCGTCCTGCTTTTCCCATATTGGCTGCTATTTGGGGATGGTCGCGCAGAAACTCCAGCTTTTCGCGCAGGGCGTGCGGGTCGTTGGCCGGCACGACGAAGCCGGTCACGCCATGCTCGACAACTTCGGGCATGGAGGCCACATCGGTGCAGATGGCGCACGTGCCGCAGGCCATTCCTTCCAGCAGCGTCTGGCCCAGCAACTCAGGGACGCGGGTGACCAGGCCGTCTGCGCTTTTGTAGGCGCTGGGCAGGACGATGCACAGAGCCTTGCGATACAGCGTAACTAGATCCTTATCGTCGCAATTGTGAATAAAGGTCACCTTCTTACCGGACGCAAGATCGCGAAGGCGGTTATAGAACCGCTCGTCCCGAATCGGGCCGACCACGTTGAGCCGCATATTCCGGGGTAAAGCTTCGATCAGGTCGTGAATGCCCTTATGAGGCAGCAGGCGGCCTACGAAGAGCACGCTGCCATCGCATGGGCAGGTCGCGTCGGGCGAGAATTTTTCCGTATCGACTCCTCCCAGAATCACGTGCGCCCAGGGCTTGCCTTGATGCCCGAACACCTGGCGGCTGTACTCGCTGATGTGAAGATGCCCGTGGTAGAAGCGGTCAGTAGAAACGTAGGCTGAGATGTCCCATCCGCCGCCACCGAGATCGGTAGTAAATACGCGCCGGCCGGAAAGACGGCAGGCCAGGGCCGACAGGCTGCTGGCCAGCACATGCTGCTGGTGGCAATGAACGACCTCTGCGGCGCGGATCGACGGGAAGATCGCGCGGGAAACCGGATTGAAGCGGTGCCCGCGAACGTACCATGGGTTTCCGGCGATGCGGATGCGCAGCTTGCCGGCCTGCTCCTCATGGTCCTGATCGCCAAAAGTCAATAGCTCGGTCGGCACCTCTTCCGCCATGTGCCGCGCCAATTCGTATACATAGCGCTCGGCCCCGCCGATGGTTCCGCGAACTTCATCAAACAAGGCAGGCACGATGTGAAGCACGCGCGGACCATGTTTGCCATTGCCGTTTTGCAGAGGCGCGGTCGTGGTCATAATTCGCTAGCTTTGGAGACCTCCAGATTGAACTGCAGGAACCAGGCGGGAAAGATCCACGCCCACCGCTGCTCGTAGGTCTCAGGATAGCGGTTTGCCAGCCGCCAGATCAGTTTGTTGAGCAACGTTGGGTCGAAAAATATCCTGTTCGTAACGACACGAAACCTAGCCTTGGTGTAAAAGCCAAGATCATCCTCACCGTTGAAATAGCGGAAGCTATCGCAGGAAAAGAAATGGCGGTGCGTAGGATCGGTATATGCATTGCGGCACGAGAAATGCGGTACGGTAATTCTCACGATGGCTTTGGGCTGGCAAATGCGATGGATTTCTTCCATGACCGCAACGACATCATCGACGTGCTCGATCACATCGTAGGCGTGAACCTCACGAAAGTGATTGCCGGGAAAAGGCCAGGGCCGCAGGTTAAGGTCGTGAGTGATGTCAGGACTGGTGGCGGCGGTGATGTCGAGGTTAATCGCACCGGGAAGGTGTTTGCGGCCGCAGCCCAGGTTCAGCACATCCATCTGCAACAAGTCGGAAATTTGGGGGTTCATTGGGAGCACTCAGCAGTCAGCATTTAGCATTCAGCCCGCGCGGCTTTTGGACTGAAGGGCAGCAGTGTCGTGGGCATGGTTAGTGTTGAACCTTTTAGCCGCAATACTATTCACTTAAAGGGAGTGCAGCATGTTTGGGGTTGAGGTAATCAGCCCCGGCAGGGGTGGAGAGAAGTTAGCCCAGCGCGTAAGCGCTGGGAAAGATTACAGATAAGTGACAAGCCCCGTAAGGGGCGACATAAGGTTTCCGCGCCGCTCTCGACAAATTCTGTCTACCCGCATGGTTCCGAAAACTCCTAAGTGAACAGTATTGCTTTTAGCCGCGAATACCCCCGAATGAAACCGATAAAACAGCAGTCATCAATCAGCACTCAGACCGTGAACAAAAATGCAGCAGGAATCTAATTCTAACCACGCCCACGAAAATCTCCTCGTTCGGCCTGAACAGTTTGCGGGCTGAATGCTGATTGCTGAATGCTAAGTGCTTGACTCTCGCTCACGTTCTCAGCACTGACAGTTGGAACGGGCGGAACGGGCCTTCTTATTTTCAGTGCGTGGCCCAGGCGTGATCTGAGGCCGTGCAACAGAGGCATAACGTAGATCGATGCCGGAGGCGAAGATGCTACCGGAAACATGATGAACAGGTAGACCAACAGCGAGCCGGCGCCAATGGCTGCCATGATGGGCAAGCTGTGCCAGGTAAAAGATCGCTGCAAAAGCGCGGCGGAAGAAACAAGGATTGCAAGGCGGAGCGCCCAACTCCGCATCGGAAGAATCAGGCTTGCGACACTGGTATCCAACTCTTTTGAAAGCGCCCGCAAGTTTACGGGAAGGCTCACCAGGCAGACGCCGATAATCCCGCCGATGGGCGCGCCGGCGGGACCGAAAAAATGAGTTAGTACAATCGCCAATGTGACGGTTACTGCGCCGTCGATGAGCGAGACGATCGAAATCCAGCGCTCATATCCAAAACAAAAAATCGTATTGATCAGGGTCCGGCTCCAGTGCCGCAGCAGGATCAGCGCCATAATCAGGACGGTAAGCCTGAACCCTCCATATTGGTTTGCGCCCACCCAGCGACTTACAAAGCTGCGATTGAGTACCAGAACTGCGCAAACCAGCGCCCCGCTAAACAGCAGCATGATCTGGCTCAACGCGGTGGAAGCCTGGCGAATGCGATCACGGCTTTCCGAATGCCGCATTTCGCTCATGCCGGGCAAAGCCAGATCCATAAGCATCTGGGGCTGATTGGAGAGAACACTGATGAGCTTGCCCGTACAGACATAGGGCACCACCGCGATGGGTCCCAAAACGGCGCCGATGATCAGCACATCTGAACCGTTGAGCAGAATGGTTGCCACTTTGGACACTGTGACCCACAAGCTGCGGGACAGATAGACGCGCGATTCCTGCCAGGTGGTGGAGAAGATTCTATCGGGCAGCACGTAAGGAAAGCGGGACCTGGTCCGCCATGCCATGCACAGGATAGAGGCGGTCTCTCCTAACGCCCACCCAATCGCCAGCGAGTAGAGACCGAGCCCTTTGAAAACCAGGACCAAGCTGACCACGGTGGTGATGGTCCAGCTCAGCATACGGGTGAAGCCGATGAAAGAGAGGTCCTGCAAGCCGTTTAAAACTCCCTGCAGGATCTGAAAGGGGAAGAGTACAACAAAGACGACCAGCATCACAGCCAGCGGCGCACGCAATGCCATCCACGCCGGGGGGAGAAAGTACCACGTCAACCCAGCCGCCAGGGCCACCGCCGGTAGTTGAATCAAGACAATGCGCAACACCTTCGAGGTCAGATGCGAAAGTTGCGCCAGTTCCGGCCTGCCCTGGGCCAACCCCGTGGCAGCTCCGGTTTCCCGTGGAAGCAAGGCAACAACACCCATGTCGAGTAAAAGCAGATAACCCAGAAGCTGCAGACCGACGGCCCATAATCCGTAGTCCCGCTGGCCCAAATGACGCAACAGGAATGGCGTGAACCAAAGCCCCACCACCATGACCAGAGCCTGGTAGGCATATCCGATGGCGGCGCCTGCGAGAAATTTACTGGTTCTTCCGGGAGTTAGCATTTAGCAATCAGCACTCAGCATTCGGCATTCAGCCCGCAAACATTTTGGGCTAAAGAGATGAAGTTTTGTGGGCATTGCAAGACCCCGCTGGCAAACAGTAGCAAATCTGTTACGCGTGCGTAACCGCTTTCCGATTCGTGTTCATTCGCGTGTATTCGTGGCTAAATGGTTTCCAACTCTAACGTTTCCACAAACTCGCGGGCCATGTCGCTCCAGGTCCGCTGGCGTAGCTTTTCGGAAAAAACCTGGGTTGCCGCTTGATAATGTTTCATTGAACTTCGCCAGTGCCGCAGGCGTCCGATCAGATTTTCTACAGAAGGCGGAGAGTCGAGCAAGAGATTCGACAACGATGCCGGGTAACGCTCGGCAACGCCGGCCGATTTTGTTACCAGGGCTGGGACGCCACAGCACAAAGCTTCGTGTACGCTGAGTCCGTAAGCCTCGTAGAACGATGGCTGAACCAGAAGGTCGGCGGCCCGAAGAAGTTCGGGGATGTTTCCGGTGAAGCCGATCATACGCACCCGTCCGGCCAACCCCGTTTTCTCTGCCTGCTTTCGCCAATAAGTAACTTCGGCTCCGGCCCCTGCGGCAACTAGATCAACATCCCAAACCGGGTCAGTACACAGTTGCCTCCAGGCTTCGAACAGCAGGTCGAAACCTTTATTGCGGTCGTGACCGAGAGCACCCACGAACACCGCAGTCAGAGCATCGGGGAGCCATCCGAGATGGCTGCGGGAGGCCTGAATTTCGTTCCTGTTCGCAGGGCGAAAGACCTGGGGATCGACGCCAAGATAGATGGTCCGGATGCGCTCGGGTGGAAGGGCGAAATTGCGTATTAAATCCTCACGGGTGCGCTCGGAGTTGGCCACGATCGTAGTCGCCATTGCCAAGGCCGATTTTTCCTGCCTGAGGGCCCGGCTTCGAGAGATGTGCTGGCGCATCCGGATGTGATGAGGGGCGTGCTCAAGGCGCGGCTTCCAGCTTGCCTGCACTGCATGGACCCAGTTGATGCCCGGCCAGGGACAATTCCCGCCAGTCACCACGACGTAACCTCCGTGCTTTTGAATCCGGCGAGCTTCAGATTTGGCATAGCTTGCGAGACGACGGGCTCCCAGCGAATAGCTGTTCAACGGTTTCGGAACGCGTTTCCAGGAAACACGGGGAAGGCTGGCCAAGGGCTCGGCCACGGAATACGCAACCAGAGAGACTTCTGCTTCCGCTTCCTCGGCCAGGTGCCATGCGAGCTCATAATTGGCGCGGTCCATTCCTCCACCGGGCCTAAAATCTCCACTGACCAGAAGCACTCTCATGCGTCCGGCTTAAATGCGGTGCTGTACAGGACACCGGAAAGAAACCAATATTGCACGCCAACCTGGTTGGTAAAGGGTGTATAGCCAAAGATCAAAGCCACGGTAACCAGGTTCACAGCGGCAATCGCCGACGTGGAAAAACGCAGAGCGGGAGAGCGCGCCCATTGAAGCAAACGGAACTGGCTTAACGTGTTCGAGATCACTGCCATCAGGTAAAAGAAGAGCAGGATAAGGCCACCGTCAAGGATCCACGCGTTGGGCTGAAGCTCGGCCCAGATC
>DASZFK010000432.1:0-7036 GCA_035939855.1 Candidatus Angelobacter sp.
AGTTCGCCTTTGTCGCCCAACACATTCCCATAAATGCTATGAGCATGAACGTTTCTGGGATCAAGCTTGAGAGCAGTCTGCAATGGAGAGATTGCACGCTCCAGTTCGCCTTTTTTCCAAAATGAATTCCCAAGATTGACATAGGCGCCCACGTGGTTGGGATTGATTCCTATGGCTGCCTGGCACTCGCTTATGGCTCCATCCAGGTCATTCACTTCCAGGTTGAGATTACAGAGGTTGTAATGTGCATCCGCACTGCCAGGTTGAATAGCCGCTGCGGCCTTAAATTCCGCCATGGCTCCTGTCCTGTCATGCCTGCTGGCGAGCGCATAGCCCAGGTTGGTATGGGCCACCACATCATTGGGATTGATCTCTAATGCAGCGTGGTATTCAGCCATAGCACCGTTAATATCGTGTTTTGCGTCAAGAACTATGCCGAGATTGTCATGGATTGAGGAAAGTTTGGGATTCAATTCCAGCGCCGCGCGGTATTCAGTGACGGCGGCATCCAGGTCTCCTTTCATCTTAAGCACTGTGCCCAGATTGCTGTGCGCCTCGGCGTTCCTGGGATTTAATTGCACCGCAGTTCGTAATTCCTCAAGAGCCTGATCCATTTCACCTTTGGCCGCCATGGCTGCACCCAGAGCGCTGTGGGCCTCGTCCAGATTCGAATTGAGCCGCAGCGCGCTGCGATATTCAGTCATCGCGCCATTGATGTTGCCTTTGTCATGCAGCGCATGTCCCAGGTTCAAATGAGCGAAGACGTTATTGGGATCGGCCTGAATTACGCTCTGGAACTGTTCGGCTGCTCCATCCGGGTCTCCCCTCTGCCGCAACAGAATGCCAAGGCTGTTGCGAACCTCCGGATCTTTGGGGCTGAGCCGCACTGCAGCCTGCAGTTCCATGATGGCTCCATCCACATCTCGTTTGCTGTAAAGCGCGATTCCAAGATTGAAATGGGCCTGGGCGAGATTAGGATCGCCCTGCAGCGCTGCGCGAAATTCAGCAATCGCCACGTCGAGATCGCCCTTTTTCCTGAGAATCAGGCCCAGGTTATTGTGTGCCTGAAAGAACGCAGGTTTCATCTGCAAGGCCATCTGGTACTCTGCTATCGCAGCGTCAAGATCGCCTTGTTTCATCAAAGCAAGGCCTTTGTTGTAGTGAGACTCAGCGGTGTCCGGGCTGCCTTGTAGCGGCATGGCAGCCCATGCGCGAAGACAAGCTGTTGCGCTGGCTGCGAACAGCACGAACTTATAAAAGCACGTCAGTATACGATTGCTTTTCAAGATCACTGTTGCTGGATTCATTCTTCTGCCTCGGCTCAGAGTGCGTGCATTGTTAAGTAGTGCAACGAGGGAAGAAAACGTTTCAGGGTTGCAAGCGGAAAGAAAGCTTATAAGTATTTCCGCGGCGGCAGAAACTTTTCATAATCCTACTGCCGGCCACACGAGCGCGCAGGCGATGTCTGGTGTAAGCCTGTCTCTGCGTGCACCTGGAATACGTGCTCTGGGAGAGCCGAAAAACTAGAACTACTACTCTGGTCCAAATTAGCTACGTAATAATACTACTGTGGCTCCAACAGTTAAAAATACTACTATTTTACAAAATTATTTTCTTATCTTATTGAAAATAAAGGAAATATAGCCCATAATTCCCGTTTGACAACAAATACTCTCCACACTAATTTCAAGGCTGGCTCGTATTCGCCTTACTTTCGTTATCTATCGTAGCTGGCGCGCCCACTCTTCGCGCTCTTTGCAAAGAGCTTGCCCTGAGGTGCAAGCCGAAGGGGATGGGCGAAACGAAGGCGAGACCTGTCCTGAGGTGTCAGCCGCAGGAAGCCAGCAGCCAGAGGCTAATGGCTAATGGCTAAGAGCTAAGAGCTACTAATTTACTACTAATGGCTAACGGCTAAAGGCTAATGTCATTCCCTGCTAAACTTCTTCACGAACGAAATGCATTTTTGTAGGCAAGTCAGAGCATTGGATGGATTCAAAAACGAAACAGGTCGTGGCTGGACTGATTGTGCGTGGCGACGAGATTCTGATCTGCCAAAGGACCAAATACCAGCCGCTTCCTCTGAAATGGGAGTTTCCCGGTGGCAAGATTGAGCCTCACGAACAGCCAGCCGAGGCTCTCTATCGCGAACTGGAAGAAGAATTGGGCATCCTGGCCGAGATCGGGCCACAGGTCGCAACGATTTGCCATAACTACGGCAATGGCGCGGCGGTCGAATTGCATTTCTATCGGATCGAGCGGTTCCAACGAGAGATCGAGAACCGCATCTTTCGCGACGTGCGCTGGGTCCGCCGCGCTGAGCTGCCGGCTTACGACTTCCTCGAGGCCGACGTTGCCCTGGTGCGCGACATTGCTGCCGGGCGGATAGCCCTGTTCAAGTGACCAAGGGCTTCGCCCTTGATATCCCTGTTCACAGCGTGGCTTGAGTTTTGATTTTCAATTACCAAATTACCAACTTACCCAATTACCAAATTCTCAGCGCGAGCCAGAATGCCGACATGAAAAACCAGAACAAAATTCTCGCTATTGCATGTCATAAGGGCCTAATTGACAAACATATAGGTCACGGTTAGAGCCATGATCACTATGGCAGTAACCCAGGCAATGATATTGAACACTTTTCCATTCACATACTTGCCCATCAGCCGTCGTTTATTGATGAGGAGAAGCATAAAGATCAGCACTGGAGGCAGCAACAATCCATTGAGCACTTGCGAGAGCAGGGTAACCTGGATCATAGGAAATTTCGGGATCAATACCATCGCGGCCCCGGCAACCACCAGGATGGTATAAAACCAGTAAAAGACTCTGGCCTCGCCGAATTTCTTGTCGAGTCCCGATTCGACCCCTAGTCCTTCGCAGACCGTGTATGCAGTAGAGAGAGGTAGAATGGATGCCGCAAACAGCGAAGCATTGAACAGTCCAGCGCCAAACAGAAGCTGAGCCCATTTGCCCGCCAGGGGCCCAAGGGCCTTGGCCGCATCAGCCGCTTCATGGATGTCGCGCTGGTTATGAAGGTAAAGGGTCGCAGCGCAGGCAACGATGATGAACCAGGCCACAATGTCCGTAAAAAAGCAGCCAAAGATTACATCGAGCCTCGAGGTGCTGTATTGGCGTGGAGTCACACCCTTTTCCACGATAGAGGCTTGTAAATAAAACTGCATCCAGGGCGCGATGGTCGTGCCGATGACTCCTACCAGCATGTAAATGTAGTCTTTGTGCCAGAAAAGGCCCTTCTCGGGAGGCAGCACAGTGGCCTCGATCGCTTCCGTCCATCCAGGCCGGGCCAACACTCCAGCGATGATGTAACAGATATAAAAAAATGAGGCCGCAACAAAGATTTTTTCAACACTCTTGTAGTTACCTTTGACCACCAGCAACCACACCAACCCCGCCGACAAAGGGACGCTGATGTACCTCGAGACGTGGAGAAGTTCCATGCTGGTGGCGATTCCGGCAAACTCCGCAATCACGTTGGAAAAGTTCACCAGCACCAAGAGGGTCATCATCAGGAACGTCAGCCGCAGGCCATATTCCTCGCGGATCAGATCGCTGAGGCCCTTGCCGGTTACAGCGCCCATGCGGGCCGACATCTCCTGCACCACGATCAAAGCAAAGGTGATAGGAATGATGCTCCAGAGAAGTTGGTATCCGAAATGAGCCCCGGCAGACGAGTAGGTATAGATGCCACCGGCATCATTGTCGACATTTGCGGTAATAAATCCCGGGCCGATAACCGCGAACAGAAGCAGGATCCGGGTCTTCCAGTTCCTGAGCCATTTCATTGGACACGTTCATACGAAAACTCACCGATCTCGCAGAATAAACGAGGGGATAGGAAAAGGACAACCACGTTTATGAAATTCTCGTAAAAAAGTGGGGCTGCGCAATGGACGCTGGAAGCGGCGTTGCGAATTGGGTAATCGGTTCTGTCGTTATTCCTAAGGATCTGATGTTCCCTTGATGCTCCATAGGACTGGTTTTGAAGTTCCGGTCACCCGATCACCCGATCACCCGATTCGATCACACTTTGCTGCGCAGAATACTGATCACGTCGTCGGCGGTGATGATTCCCGCCATCCGCATTTTTTCATCTACGACCGGCAGGCTTTGGAGGTTGTATTTATCGAACATTTCCGCAACTTCGCTCTCGCTGACGTCGGCTTCGCAAAAAATAATATGTTCAGGGCTAAGGGTGGAAAGCTTGGTATCAGAGGTGGCAAGGACGAGGGCCAGGAGGGGCACAGTTCCCACAAGTTTTTCCTCGGAATCAACCACGAAGATCGTGCTTATCGTATCGGTCGCGCCTTCGAATTGGCGTAGCCGATTGATTGCATCGGCCACCGTGGCATCGGGCGGCAGGGCGAGATATTCGTTGGTCATGCGTCCTGCGGCTGTGTGTTCTTCGAAGGCCAGCAGTTCGCTCACTTCTTCGCGCTCTTCCGGCTCCATCTCTTCCAGGATTTCTTCCGAAGTCTCCTGAGGCAGGTCCCCTAACAGGTCGGCAGCCGCATCGGGATCCATCTCTTCTACGATGTCGGCAGCCTTGTCGGAGTCGATGGAACTCATCAGCTCCACTTGCATTTTGGGATCGATCTCCTCCAGGGCTTCAGCCGCCACTTCTTCATCCAGAGAGCCAAAGACAGCCTCGCGCTCCGCCGGCGAAAGTTCTTCCAGAATATCGGCAATATCTGCAGGGTGGAGCTTCGAAAGCCGTTCATACTCAAGCTTCAGGTGGACGCGCCGGGCAGGATCCGTCTCAATCAGGTTCACAAACTCCCAGGGAAGGGTCTTTTCCGGCAGGCGCACGACCAGCGCTTCGATGGCCTTCATGGGTGCCAGGCCTTTCAGCAAGCGCCGGACGGCGCCCCTCAGCCCTACATCCACTTTTTCGATTTTCAGCTTAAGGCTGCCGTTCGCCGGCTCCTGGTGGAGGTCAACGTCATTGACTCGCACCACCTTGCGCCCGTGAACATCAATGATTTGCTGGTCGAGCAGGTCTCGTTCCAGCAATAAAAGCCCTTCCCAACTGACTAGGTGCGGCCAATCCGCGATCCGGTCCTTGGTGCGGACCAGCCTCTCCTGCATCGGAAGCACGGACTTCAAAGGGACCATGTGGTCGCCATCCTGGCTCTTTACGATAAAGTCCGAGATGTGGTTGGGATCATGCTGGGGAGAGATCGCCACTTCGCGCACATGTCCGGCCAATTCCCCGGAATTGTCGTAAACCGGGGCGCCAATGATGCTGGAAAGGGCGATTTGCTGCATGAAGAAAGACTCCAAATGCAGAATACCGAAAGCTGTTCGGGGATTCCAGCAAAGAATCACAAACCGGTTTGACAATTCCTTATGGGGCTAGGCAAACTACCGGTTCGCCTTATACTCTGACATAGCACATGAATTCAAGCATGCCCCTGGCCGGGCAGGAATTGTGAATCATCGCCTAAAAAACCGGGTTTCGTATACGCTGGATTCAACGCTGGAGAGCGTCAATAAGGCGGAAGAGAAAGCCACCGAGATTGCCTCCAGTTCAGGATTCAGCGAAGACGAGCAACATCACATCGCGATGGCAGTCCGGGAGGCGGCGGTGAATGCTGTGCTCCATGGGAACGCCTATGATCCCCGGAAAAAGGTGTTCGTGGTGTACGAGATGACCCCCGCGTCGCTGGTGATTACCATCACCGACCAGGGCAAAGGGTTGGACCCGGAATCGATTACTGATCCGCTTGCGCCGGAAAACCTGATGCGGCAGTCGGGGCGAGGCATATTCCTGATCCGGGCCTTCATGGATGAGGTGAAGATCAGGAAACTGGACCCGGGAACCGAGATTACTTTAATCAAACATGTTGGCCGTGAGGCCGCGAATACCAAGGAGGAAACAACGTGACCATGAAATCAAGCGCCCGGCAGGTGGGCGGAGTGACCATCGTAGACCTGAGCGGACGTATAACCCTTGGCGAAGGCAGCGTGGTATTGCGGGACACCATCCGCGACCTGGTTGGCAAAGGCCAAAACAAGATTCTGCTCAACTTGGCCGATGTCACCTATATTGACAGCTCCGGTATCGGAGAACTGGTGAGCGCCTTTACCACGGTGCGCAACCAAAGCGGAGAATTAAAGCTGTTGAAACTCACCAAGAAGGTCCATGACCTGCTCCAGATCACTAAGCTCTACACCGTCTTCGATATCAAGGACGACGAAGCGGCAGCGGTGAAGGCATTTAACTAAATGCCGAGAATCTCACGCCTTGACCGCTATCAAGTGACCGACGATGTGGCCGCGATCTACGACCACTTCATGAAGGTTCGGGGCAACATCCCGAATATGTTCCGTACCGTGGCCCATCGCCCGGAGATCCTGAAAACCATGATCGCCCATTTTCGCGCTGTCATGGAAACCGGGACCGTCTCCGCCAAGCTCAAGGAATTGGTGATTACCCGCACCTCGCAGATTAACCGGTGCGAATATTGACTGGCCTCCCATACCGCCTTGGCAAGGCGGCTGGGATGGACAGAGGATCAACTGAACGACCTCCACAATTTTGAGAATCGCGCCGATTTCAGCGACCGCGAGAAAGCCGCGCTACGCCTGGCCGAGCGGGTCACCAGAGACGCTCACCATATCGATGACCATTTCTGGGGTGAACTCCGCCGCCATTTTGACGAAGGCGAAGTAGTTGAGCTGCTGGCGGCAATTGGGCTCTTCAACTATTTCAACCGCTTTAACGACGCCCTCCAGATGGAACCCACCAAGTGAGATTGAGTAATTGGGTAATTTGGTAAGTGGGTAATTTGGTATTGGGTGATTTCAAACCCGTGTGTAGCTGGTGCCTTAAAATTAGAAATTGGAAATTAAACATCTCCAAAACAAATCCTTAACCAGTAAAAGCATCTCCAAAGCCACGCAATATCGTCCACTGCGTCCACGATGTCCACTTCGCCCACAAAAAACACCACAAAAAGCCCTGGCTGGTTTTCAAATTAAGAAATTAGGAATTCTAAAATTAGAAATTCCGCAT
>DASZFK010000433.1:0-2384 GCA_035939855.1 Candidatus Angelobacter sp.
GGATGGGCTCCCCTTAGCGGTGGAGGATCGTCCCTCGAAGCATGGCCTGCAAACTCCCATGGAAGTGATGGACGCTCCGTACCGTGCGGGCGATCTCCGCCATGGCTACCAGGCCGTCGCTGACAACTTGCCCAACGACCCACGCGTGCATGAGTTGAAAGGCAGCAAGAAAATCTTCTTCAAGAATTTCATGGATGCGCGCGTGAATTATGTAATCCTACCGCTTGCCAAGTTCATGATGCGTCCGGAGCAGGCGACCAGGGCTTCCGGCGATGGTTACCTGCTGACTACGATCATGCACGAGATGGCGCACGGACTGGCTCCAGCGTTCGCTCGCACATCTTCCGGCAAGTTGAATATTCGGGAGGCGATTGGGCCGATCTACAGCGGCTTGGAGGAAGCAAAGGCCGACGTAGTTGGCATGTTCGGGCTAAAGTGGCTGATGGATCATGAGGTGTTGCCCAAAGATAAAACGCAAGAGTACTACGCCTCTTATGTGGCGGGAATTTTCCGTACCGTCCGTTTTGGCATCGCGGAAGCGCACGGCAAAGCCGAAATGATGGAATTCAACTATCTCTGTGAGCGCGGCGCGATCAAGCGCGAACCTTCGGGACGTTACGCGATCGACTACGCAGTCATGCCCATTGCTCTTAACGATCTGGCCAAGGAACTTCTGGAAATCGAAGCCACGGGAGACCGGCAGCGGGCTGAGCGTTGGTTCAAAAAATACGACGTCATGCCGGCTGACCTGCAGTCTGCATTAAAGTCCGCTACCAGCGTGCCGGTGGATATTGATCCGGTGTTCTCTTTCAAGGAAACGGTGAGGTAGTCTAGTCCGTTGGCTCGTCGTTATGAAATAGAGACGAACTCCTTAGACCACAAACTCCACGTTGGCCGCTTGCGGAATAATTCCTGCCTTGTGCCCCATGTCAAGCAAGCGGCGGACAGCTTCCCGGCCATCCGGCCCGTAGTCCAGAGTGCGCTCGTTCACGTACATGCCGACAAACTTATCGGCTAGCTGCGGATCCAGATCACGAACAAATTGCATGGCATAGGCCAGCGCCTCATCGCGATGATCCAGCGCATACTGAATGCTTCCGCGCAGGGCAGTTGCTATGCTGGCGATCAGCTCCGGGCCGAGGTTACGGCGGATGGCATTTCCTCCCAGCGGCAGTGGCAATCCGGTCATTTTCAGCCACCACTTGCCCAGGTCTACAATGCACTGCAGACCCGACTTCCCGTAGGTCAACTGGCCCTCGTGAATGATGAGACCAGCCTCGTACTTACCTTCCAGCACTTGAGGAATAATCTGATCGAAGGGAACGACTTCAGTGTCGATCCCCGGCGCAAACAGTCTCAGGGCAAGGTACGCCGTCGTCAGTGTGCCTGGAATCGCGATGCGCTTCCACTTGATCTCGCTTTGTGAAAAGGCCCGGGTAGCGACAATCATGGGACCGTAGCCGTCCCCGACGCTGCCGCCGCTCGGAAGTAGCGCATAATTGTGCTGAACATATGGATAGGCGTGAAACGAAATAGCTGTAACGTCGTACAGACCATCGCCTTCCATTGCCCTGCGGTTCAACGTCTCGATATCGCACAGGGTGTGGGTGAAACGCAATCCGGATGCGCGGACTTTATTCGTGGCCAAGCCGTAGAACATGAAGGCATCATCGGAATCAGGGCTGTGAGCAACCGTGATTTCACGGACGGGAGTCATCGCACCGCTCTGCACGGAATCTTTTGCTTCTGTGATCAAGTTCATGGCTGGACTCCGTAGGCACGTCGCCAGCCGGTCGAGATCGCGGCAGCCATCATCACTTTGATGACCTCTGCAAAGATAAAAAAGTAGAGACCAAACTTCGCAGCCTGAGCGAAAGAGTGAGTCAAAATCGCCAGCCAGCAAATTCCACCGGCAAACAAGACAATCTCGGCCCCAAAACCAGCCAGGGCAGCGCGCGCGAAACTGATCTTGCCCCGCTCAACGATCCACCCTGCCAGACCCGCAGCCACCGGATAGGCGAGCAGAAATCCACCGGTGGGACCGAGCAATTGCGCCAGACCGCCGGGTCCAGTCGGGCTGAACACTGGCATTCCTGCAACGCCTTCGGCCAGGTACAGCAGTAAAGCTGCAAACCCGCGCCATCCGCCCAGCGCCAAACCCACCAACAACACCGCAAAGTTTTGTAGCGTCAGAGGCACAGGCGTGAAGCGCAACGGCAGGAAGACACGGGCGCATAACGCGACAAACAGGCTTGCACCGACTAGGATCACCGCCTGCTGTGCCCAGTATAGGACTCGATCACCAGCGCTGAGAGTTTGAGTCTCGGAGTTTGCCATATTTGCGCGTTCTCCAATTCGATTCTGAAATCCAGGTACTCCAGAAG
>DASZFK010000434.1:0-2309 GCA_035939855.1 Candidatus Angelobacter sp.
ACGCGCAAAACATGTGATCGAGTTGACCTTCGCTTTAACCAGCGTTTCAGCGAACTCATCGGGATCAAAGTTCGATCCGATTGATTCGATGTGTTCACTGGTGTGGAAATCGAGATGAATTTGACGAAAGCGTAGTTGAGCCTTTTTCAAAGTAGGATACGCACCCATTGATTGAATCTTTCGCTGTTCAAATTCTCATATATCACGCCAAAAGAACTATGGCCTTTACATATCTACAACAACGTTTCCAATAGATGATTGCAAATGGCGTCCTGGAGATAGTGCTCCCTGCCCGACCCTCGCCTCACCTCGCAATTCTGCTCTGATGTTGCACGCCGGGTGCTCGCTCAGGGTTTACCTTGAGAACTCATAATGAATGGCCCGGCAAGATTGACCGCTTGGGCTAGCCCTTTCTCGGTGCGCAGTTTCAAGAGCCAGTTGCGTTGCACCTCGGCTAAGGCTTCAGGAGCGTTGCCACTGTCGTGTGCGGCTTCGTAAAAGTCGCTCATGATCTGCACAGTAACCTCATCGCTGATCGGCCAGAGCGTCATTAGCAGGTTCTGCGCGCCAGCTTGGATAAAGCCTCTTCGCAAGCCCATCACTCCTTCTCCGGCTCGTGCTTCCCCTGAGCCGGTGTCACACGCCGAAAGTGTCACTAGCCAGGTTCCTTGCAGATCTAAGGTACTCACATCTTCAGCGGTCAGAATCCCGTCGTTTTCAACCAGTGGCACCTCTTCGTGTTTCCAGGCCTCAATCGTGGTTTGGGCGCCAGCCAGGGCTAACCCGCTGCGGTGCATCGGGTTCTTGAAAAACTTCGATTTGGTGACGCTCTGTCGATCGTTCAACAACGATTCGGGTCCGGTCTGGGCCGCAGTCGGATCCTCTTTAGCGAAAAACCCATGAGTCGCGAGATGCAGAATGTAGGGCGAACGGATCTTGACCAGCGCTTCTTTTGTCGCCTCTTTGGCTGTGAAATCAGTAGGTGTCCAACCCCATCCGATAAACTTTTTGATCAGTTCGTCACTTTCTTTCTGCGTGCCTGTTAAACTCCCAAAGCTCCAATCCTCAATGTCCCTCTTCTCGCTGCCACGGACCGCGCCTGCATCGGCTGAACGGTTGTCTGCCATGGCCAACATTGCTGTTGAACCGAGATTAAAATCCGGATTAGCAAAC
Organism: Candidatus Angelobacter sp.; assembly: GCA_035939855.1. Classification (GTDB taxonomy): domain Bacteria; phylum Acidobacteriota; class Terriglobia; order Terriglobales; family Acidobacteriaceae; genus Angelobacter. The sequence continues at coordinate 1,174 of DASZFK010000434.1, forward strand.
AGAACGACTTCTTTGGCGGTTGAAGGCCTAACCTCGCGCAGCAGGTCGCGTCCGCTACTAACGTATTGGACGCTGTATCTTTCAGCCAGGAAGTGCTGGTTTTTTGTCAGTAAGGTCGCGAAGGAAATAAAGTTCAGCTCTCCATCAGGGCTGATGATGATCCTTTTTGTCTGACTTGGGAGTGCCTGCCCAATCGGCGCCCAAAGTGCCTCATAGAGCGCCTGAAGATTCGCCGAGAGTTCATCCTCTTGCGGCGAACCTCGAACCAAGGTGCCGTATCGTCGCACTAAATGTTCTATCTCGTTCGCTTTACCGAGCGGAATCCAGACGGGCGCACCTTTCGAGAACAACACAATGGCTCCGTAGTGCGGCTCCCATTTTCCTTTTCCTAAGTAATCCGAATAACGCAAGTACTCAATTAGTGCGGCATCGTTGGGAATGACCGGCCGTACCTGCTCAAGGCGCACACCCAGAGCGTGCCGTGCCTGGCCCAGACCGGCAACATGCTGCGCAAGTTGGCTCTCCATCTTCTCTATCTCCCCTTCGAGTGCCTCGATTTGCTGGTTTGTCTCAGCGGAGAGCTTTTGGGCCGGTTGCAAATAGAGCTGGCCCAGTTGCCTTTTATCCAGGTTGAGTTGCTCCACCAGCTTCTGGTCTTCACTTCCCTGGCTTGCTTCAGCGAGCAGCCGATCTTCGACGATCGAATCTAGCACGACGCCTTTGTAGCGTAGGACAGCTGCGGCTAAGTCGGCCTCGGTTCCTTTTAGAATAGGGAAAAGAATATAGGGACGGAAGATGTCTAAGTACGCCAAACGCTGTTGTTCGGAGGTGAACGAAAATATCTTCGAAAGAATTGTTAAGTCTACCGCAGACGCTTGGCGGGCAAAAGCCGTGGCTTCGTCGATCCGGCCGAGGTCGAACTCTAACAGTGCAAGGTTATCGAGGCCGGTAGCCGTGAGAGGATGTTCTGGCCCGAGAACCTTCTGCCAGATCCGGAGCGCTTCTTTTAAGAGTGGTTCGCCTTTGGCGTACTCGCCCATTGCCCGGTAGAGCCCCGCCAGGTTATCGAGGCCGGTCGCCGTGTCGGAATGTTCTGGCCCGAGAACCTTCTGCCAGATCCGGAGAGCTTCTTTTAA
>DASZFK010000435.1:0-5167 GCA_035939855.1 Candidatus Angelobacter sp.
CCTGGCCCAGGCGAAGGAACAGCCTTCCAAACAATTCGGCCGAATGCACGTCGCGCCGGGTCACCAGCGTGATCAGGGCTGCATGATTCACGCACGTAACTGCTTTCACCGGAGAGTTGAATGGGGCCGCTGCCGGGGTGATTTTTGTTCCCGCAACGTGAGGACGAAACGAGTTCTTGATCCACACCGGCACTCCTGCATCCTGGGCTGGATAAGCGGCCTTCGGGTGGATAACCTTGGCTCCGTAATAAGCCAGTTCAATGGCTTCGGCAAAGCTGATCTCAGGCAAAGTAGTGGCAGCCGAACATATACGCGGATCGGCGGTCAAAACTCCATCCACGTCCGTCCAAATCCACACCTCATCGGCGGCGATGGCTGCGCCGATGATGGTGGCAGAGTAATCCGATCCGCCCCGGCCCAAAGTGGTCGTTTGTCCGTTTTTGTTGGCAGCGCAATATCCCGTCACTACAGGGATCGCGCCGCGGTGCAGGATCGGCAGCAAGACAGACTGGCAGTGCTCCATTGTCGCCTGCATATCCGGCACGGCACAGCCGAAATTGCTGTCAGTCACAATCACATCTTCGGCCCGGACAAATTCGCCGCTGGCCCTGGTATAGCCCAAATAGCTGGCCAGCACCCGGGCTGAGATGCGCTCTCCCAGGGCAGCCAATGAATCCTTGGTCTCGGCGGAGATCTGGGATCGCAGTGTAAGCAACGCCTGGCATGAGTTGCGAAGCTGCTCAAGCACCTGGTTCACAAAATGCGAAACCGCCTGCGCCTGATCGTCGCTGAACAGTTCTGCGATGATCCCCTGATGCAGCCTCTCCAGCTTGCTCAGCGCAGCATCTGTTCCCGCAGTATCGCCCTGCCGGGATGCCTCAATGGTTTTAAGGATGAGATCGGTGACTCCGGCCACCGCCGATACAACGACGATGATCCTGTCTCTTTCGGCAGCCTCACGCACGATTTCAGCACATTGCCGGAACCGCTCCGCATTGCCTACGGAGGTGCCTCCAAACTTCATAACGATCAACCGCTTTCTGCTCATATTCGTTCTCCCATCGCACTGGCCGTTTTCTCAAGACAGGTAACTACCGAACCTTGGTTGTCCGCCAATGTCACCAGAGCCTCGGCCTTGATTCCTTCCTTAGCAAAAATTTTCTGCAGGCGTTCTGAGATTCTTGCTTCGTTGGCTACGGCCAGGGCGATCACCGATGAACCCGAGCCGCTGATGGCAATTCCCAACAAACCCTCGTGCCGCAACCTCAAGGCTTCGGCGATCCCAGGTACAAGTTGCTGGCGGTAAGGCTGATGCAAACGATCATTGAACAATTCAGGAAAGAGCTCAAACTTTCCTGAAAAGCATGTTGCTGCCAGCAGGGCCGTGCGTTGAAGCGTATGCAGAACATCAGCGCGCTCGTAGGCTCCTGGGAGCACGCGCCGTGCTTCATGAGTGGGAACAATTACCGATGGCGATACGACGATCAGCTTGATATGCTCAGGAAAGCTGGTTTTCAGGGTAACAATCTGATCAGTGTTGTTGGCGAGGGCGAAGACCAGGCCACCATGGTAAGCTGCAGCGGCGTTATCGACGTGACCTTCAATTTCTTCGGCCCAACGTAGAATCTGCTCGGCGGAAACGTCTTCGCGGCAACATCGTCCACCCAACACCAGACCGGCAATCACAGCAGCCGCGCTGCTGCCCAGGCCCACGCCCACCGGAATGTCGCTCTCAACCTCGATATGTCCATCTGGTAAAGGTTTGCCCAGGTGAGCGCAGGCCTGGCTAAACGCCGAAATCACAAGGTTGGAATGGTCAAGCGGCACCCGATCGAGCGTCTTGCCGCGGTATTCGAGAGTCAGGCCGTTTGCTGGAGGGCAAGCTGAATATTTAGCTTTCAGATAGAGCTTCAGCGCCAGTCCGCCGCAATCAAAAGCACAGCCCAGATTGGCGGATGTCGCCGGCACAGATATCTCCCAGCTACAGTTTTCATCGTCCTGGTTTTCGCGATTCATCTCTTTCCTTTGCACACGAAACAAAAAACCCACTCGCTTTGGCGAGTGGGTTTGGGATTTAGCCTTTTTTATAAGTGCTTTTAAACCGCCGACTCGCCAGAATATCGCATGGCTGTGCATGTGGCTGTTGTACACATGGCCATCGCCCTAATCATTTCGATATTCTGCGAACCGTGCATGATGGAGGCAACTATAGCTGTTGCGGGCGGCCCGGGTCAAGGCCCAGAATGTAAAAATATAACTTTCGTACTTTACTTTATGGTCGAAAGGCAACCCTGATCTTCAAATCAAGTCATTAATTCCACTGTTTGTAACGCACCGCGCTCGAATTACACTTACAACATAAGCGCATGTTTCACATTCGGAAGCGATTTTAAGCTGTACAGCGGTTTTTCGGTCTTTCGCAATTCTTGGCTTTTGATCGCGCAACCAGAGGCTTAGGTGAATCCATGAGCACCAACCTGACACCACTTTCGACCGGCGAGCTTCTCGACAAGACATTTACCCTCTACCGCAACAATTTCGTAGTCTTTGCTGGAATCGCAGCCGTTGCCAACGTCATACCTCTTATCTTGGGCCTTTTCGTCGATCTCACAAACGGGCCTGCAGATCCTGCGGCCTTCGGCGCTGGGTCTGCTCTCGCGTTGGTGATTGGCTTAATTGGCACTCTAATAGCATCTGCCATCGCTCAGGGAGGAACCGTGTACGCCGTTTCTACGATTTATCTGGGCGGCTCGACAAGTATCGCCGATGCTTTACGAAAGGTCAGCGGAAAAATAGGGAGGACTGTCCTAATCAATATTGCTGTGGGCATCTTGTTCGGACTGGGACTTATTCTTCTCATCATTCCAGGACTGTACTGGCTCGCCTCGTATTCCCTCGCGATACCAGCCGCCCTTTTGGAAAACCTGAAACCAAACGACGCATTGACGCGCAGCAACAAGCTTTCCGAAGGCGGCCGTCTCAAGGTATTTCTCGTTTACCTGTTGGTCTACATTCTGCAATTCGGGCTATTGTGGATTTTTAGCATCATTGAACTGCAGATATTCAGGGTAAGAAATCCGACCGGGTTGAGCGCCTCTAACTTATTTCAAGGGCTGTTGCAATTTGGAGTGAACACGTTGGTCTTCCCCTTGCTGACCATTGCCCTGGTGCTGGTCTACTACAATCAGCGGGTTCTTAAGGAAGCCTTTGACCTGCAGCATCTGATGGAAGCATTGACGGGCAAAGCCGCTGGCACCGATCAGCAAGGCGCCATAAGTGCAGGTGGAACCAGCCATTAAGGCAATCCATTAAAGAAGCCTTTGATCTACAGCTTATGATGGAACGGTTGGATAGCATGTCCCCGCCTGGCGCCGCTCAGCAAATCGCCTTGGAAGAAGGCAAAGCTAACGGTTAATGGGACTTCAGCCAGTCGGGCGTTCAGGTCAGGAAATCACCTCTGGCGACACAACAGAGTTATCAGCATCTAACTCCTTGTGGATATGAGAATTCAGGAATCAAAGCCAAGAGCAAAGAGATTGCGGAACGGCAATGAAAGGGCCTTCGATAGAAACCCAGAATCTTTGGAGTCGCCGCTAAGCCAAGCTCATGCAGAGGTCGTAAGAGCAAACAGCATGAATCTGTGGTTCAGCCGCTTTGCTTCAAGAACGGCGCAGATGGTCGGACATCCGTACATGTTTCTGGCAGCCGTGGTCATTCTGCTGTTGTGGGCAGCTAGTGGTCCATTATTTCACTTTTCCGACACGTGGCAGCTCATCATTAATACTGGCACAACCATCGTGACCTTCCTCGTCGTTTTCCTTATTCAGAACACACAGAACCGGGATGCAAAAGCCATTCATTTGAAACTTGATGAATTGATACGCTCCCACATACCTGCCCACAACGACATGATTGACATCGAAAATCTGTCCGATGAGGAACTCGAAGCCTTAAGATCCCGGTATGCGGCTCTTTGCGACGAACAACAGAAACGGCGAAAAGGTAAAGAGAACCGCAACAGCTCAGGCGCCAACTGACAGCATCTGACTCTCCCTAACTGCAACGATAACGTGCTTAAAATCGACCACTGTTCCAAAACCGATCACCCGATCTCCCGATCACGCGCGATCACCCGATTGCATGTCCGTTGAGAAGCTCGCCAGGAAGTTAGCCTTTCAATGGACCATACCCTCGGTGTGGTTAAGCGGCTGTCTCTGGACAGCCTCTCTGCCTTTCATTATTCTTTGTTCGCCATGAATCGTCGAGACTTCATCGCCTCTGCGGCTGCCGGTGCAGCCGCGCTTACTCTTCCACGATTTTCACAAGCCCAGGATTCCGGCCTGCAACCCATCTGGAAGGAGATCGAAAAACGCCACGATGAGTCGGTGCAGCGCATCCAGCAATGGATCCGCCAGCCTTCGATCGCAGCAGAGAATCGCGGCATGACGGAAGGCTGTGATCTCACGATGCGCATGCTTCGTGACGCCGGATTCGAGAAGGTAACCAAGTCGCCAACCGATGGGCATCCCGGAATTTTCGCCACGCTCGACGCCGGAGCTCCTCGCACGCTCGGCCTCTATTTCATGTACGACGTGAAGCAGGTTGATCCCTCCGAGTGGTCGTCGCCGCCATTCGAAGCTGCCTTGGTCGACAAACCCGGATTGGGAAAAGTCATCATCGGCCGCGGCGCTGTAAATCAGAAGGGACCGGAAGCTACCTTCCTGGCTGCCCTTCATGCAATTCGCGGGGCGGGAAAAAAGCTGCCGGTCAACCTGGTTTTTGTCGCCGAAGGCGAGGAGGAAATCGGTTCGCCACACTTTAGCCAAGTGGTGCAGAAACCTGAGGTGTTGGCTGCCTTGAAGCGCTGTAGCGGCGTATTTATGCCATTTCCCTCGCAGGACCTGGGCGGTGAAGTGACCATTGACTTAGGCGCTAAAGGTGTCGTGGAACTTGAGCTGGTTTCAAGTGGAGAACGCTGGGGCCGTGGCCCTCAACGTGACATCCATTCAAGCAATAAAGCCAGGGTCGACAGCCCGGCATGGCATCTTGTCCAGGCGCTTACGACACTGGTCTCCGCCGATGGCAATACGCCGGCAATCGAGCACTACACCGACAAAGTGCGTCCACTCTCAGACACCGAGAAAAAGATGATTGCCGTGGCCGCCAA
>DASZFK010000436.1:0-6300 GCA_035939855.1 Candidatus Angelobacter sp.
CAGGAGAGCGCTAACAAGTTACCTGGTCTCGATCAGACATCGACTCAGTTCCCACTATGGTGCGAAATGGAAGATCATTTGCTTGGTAAACATTGGGAAGACGAGAAGCGATGGTCCTCAAATGATTGTTTCTGCGACAACGTAAACTCATGCCTTCAACTGATACAAGATGTTCGTCGCGCGGCCAGAGAGGTCCAGCAACAGCATGTTGTAAATGCTCCTCTCGATTTTGAAGGAGAGTATCGATACGCTTTGCTTTACCATACACTGCAAGCGATCTCATACTGGACGCTGTCGGATTTTAAACGGCTCCTGGCCGTATACAGTTCCGACAAACTTCTCCGTCTAGCGGGTTTTGGCGGAGACGCTAAACCAGCGGTTGCCGAGTGACGGACGTTTATTCCGATTTGGGAAGCTGGCTTCTCCAAACACGGGCAGGTATCTCGGGAGCTTCCTTCGCCAGGGTATCGATACGAATGCGGAGCCCATCGAGCAACTCCTTGGAATTCCGGTCCGCCGGTGGAACTGCCAGGATCATTTCAATTTCACGCCGGATGGCGCCGTAAGCTGCCCCAGCAGCCCGGTGTTTTTCCGCTTTCTCCGAGAACCGAAGGAACGTTTGGAGTCCGGCGAGCACTGCGGCCAGAACGCTGATTAACCCGACTAGAACCTGCCAATGCAAATCCATTTGCCGCTGCAGGCTGGCAAATACGCTGGTGCCGACGACTGTTGTCATGACAACCACGGGGATTCCAAGCCAATGATTGAGGTTTTCCAGCCGAGTGGCAGCTTCGTAGTGACCGCGTTGCGATTCGCGCGCACGGCCGAGCCATCTTTCAAGGAGCAAGGCTAAGTCATTATGCGGCTCACGCACACCTACCGAGCTTGATTCATCCATAGATATGTCTTTCTTCGAGAGGGTGTCTTAAACCAGGTTAATTGGAAAATAACATGCGCTTACGTTTCTTGCTTGTCGTCTTTCAGGGGCGGTAGCCCGCTATTCTCCCAATGCTTGCGAAAGGTTTTTGTATCAAGCTCAGCCGTGGAGGCTGCCCGAGTGATGTTGTGGTGAGCTTTTTCCAGCTTGTGTTGCAAGTAAACGCGGTCAAAAGCCTTTTCCACCGCCTGAGCTGCATGTCGATACGGTAATTGGAGCCAATTTTCAGGCAAGGACCCTTGCAAAGCAGCGACAAGGCCGGCCAAGTACGCGCTTACGCTGCCTGACTCACTATCAATCTTGCCAGATTCTGTAATCCCACCAAGGAATTTCCCCATCGTCTGCAAGGGCAAGTGGCCAGGCAACACCTCGTTCCCATCGGATTGGATCAAGGCCCCCTTGACCAAGTTTTGCAACTCACGGATATTACCCGGAAACGAATAACTTCGAAGAATGGTCTGTGTTTCCCGGGCGAGCTTGACGTGATTTTCCGGGCGATAGGCCTGTAGAAAATGCTTGAGCAAAACATCGACGTCTCCGTGGCGCTCGCGCAAAGGCGGGACATTGATAACGACCTCGGCAATACGGTGATAAAGGTCCCGCCGGAACATTCCTTCCTGAACGGCAAGGGCCAGATCGCTGTTAGTTGCACAGATTAGGCGGGCATTGAAATGCAGCGACGAGGAACCGCCTAATCGCCTGAATTGGCGTTCCTGTATCACCCGCAAAAGCTTCCCTTGAAGAGGCAATTCCAAATTGCCGATCTCGTCCAGGAATAATGTACCGTTTGCAGCAAGTTCGAAAAGCCCCCTGCGAAGCTCTCGAGCATCGGTGAAGGCCCCTCTTTCATGGCCAAACAGGGATGCTTCAACCAGGGTGGCCGGAGTCTCTCCGATGTTGACGGCAATCCAGGGACGCGATGCCAAAGGCCCCAGGCAATGAATCGCCCGGGCGACCAACTCCTTACCGGTTCCCGACTCGCCCAGAATAAGCACCCGTGAATCCGAATGCTGGATCACTTTTGCCACCTGCCTCAAGGTGTCGAGGAATGCAGTAGACTCGCCGACCAACTTCTCGCCGTTTTCTCCCAGGCTAGTTTCTCGCAGTTTTTGCAGCATAGGAACGAGCGGGTCAGTTGCCTGGAGCAATTCGTGAAGGCAAGACCTTACGCGTCCCTGGTCTAAGGGCTTTTGGATGAAGTCTCGTGCGCCGAACGCGGAGGCCCGTGCAGCCAGGGTAAGGTCGAGCGCCCCACTCATGACGACGATGGGCATTTGCGGACGCTGTTTCCGGCATTGAACGATCAATTCCATGCCAGACGGTGGACCAGGAATTTCAAGGGAGTGAAAAGCAATTGCAAAGGATTGATCCGGATGACTTAAAAGATGTTCCACTTCAGAACCAGACTGGCAAACCACAACCTCGATGGCTTCCTGAGTCAAAATCCTGATGAGCCGCTCTACATCGCGGGAGACGTTTTCGATCACTAAAGCTTTAGGCATTCCGCGCTCGGGGAATTCGATACATAATTGTATTCTCGCCGCGAAGCGTTTCCACCTGTAATCTCCCTCCGCCTTGCAGGGCGATGTGCTGCATGACAGACAGTCCCCAAGCCCGGCTGAAGCGCTCCCCTACCAAGACGCCCGCGCCCTCATTAATGATGGGGACATAATCCGAGGGCAGCAATTTCAGGTTATCCAGAAGTTTGACCTCTACCCAGTCTCCATCTGGATTTGATATTCCATGAGCATTCGTATAGCTGATCGAGGGCTTTAGCGTGATGGCGCCCTGGAAATCCTGACACTCAGACATAGCTCCCAGAATCATTTCAGAAAGGACCGCACGCACTTCGTCCCCAAAACTTATAACAGCAGTGTTTTCAAACTCGCTACGCAGAGCGTCTTCCAAGTCGCTGGCCACAAGGATCGCACCTTTGCATGTTATACAGGGATCTAACTCTTGCAGAAGGCCGTAAAGGATTCCACGAATCTCGACTCGCTCCGGCGAAGCATCAAAAGTCAACCCCAGTGATCTCTGCAGTTCAGCCCAATCGTGTCTTCCAGTTTTCAGAGAGCGATTGATCTCAAGAACCTGCTGCACAAGACGATCGCCACTGTCGAGTTCCAAATCAAGACCTAGACGCTCCAACAACTCATTGCCGATGGTTTCACCGCTTCGTTCAACATCGCGGAGGCACCGTGAAAAGCACGACCCGAAGGAATCCACCACACAACGTTCTGCGTATAACGCTAAATCTTTAGTGCGTTGCTCTAATATGTTTGAGCTTTCTAGGGCAAAATCTTCCTCCAGGAGAGATGAAAGATCTCCAGTGGCTGCCAGATGAGTGACGCCCTGATCCCGCCCTGTTTCATCTAGAATTTTCTTAGTGACGCGTTGGAGATGTTTTTTCAAGATTTTGACATTTCCAATATATTCTTCTGGATCGACTTTTTGTTCAATCTCGATTGCATTTACATCCAGAAACCTCATGATATGTCGAACACTTAGGTCGTCTAGTTGACCTGAAAGAACTACTATGTGCTTTGCAGAACGCTCTTGCTGCGCCAGCCTGCCAAGCTTAAGACCTATGTCGAGCTGGGGATTTCCGCCGCGTTCCTCCGGCATGGTAAGATCGAGAAACATCAAATCAAATGGTAGATTTTGCTGAACGCTACTGAAATGCTTTCTAGCATCGGCTGCACATCCGGCAGCTACGATATCAAGAGTCACTCCGATTGATTTCAGCCTCTTTTCTTCAAATTCCCTGATATGACTGCAGTAAATATCCAACAGCTCATCTTCTATGATCAGAATACGAATACAAGTCTGCGATTGAGGCGGTTGATCAATTGGTACAGGTACTGTTGACGGCTGATCCATTGTTCCAGAACTCTGTTTATCTATTGCCGGATGTGGCATGATCCATTCTCCTTAACCAGAGGCAGATTCACTATAGCTTCTGTTCCAAATCCTTGTAGGCTATTAACCCTAAATTCTCCATCTTGTTCCGCAATCAGCACGCGCGTGAGCGGCAAGCCAACCCCGGTTCTATGAAGCTTCGGCTTGTGGGAACCTTTTAAAACTAATTCTAGCTCTTCATCACTCATGCCGACACCGGAATCTTTGAAGACGATTCGCGCTTTTCCGCCGGTTGCAGTGGCTGAGATTATGAAAGCTCCAGGTTTACCTTTATCTCGAATGGCGCGAATGGCGTTATCGGCGATATTGTAGAATGCCTCAACGATCCAAGCACGACTCACGCATACGGCAAGTCCCTCAGCTACGCCGAACTGCACTTTGATATCCTGGCCCTTATTTCCATCTTCGTCCTTATTTCCATCTTCGCCCCAATCCAGCTCTGCCATCGCTTCTTTCACGAGACTGTCAACCAGTTCATGGGTCCGTACCGGTTGCGCTCCCTCCTTCAGGAACCGCATGGCGCGGGGGAGTTGACGCGTCTTGAATCTTATCTCCTTAATGCGTCTTTTGATTCCATTCAGATCGTCACCGGCAACAATCATTTTTTGGAGTCCTTCCAAAAGCCAATCAATATTGTTGCAACGGTGCAGAGCCTGCTTGGCCGGAGCTATCATGGCATCAATGATGTTTGCCTTGTGGCCTCCCCAGGCGGCCGCATCACGCTCTGCTCTTTTCAGTTCCGATCCGGTCAGGTAGCGTTGATAGACAGAGGCAATCATTGCTCCAAGGGCTTTCATTTCTTTTTCGTATCCGTGCCGCAGAGGATGGTCGGTTCGTTTTACATCTTCATGCCAGCGGATATCGATGATGCCCAGAAGGGTTTTGAGCGACAGCGGTATGCAAGCGCGCTGAAGCAGCCCATAGCTTTTGCGGCATTCAGGATCAGCTCTTTCCTGTTCGTCGAGTTCAATCCGTTTGAACTCTGGTTCAAGGTTACGACTGACCTGCTCCAGCAGATCATCGGGCGAGTGGGGCGGGCCGGGCTCGCAGGCCAGGCATTCAAGGTTCTTACCATAGAAAGAAACCTGCTCGGCTTGATACTGGCCGCGAAGCTCCCGGCATAGAAGGGTTTCCGGCGCAGATTCCGGTCCGTCGGCTGCGGAGATTGCCTGGTTGATGGCCCGATAACGCTCTTCCCTTTCCTTCTCAAGCCGCTCTAAGCGTTGCAAGAGAAGTACGCTGACGTAGCCTGCAATTCGGTCAGCGGCCTGGATCAGCACTTTTTGGTCTGTGGTCACAAACGGCTCCGGCTTCTCACCTTTGTAATAACGGCGCAGGGCTATTAGCACGCCAAGGCGCTTCCCGCCAGCCTTAAGAGGCAATCCCAGGCTCGCCGTCGCCACTACGTCATCGCGACTGCCAAACATGGCGGGCTCGTATATCCCCATGTCGCGGTCACTTCTTGTTCTTTTTTTATATTCACGGAGGTCTTTCTCGTAGTGGGGCTCATCCTCCAGAGCTACGCTTCCCGTCCACCCTTCATGTTCTGCATATTGTGCTTTAAATTCCCACCCACTTTTCTTCCAGCCTGCTTCAGCGTACAACAAAAAACGTTCGAAGCTAGGCTCCCAAAGGAAGAGACTGACTACCTGGGCTTGGCAGGCTTTCTGGAAATTCTGGACTAGAACCTTGAGCGCGTGATCCAGGCTGGACGAGTGGGCGGCAGTAGGCAATTCGTCCCCAATTTGCAAGAGGAAATTGGCGGGCAAGGTGCTTTCCAGGTGGTCTACGACCGTCCGTACACGGTCGCCAAATGCATCCAGGCAGCGTAAATGATACTTGTAAAACCACCACCGTTTCTTTGCCTGAATGAGCACGGTTCCCAGTTTCTGGCCGAAAGCATCTCTAAGGGGGGCAGCAGCATAGGAGCCGCCCTGGCCCAAGTATTCCCTCATTCGACGGTCTGAATCTTGGGTGCCTGTAAATTGCGCCCGAAAGCTGCGAGACATTGGATCATGGAAGGTATCATTCACCACCATGGTTTTGTTATACACAAAGGCACGGGCAGCCAGAGATTTGTCGGTCAGATCGATTTCGTGCCGAAGGTCCCGAATCGTCTCATATCCCACGGCCCCCGGAACCAGTTCCAACTGATTTCCGACCCGTCTGCGGATAGAACCCGAACTACCCCCCAGCGCGTCCACGACCGCCTTCATCAGCAGGTGACGGCCGACATCCACAGACGACTGCACCAAGGCGTCGCCCATCCCCTCATCCAGCAAGCGCATGATTTTGGCCTCCGTCCAAATCATCACGCGCGCTAGTGAACTTTCGACCGCGGCGCCGAGGGAGTCCAAGACCTTTTTTTCATCGGCGTGCTTTTCGGCCGCCGGCTGTTTTTCAGCCTTGTGCGATTCATCGTTTGTGCGGCTTTCTCCCAGATC